>NC_018526.1:1650739-1980887 GCF_000294495.1 Streptococcus suis S735
CCCATAGACCACTTGGGTTTGGATCGTAACCTGTTGACCATCCACCAGCATACATATCAATAGCAGCATCATTAGCCTGAACTGAGTTATAGAACGACTTACCTTCAACTATACGTCCTGTGTAAAGTTCGACATTCAAGCCAACTTCTTTCCACCAAGCAATGTATTGTTGTACAAGCGCTTCGTTAGCTTCAGTACGTTTACGAGCCGCAAAGGTAATCTTGAATGCCTTACCATCTTTGCCTTCACGGATACCATCACCATCTACATCTTTGTAGCCAGCTTCATCCAAAAGCTTTTTCGCTTTTTCAGGATTGTATGAATAGCCTTCCAACTCTGAATCATGAATATCGCCGAAGAATGAGATAATCAATGATTTTGCAGGGTGGTAAAGACCGTTGTATAATGACTTACCAGCTGTCTTGGTATCAATCGCATAGGCAATCGCTTGACGAAGTTTCACATCATTCATCTTGGCATTTTCATCCATAACGTTCTTACCAGCTGCTTCGTCATATTTACCAAAATTAAACGAGATATACTCATAAGACGACTCTAACTGACCAACGATATTCAAGTTAGAAGCATCCTTATATGAATCTAACTGATCAACCGGCATTTCTGCGATATCATAATTCCCCGCTTTCATTTCAGAAACAATAGTATCAGGAGATACGATGTCAATCTTCAATGAGCTTGTTTTTGGTTTCGTACCCTTGAAGAAGTATTCGTTTGGTACGTAAGTGATAGACTCACCATTGACGATTTCCTTAATCTTCCACGGCCCCATACCAACAAGCTTCGCAGTACGTGAGTATTCGCTCTTTTCCCAGTCTGCAACAGGGATGTCTTTATAGATGTGTTCTGGTTGGATATAGGCTGGGACATCACCACCTGCATACATCATTGAAGGTGACATTTCTTTTACAGTTAATTCTACTGTATAGTCATCAACTTTCTTAATACCAGAGATGTCTGATGCTTTTCCATCAACAAATTCTTGCATACCTTCAATATTCAAGAATTTATCATCAAAACGAATACCTGTATAGTCTTTGCTTGCCATCGACTTAATTGTAAAGATGTAGTCGTTGATTGTGAATGGCTCACCATCTGACCACTTGTAATCCTTACCAGTCAAGCTGACTGTGATTTTCTTGCCTTTTACATCAAATTCAGCCTTGGCAAGACCTGAGTCGTCCAACTTACGTTCTCCGTCGTAACCGAACATTGAAATATCAACCATACCACCAAATGTTGAATCAGTAGTATTCTCAGTCAACTCATCAATTAAAAGACCTGATGAAGTTGTAGGAGATACCCAAGCATATTTCAATTGAGCATCTGCGACTGCTGTTCCATCTTGTTTTACTTCAGCCGGGAATGACAATTCCTGTTTTGCTGCACCTGATTGTTTTGAACCACATGCTGCAAGAACAGATGCTGAAAGGAGAGTCACACCTGCAAGTGCAAAAAGTTTCGTTGTCTTTTTCATAAAACACCTCTGTTTTCTTTTTGTTTGACACTTATTACTATGTCTTATAAAAATCATTATATCATAAATTTTTCTTAAATAAAGTCTTTTTGTCAGAAAATTTTGTAAAAACATATTTTTTCATCATTTTCTCATTTTTTACATGTTTTTTCCAAATTTTTCTCACATTTCTTGTGATATAATAGAATAAAATACCCCAAAAAGGAATGATTATGCGTAAACTTTTACTAACACTCACTACAATCCTTGCTGTTTTTTTAACTTCCACACCTATTTTGGCAGAAGATTTTTCTGTTGCAGCCAAGCATGCTATCGCGGTTGAAGTAAGTAGCGGCAAAATCTTGTATGAGCAAGATGCCGAAACCAAAGCAAGCATTGCTTCTATCAGTAAGACATTGAGCATTTACCTGGTCTACGAAGCACTGGCAAAGGGGGAAATCACTTTAGATACTATGGTAGATATTTCTGATTATCCCTATAGCCTCACTTCTAATACTGAATTAAGCAATGTCAATCTAGATGAACGCTCCTATTCTGTAAGAGACCTATTAAACGCTTCTTTAATAACATCATCCAACAGTGCTATTATTGCTCTGGCAGAAAAAATAGCCGGTAGCGAAGCTGCATTCGTGGATCGAATGAAGGCAAAAGTCCAAGAATGGGGAATTACCGATACAAAAATTGTCAATGTATCCGGGCTAGATAATACCGACTTGGGTGAAAATATTTATCCAGGTTCCAGTCCTGAAGATGTAAATATGTTTTCAGCCCTAGATGTTGCTATCATCGCAAGACGATTAATACTCGACTATCCTCAGGTACTCGACATTACCTCGCTAAACGCCTACGATTTTGGCGGCTACACTTACTATAGTACCAACCAAATGCTGAGCGACGGCACTCACGCTCGTGGAGGGGTGGACGGCTTAAAAACAGGGACCTCAAACTCGGCTGGTTCAAGTTTTCTTGCAACAACTCAACAAGCTGGTATGCGCATTATCACAGTAGTATTGAATGCCAATGATGGGCTGACCTCTCCAGAAAATCGCTTTGTCGCGACAAATGATTTGATGAACTATGTTTATTCTAACTTTTCGCTTGTTACACTAGTAAAAAAAAGTGAAGCCTTTGGAGATAGTAAGATAAAGGTTTTCAACGGTGAAAAAGAAACAAGTCCTGTTGTTGCAGCAGCAGATTTAACTGTTGTTCAACGAAATCAAACTGATAATGTCCCCACCGCAACTTTCACAACGGATATCAAAGAAATTGATGCTCCCCTCAAAGCAGGGACCTTGGTCAGCAAACTACAACTGAAAGATCAAGATCTCATTGGAAAAGGTTATATTTCCGAGCAAACTGGTGTCGATATGATTATCCCTAGCGATATGAAAGAAGCATCCTGGCCATTCTCTTGGTGGAATCAATTTGTCCGCTATGTCAATGAAAAAATTATAAAAAAATAGTATGTCGAACGATTTTCGACATACTATTTTTTTATCGTAGAGTGACAACCGCTACTCCTTATCTCCAGCCTCGGTTGGAGAGTGAGTTGGTGAGAGTTCCTGACAGAAAATGACGAGCGTGGAAGGTAACAATTCCATTCGTCAATTTATAAAGAAGAGCTACTGCCGTCGCTCCTCATCTCCTACTTCAGTGGGGAGTTTGACGGGCTTGAACAGCTTTAAAGCTGTTCAAGTTCGCGGCAAACTATCCCACTGAACCCTCCATCTCATAGGCAATCAGTCTGTTGAGTTCGACTGCGTATTCCATTGGGAGTTCTTTTGTGAATGGTTCAACAAAGCCCATGACAATCATCTCTGTAGCTTCGGACTCGGACAAGCCACGGCTCATGAGGTAGTAGAGCTGTTCTTCTGAGATTTTTGATACTTTGGCTTCGTGTTCGAGGGCCACTTGTGAGTTGTGGATTTCATTAAATGGAATGGTATCTGATTTGGAAATATCATCCATAATAATGGTGTCACACTCAATGTGGCTGATAGACTTGGCTGAGTTTTTCGCAAAAGTGACTTGACCACGGTAGTTGACTTCTCCACCACCACGGGCAATGGATTTGGACACGATAGAAGATGAGGTGCGTGGGGCGTTGTGAATCATCTTAGCACCGGTATCCTGTACCTGACCCTTGTTGGCAAAGGCAATGGACAACATGGTTCCACGTGCCCCTTCACCTTCTAGGTAAACCGCTGGGTATTTCATGGTCGTCTTGGCACCGAGGTTGCCGTCAATCCACTCAACTGTGGCATTTTTCTCGGCACGGGCACGCTTGGTTACCAAGTTATAGACATTGTCTGACCAGTTCTGAATGGTGGTATAACGCATATAGGCACCTTCGTGGGCGATGATTTCCACAATCGCTGCATGAAGACTTGCCGTTGAGTAGGTCGGTGCCGTACAGCCTTCTACGTAGTGAACACTTGCCCCTTCATCTACGATGATGAGGGTGCGTTCAAACTGACCTGTTCCTTCATTGTTGATACGGAAGTAGGTTTGGAGTGGAATATCCAGCTTGACACCTTTTGGTACATAGATGAAGGTTCCACCTGACCAAACCGCTGAGTTGAGGGCAGCTAGTTTATTATCTGACGGCGGAACAAGTTTTCCAAAGTATTTTTTGAAGAGTTCTGGATGTTCCTTGAGAGCCGTGTCGGTATCCGTAAAGATAATGCCATGCTTGTCGTACTCTTCCTTCATGTTGTGGTAGACCACTTCTGATTCATACTGGGCAGAAGCACCTGCTAGGTAGGCACGCTCGGCCTCTGGAATACCGATGCGTTCAAAGGTTTCCTTGATTTTGTCTGGTACATCATCCCAGCTGCGTGCTGGCTTATCTGACGGTTTTTGGTAATAGACAATGTCATCAAAATCCAGCTCAGACAAGTCGGCTCCCCAAGTCTGCATCGGCATTTTCTTGAAGGTTTCGTAGGATTTCAAACGGAATTCCAACATCCATTCAGGCTCGCCTTTGATACGGGACATTTCACGAATGACTTCTTCGTTCAAACCCTTACCTGTCGAAGCCACCAGTTCCACGTTCTCGTCATGGAAACCGAATTTGTATTCTCCAAGATCAATCGGGGTTGGTTCAATTCTTTCTTCTGACATAATATAAGATACTAAGCCCCTTAAGAAAGCAAATGAAAAACAGGAAATCGACTTCGTGTGCAAACACACGCGGAGATTTATCTTTTTTCAAAAGCTTTTAGGGCGAGTTCAATTTCATTTCCAATCAGAAACTGAACAATCCTTTCTGTATGATTTTCATTTTTGTTTATTCGATGATGCTCAGTAAGCATCTTCACTTCGTTCGATTGCTTTCTTCAAGACACTAAACTTGGTTGGAACTAAAGTTCCTAACCAAGTAACGCAAGGTTCTAATCAACCTTGCTAAGTGGCTTACTAATTGGCTGATTTTGGTAATATCGACCAAAATCGCTCATGTCGCAGTTACCCTTCATTCAGCACTGTCACTTCGTTCCAGTGCTTTCTTCAGGGCATTCCACGGTAATGTGGCACATTTGATGCGTTGGGGGAATTTGGCAACACCTGCGAGGAGGGAGGCGTCTCCCAGTTCCTTCTGGCGTGGGTCTTCTTGACCTCGGACCATTTGTGAGAAGATTTCTGCTAGTTCTTGAATCTGACTGATTTCTTTGCCAAGCACTGCTTCAGTCATCATAGAAGCTGATGCGGTTGAAATGGTGCAGCCAACGCCGTCAAAAGCAATATCGGTAATCACATCTTTTTCAATCTTGACGGACAATTCAATCACATCGCCACAGGTTGGGTTGTGGAGTTCTAACTTTTCCACTCCGTCCAAGCTTCCGCGATGACGAGGCGACTTGGAGTGTTCAGACACAACTGCCATATAAAGAGAGTCTAATCTAGATAGGGCCATTGAAAAACTCCTTTGTCTTGATGATTGCCTCGACCAACTTATCACAGTCAGCCTTGGTATTGTAAATGTAAAAACTTGCTCGTACAGTAGCAGGCACCTGCAAATATCTGAGAAGCGGTTGGGCACAATGGTGGCCTGCCCGCACAGCAACACCTTCATAGTCCAGAGCAGTTGCCACATCGTGTGGATGCAAGTCGTCCAAGTTAAAGGCAATAACTCCCGTCCGCTTGGACAGGTCCTGACTGCCATAAATGGTCAAGCCTGGAATAGCCTGCAATTTTGGAAAGACATAGTCAACCAGTTCTGCCTCGTGGGCCTGGATAGCGTCCATACCAATTTCGGTCAGGTAATCAATGGCCGCTCCCAGACCAATCGCACCTGCAATATTGGGCGTTCCTGCCTCAAACTTCCAAGGCAATTCCTTCCAAGTAGCTGACTGCTCATAGACAAAGTCAATCATTTCACCGCCGAATTCAACTGGCGACATGAGATTGAGCAATTCTTCCTTGCCGTAGAGAATGCCAATTCCTGTCGGTCCCAACATTTTATGACCTGAAAAGGCATAGAAATCCACGTCTAATTCTTGCACGTTGACGCCCATGTGGGGAACTGACTGGGCTCCGTCCACCACCAAGTAGGCACCGACTTGATGCACCAGCTCTGCTATTTCCCCAATAGGAACCACGCCACCTAGGACATTGGATACGTGGGCCAGGGAGACGAACTTGGTCTTAGAAGATAGTAGCGACCGCAGATGGTCCATGTCTAGCTCGCCGTCTTTTAGGGTCACATAGCGGAGCTTAGCACCCGTTTGCTGACAGGCTTGCTGCCAAGGGATGATATTGGAGTGGTGCTCTTGGACCGAGATGATCACTTCCTGGTCTGGCTGGAGAATTTCCTTTGCAAACTGAGCCACCCAGTTAAGACTAGTGGTCGTTCCTCTGGTAAAGAGAATTTCCTTGCTAGACTTGGCCTGAATAAAATCTGCCACCTTCTGCCTAGCCGCCTCGTAGCGAGTAGTTGCCCGTTCCGAAAGGGTGTGAACGCCACGGTGGACATTGGCATTGTCCTTCTGGTAATAATCCGCCAGCACATCTAGTACCTGCTGCGGTTTTTGAGTGGTCGCCGCATTGTCCAAATAGACCAGCGGCTCATCGTTAACAACTTGGTCTAGGATTGAAAATTCCTTGCGAATGCGTTCCAAATCCATATCTTATCTCTTTGTTAGTTTTTCTTCAATCACGGCAATCAGTTGGTCACGAACTTCCTTAACAGGAATTTCTGTGATAACAGAGCCTAGGAAACCACGAACAACCAAGCGTTCAGCTGTTGCTCGGTCCAGACCACGACTCATGAGGTAGTACATGTCTTCTGGATCCACCTGACCGATTGAGGCTGCGTGTCCAGCTGTGACCTCATTCTCATCGATAAGGAGAATTGGGTTAGCATCTGAGCGAGCCTTATCAGACAACATGAGGACACGGCTTTCCTGCTGGGCATCCGCTCCTTTAGCACCGCGGACAATGTGTCCGATGCCATTGAAGGTCAAGGTTCCACTTTCTAAGATAACCCCATGTTGCAGGATGTGACCGACCGAATTATGACCGTAGTTGGTCACGCGCGTATCCACACCTTGGACCTGACGACCTGATGACAGTCCGACAACTTTGAGGTTGGCATGGCTACCGTTTCCTTTTAATTCGCTGTCCAAATCGGCAACCACATTTCCTTCGTTGAGCAGACCAATCGCCCAGTCAATCGTTGCATCGTTTCCGAGATAGCCGCGACGGTTGAGGTAGGTATCCAAATGCTTGCCAAGGCGGTCAATGGCCGCAAACTTGATTTGGCTACCAGCAAGGGCGATTACTTCCACGACAATATTGGCTGAAGTCGTTGCTGCGCCGTCGCCCAAACTTTCAAAGCGTTCTAGATAATTAAGCTTGGCATTTTTTCCAGCGATGATGAGGACACGTTTATTAAAAGCAACTGGACTAGTGCTGTCTTGGTAGAAAAGGGCCTCAACTGGCTGGTCGATTTCAACATTATCTGGCACGTAGAGGACAGCTGTTGCGTTAAAATAGGCTGTGTTATAGGCGGCTAATTTGTGTTCATCGTAGGCTACGGCAGCGCCGAGATACTTTTCAAGTACATCTGGAATGACATCCATAGCCGATGCGAAGTCAGTAAAGACTACACCTTTCTCTACAAGGGCAACCGGCAACTGTTCTAGAATCGTTTGGCTGCCAACTTGAACCAACATAGGATTGTCACCGATAGCTGTAAAATCTGGAACTGCCCCGATTTCATCATTTGTAGCTAGGCTTCCGTCACCTAGATTCCAACGGTGAAACTTGACCCGCTCGATAACCGGCAAGTCCAGCTCTGCTATTTTGTCAAAAGCCTTAAGACGCAGGTCTGTCAACCAAGTTGGTTCTGCCTGCAAGGCTGAAAATTCTTGAATCTTTTCTTTGGTCATAGCTTCCTCCAAAGACTTAAATGTCATCTTCTTTGTAGTCGATGCCAAGCTCTGCTGCGACTTGGACATAACCTTCTTTTTCCAAGCGTTGTGCCAATTCTGGTCCGCCTGACAGAACAACACGACCTTCCATCATGACATGGACAACATCAGGAGTGATGTAGTTGAGCAAGCGTTGGTAGTGAGTAATAATCATGGCACCAAAGCCTTCACCACGCATAGCATTTATCCCCTTTGACACGACTTTAAGGGCATCGATGTCCAAACCTGAGTCAATCTCATCAAGAAGGGCAAAAGTTGGTTCCAACATGAGTAATTGCAGAATCTCATTGCGTTTTTTCTCACCACCTGAGAAACCTTCGTTGAGGTAGCGCTCTGCCATTTCCTCTTTCATGTTAAGGAGCTCCATCTTTTCATCCAACTTAGTAATGAAATCACGAACAGAAATCTTGTCTTCGTCTTCCTTACCAGCGTTCATTGCGGCACGAAGAAATTCCGCATTAGTAATCCCTGGAATTTCTGACGGGTATTGCATAGCCAAGAAAAGACCCATACGGGCACGTTCATCGACTTCTAATTCTAAAATATTGACACCGTCAAACAGAATCTCACCTTGGGTAACTTCATAACTTGGATTCCCCATGATGGCTGCTGAAAGGGTGGATTTCCCTGTTCCGTTCGGTCCCATGATGGCTGCAATTTCACCTGTTTTAAGGGTCAAATTCACACCCTTCAAGATTTCTTTGCCTTCAATTTCCACATGAAGGTCTTTGATTTCTAATACTGACATGCTGTGCTCCTTTTCATTTTTGTCCTCTTCAAAAACCACATTAACTGACCAAGCTAACTAGATACACCGATAAGACTCAACTTTGGCAGTGGGGAAAGAGCTCGACCATTCATAGAAGAGTCCGTCAACAAGTCCTAGTTTTAAGTTGTTGAGCTGGGAGTGGGAAAGAACTCGACCATCCATAGAAGAGTTCGTTTTCCCACCCCCGCACAGTTGATTAGGTCAGATTTGGAGTGTAAAACACGAACAAATCTGCCAATCAACCACTACTGCGCTAAGATGTTGACACTAACGTTGAGAAGCGGTACAGGGCTTGAGCCCAGCTTCACTCCACTGGACTGTTAAACCCAATCAACCACTACTGCGCTGAGATGTTGACGCTAACTTTGAGAAGTGATGCGGGGCTTGAGCCCAGCCTCTTTTCTTGTTAATGATGATTTTCAGAGAGTGTTAATCTATAAAATAGTCTTTTCTGACAATTTTAATTAACCATATCCACTATATTATATCAAAAAAAGAGCCTGACGGCTCTTATCTTGTTTAGAAAGATTCTTATTTTCTTTTTTTCTCTTCACAGCACTTTTTATACTTTGCGATTTTTTCTTGACGGTAACTACTATTACCAATAAACCGAAGAAGATTGAGCAATGGAGTTCTATTAATACCAAAGATGCCAATCAATTCACAGAGAATCTCAATCCCCAGTCCCATGGTCACCAATAGGAGAATCCCCCCTATTCTACTCGAAACATTGAGCAAAAGAGAGGTCAGGGAGAATAAGAA
This sequence comes from Streptococcus suis S735, assembly GCF_000294495.1. NCBI lineage: Bacteria > Bacillati > Bacillota > Bacilli > Lactobacillales > Streptococcaceae > Streptococcus > Streptococcus suis. The sequence continues at coordinate 1,660,197 of NC_018526.1, forward strand.
AGAGATGGCGTAAATCACCAAGACTGTGCCACGATGAGTAAGTCCCAGAGAGAGCAAGCGATGATGCAGATGCATCTTATCTGCTTCATAGATTTTTTGCCCAGACAATTTTCGACGAATGATGGCTACTACAGTATCCGTAATAGGCACTCCAAGAATAATCATCGGAGTAACCACTGCAACAGCTGTCGAATTTTTCAGTCCTTGAAGGGACAAGACTCCAATCATAAACCCGATGAAGAGGGCACCTGTATCGCCAAGATAAATGATAGCAGGATTATAGTTATACGGTAAAAAACCTACAATCGCCGCAACCAAAACAAAGATGGTTAAGGTCAAAAAAATATTGCTATCATGCAAAAAGAAATAAGACACAATTCCCATCGTTGTCAGGGAAATAATCGATACTCCCGAAACCAGACCATCCAGACCATCAATCAAGTTGACTGCATTCGTAATGGAAACAATCCAAAGGACCGTTAATAGAAAAGAGAGCCAGACAGGAAATTGAAGGAAAGGTCCTCCAAAAGGAATCTTAAAGCTATCAAAACGAAATTCCGTAAAAATCCAAATAATCGTCGCTGCAGCTAGAATACCAAACATTTTAGGAGCAGGCTTTAACTCCTTGACATCATCAATGAATCCCGTAAGAACGATAATGCTGGATGCTAGGACCAGGGGCCAGATATAATGCAAGTAAGTGCCATGGTAATTGACACGGGTAACAATTCCTGGTAAAAACCATAGGACAGAAATGGTAAATGCCACAAAGATAGCCAGACCTCCCGCTGAAGGCATGGGCACCTTATTTATTCGCCGTGCATTGGGATTATCAACTGCTCCAACCCTCAGGGACATAAAACGAACCAAGGGGGTCGCAATGGCTGATATGACCATGGTTGTAATAATGACCATTATGTATTTTAGAGCAAAAGGAATCATACTGTCGGAACCTTCCTAAGCTCCTCAATTGCCGCAAGCGGAAGCATCAAAGTTCCGTGTTCTTGTAAAGCAGGTCTGGTCAACTTAGTATCATTGGTAAATTCCAACATTCTTGAGAGAATGTAGCCTGGATACTGCTTGGAACGATTTTCTACATTGATAAGAACTGTCAAGTAGTAGTGACCATCCATTTTATATAATTCCGATTCTTCTACTGGATAATCAACCGTACCAACAAAAGTAAACAGATCCTCTATCGTTGGAAATTCCAAAATATAGTAAATATAGCGCTCCTGCTCCTCTTCATCTGCTTCTTCCTCTTGCTCTACCTCTTCCAAATGACGAACAGCTGTTGCATCCGGTGCACTTTTCTCACGAACGGTTTGCTCCAAACTCTTGAAAAACTCATCTGGAGTCATACTTGCGACATCACCAAGTTCCGACAAATCTGTAAATTCATCAAAATTCAAGTTCTGATCCAAATCAGATTTGGTAACAAAGATGTCCACCCGATCTGGCTTCGGAGTCACACGAAAACTCAGCATACCGCTTTCTCGGAAAGTCATTGGTAAATCCAATTCATCCAAAACAGTGTAAAAGAACTCCTCTGTCTTTTCTTGCGGAATGAGAAAGTCCGAAAGTTCCATTCCTCTCTCTTCCAAATCATCTAATTTTATAGTGATTTTCAAGGTTGAATCACTAATTTGCTTTACTTTCATAACTACCTCATTCATTGATTCATCAATTTTTTAAAATTGATTGATCATTTTCAATACTCATACATATCTTCCACCATTATACTAAAACCAAGCTCGAAAGACAAAAGAAAAGCAGGTCTCCCTGCTCTTAAAATAAAAATGTGATAAAGGCATAAACCAATAAAATCGCCCCTAAAATGATGCGGTAGTAACCAAAGACCGTGAAATCATGTTTTTTAACAAAGTCTGTCAAGAAACGAATAACAACTAAGGATACCAAGTAAGCCGTCACACTAGCGACTAGCAAGATCCATACCTGCTCCATATTCAGGCTATTGCCATCTAAGAAATATTTAACAGCCTTCAAACCACTATAACCAAACATGGTTGGAATCCCAAGGAAGAAGGTAAAATCTGCCGCCACAGATCGGCTGGTCCCCAAAATAATCGCTCCCAGAATGGTCGCACCTGAGCGACTAGTCCCCGGAACGATGCTTAAGACCTGGAAACACCCAATCAACAAGGCAGTTTTATAAGACATTTTCGCTAAGTCCGTCACCTGTGGCTCTATACCTCTGTTACGGTTCTCAATCCAAATAAAGGCAATACCGTAGACAATCAAAGCAATCGCAATCGGTACCATAAAATTGAAATGTGCTTCAAACCAATTATCCAACGGGACTGCAATTAGGATGGACGGAATACAGGCAATGACAACCTTGGCCCACAATTGCCAAGTCAATTGAATATCACGCTTGGTTTTTCCAGGCTGAAATGGATTCAATTTTTTAAAGTAAATAGTCATAACTGCTAGAATTGCTCCTAGCTGAATGACAATATTAAACATTTCTAGGAAGTTCTTACTTTGGTTTAATTTCACGAACTCTTGAACCAAAATCAAATGCCCCGTTGAAGAAACTGGCAACCATTCCGTTACCCCTTCAATGATTCCTAAAAATATAGCCTTCAACAATTCCAATAGCATAAAAAGCTCCTTTTCATCAATTCTCTACATTATATCATAAAAAAACTCCCTATTCATAGTACAAGGATATTGAAATTTGTCAGAATTTTTAATAAAATGGTGTAATAGCATTTTAAAGGAGACACTATGAAACGTAAACTCAGTATATTTCTGCTGACCCTAATCGCTGTTTTTTCTGTAACAACAGGGGTTCGGGCAGACGAATACCTGCGGGTCGGTATGGAAGCTGCCTATGCACCATTTAACTGGACCCAAGAAGATGATAGCAACAGTGCCGTTCCTATTGAGGGAACCAATCAATTTGCCAACGGATATGATGTTCAGGTTGCAAAAAAAATCGCTGCATCCATGGATAAAGAACTCTTGGTTGTTAAAACCAAGTGGGAAGGCTTGGTCCCTGCTCTTACATCTGGTAAAATCGATATGATTATCGCCGGTATGAGCCCGACAGAAGAGCGCAAGAAAGAAATCGCCTTCTCAGATAGCTACTACACTTCAATTCCTACCCTGGTTGTTCGTTCTGATAGTCAGTACGCAAACGCAACCAGCTTGGAAGATTTTGCTGGCGCAAAAATCACTGCCCAGCAAGGGGTTTACCTCTATGATTTGATTGACCAAATTGAAGGGGCTAACAAACAGACTGCCATGGGAGATTTCTCACAAATCCGTCAAGCTTTAGAATCTGGCATTATAGACGCCTATGTTTCTGAACGTCCAGAAGGTCGTACAGCAGAAGCTGCAAATAAAGCTTTCAAAATGGTTGAATTGGCAGACAGTTTTGAAACCAATGCCGAAGACGTGACCATTGCTGTCGGTATGCGCAAAGATGACGAGCGTATCGCTCAGGTCAACGAAGTCTTAGCAACTATTTCAGAAGAAGAGCAAATCGCACTTATGGATGATATGATTGAAAACCAGCCCGTTGAAGAAGCCAGCGAGGGCGAAACACCTAGTTTCTTCGCCCAAGTTTGGAATATTGTTGTTAACAACTGGCAACAACTTCTGCGTGGAACTGGGATGACATTACTCATTTCCATCCTCGGTACAATTATCGGTACTGCTATCGGTCTCCTCATCGGTGTCTTCCGTACAGCTCCAAAAGCAGCAAACAAGGCGCTTGCTATTGGTCAAAAAGTGCTCGGTTGGATTATCAATATCTACATCGAAATTTTCCGTGGTACGCCGATGATTGTACAATCCATGGTTATTTACTATGGTACCGCCCAAGCATTCGGACTCAATCTTGACCGCACACTTGCCGCTATCTTCATTGTATCCATCAACACAGGTGCCTACATGAGTGAGATTGTCCGCGGTGGTATCTTTGCCGTCGATAAGGGCCAATTTGAAGCTGCTACTGCTCTCGGATTTACCCATAATCAGACCATGCGTAAGATTGTCCTTCCACAGGTTATTCGTAACATCTTACCAGCGACTGGTAATGAATTTGTCATCAATATCAAAGATACTTCTGTATTGAACGTTATCTCAGTTGTTGAGCTCTATTTCTCAGGAAATACTGTCGCAACCCAAACCTATCAATATTTCCAAACCTTTACGGTTATTGCTATTATCTACTTCATCCTAACCTTTACTGTGACACGTATCTTACGCGCAGTTGAAAAGTATTTTGATACAGATACATACACAACAGGTGCAAACCAAATGCAAGTCGAGGTGCCACATGACTAAAAATGTAATTCTTGAAATCAAAAATCTAAAGAAATCATACGGACAAAATCAAGTCCTCAAAGACATCTCTATTAGCGTTGAAAAGGGCGAGGTTATCTCAATCATCGGTTCATCTGGTTCGGGGAAATCAACCTTCCTCCGATCTATCAACCTTTTGGAAACACCAACAGAAGGACAGATTCTATACCACGGACAAGATGTTTTGGCTAAAGGATATGATTTGACGACTTACCGTGAAAAACTAGGTATGGTATTCCAATCCTTCAACCTTTTCAACAATCTAAATGTATTGGAAAATGCCATTGTAGCACAAACTACGGTACTGAAACGAGATCGAGCTGAGGCAGAGAAAATCGCCAAAGAAAATCTCAACAAGGTTGGCATGACCGAACAGTACTGGCAAGCCAAACCAAGTCAACTCTCTGGTGGACAGAAACAACGCGTGGCCATTGCACGTGCCCTATCTGTTGACCCAGAAGTTATCCTCTTTGATGAGCCGACTTCTGCTCTCGATCCAGAGATGGTCGGGGAAGTTCTCAAAACCATGCAAGATTTGGCAAAATCAGGATTGACGATGCTTATCGTAACTCACGAAATGGAATTTGCCCGTGACGTATCTGACCGCGTTATCTTTATGGATAAGGGTGTCATCGCCGAAGAAGGCAGCCCTCAACAAATCTTTGAAAATCCACAGGAAGAACGCACACGTGAATTCCTTCAGCGTTTTCTTGGATAAACTCAATCTATTCCATAGAAGACTATTACTTACCAGTTTCAAAGCTGGTAAGTTTTTTTAGACTAAAAAAAGAGGAATTCGTAAAATTCCTCTTTTTGGACATCTCTAAATGAAACCATTTAGATTAGTTTTCAAATTTCTTGTGGTTTTTGTCGTAAAAATCAATCAAACCCAAGGCAGTTGCAAATGAAATATTGTCAATCTTAGCGCGACCTTGTGCAAGAGCGATAACTGACATTTCACGAGCATTTGTTTCCTTACTGATACGGTAACCTGTGATTTTCTTTTCACGAACCCAGCCGACAACAGCGGCTACTTTTTCGTAACTAGTCATTAGAAACCCCTTTCTTTTTTATTCGTGCAATTTAGTATAATATGTTTTAACCTATTTTGTCAAGTAAAATGTTCGTTTTTTACCATCATTTTGCCCTAAGAGATGATAGTATTTGCGTCCTTATGTCTTCGACCCCCTCCGGATTCCCCGGAAGGAAGATAGTTTGATTACCTCCTTGTGCAAAATTATTGAGAGTATCCAAGTATTGGTTGGTCAGCAAGATAGACATAATCTGCTCTTCAGATAGGCTAACATTTGATTCTTTCAGTTCACGAATCGAATCTGCCAGTCCGTCTACAATCGCCTTACGTTGTTGTGCAATACCTACACCATGCAAGCGATCCTTTTCAGCTTCTGCTTCTGCTGCTGTGACAATTTTTATCTTGTCAGCTTCTGCCAATTCTTGGGCCGCAACCCGTTTCCGTTGAGCTGCGTTAATTTCATTCATAGATTGCTTAACCTCGGCGTCTGGCTCTACCTTGGTAATTAAGGTTTTGACAATAACATAACCGTAGGTTGACATTTCTTCTGCTACTTGTTTTTGTACCTCAAGTGCAATCTCATCCTTTTTCTCGAAGAGCTCATCCAGTGTCAATTTAGGCACAGATGAACGCAGGGCATCTTCAATATAGGACTTAATCTGTGCTTCTGGGTGCATGAGCTTGTAATAGGCATCCGTCACATTATTTTCATTTACTCGATATTGAGTTGCCACATTCATTGTGACAAAAACGTTATCCTGCGTCTTGGTTTCTACCACAATTTCACTTTGCAACATCCGTAATTGAATGCGGGCTGCGATGACATCGACTCCAAATGGTATTTTAAAGTTAATACCTGAAGTAGATGTTTTTTGGTATTTCCCAAAGCGCTCAATAATAGCGACCGTCTGCTGCTTGACAACGTATAGCCCTGAAGCAATCAAAATCAAAGCAATCAGTACAAAGAACAAGAAACTACCAATAAAAACAATTGGACCAAACACCATAATGACCTCCTAAACTAGCATTTTATAAAGCGAATCATTTTCATGAAGATTGATGTACTGGGGATCAAACTCTTCCAAGCGAGAAATAAACTGCGTATAATCTGTTTTATCTCCTAGGGCAATACCGATTAGAACCGGTCCTGTTCCCTTATTGGCACGTTTGATATATTCAAAACGAGTAATATCATCATTTGGCCCTAGAATATCATTTACAAATTCACGAAGAGCCCCTGGACGTTGTGGAAAATTAACAACAAAGTAGTGTTTAATTCCCTCGTAGATAAGCGCACGTTCCTCCATTTCCGGCATCCTGTTGATGTCGTTATTACCACCAGAAATGATACAACAAATGGTTTGCCCCTTGATTTGGTCCTTGACTACCTCAAGAGCTGCAATCGTTGCTGCTCCTGCTGGCTCAGCAACAATACCCAGCTTAGAATAGAGGTCTAAAATAGTCCCGGAAATCCACCCTTCATCCACACCAATCAGGCGATCTACGTATTTCCGAGCCACTTCGTAGGTCGACTTACCGACTTTCTGTACCGCAATACCGTCAGCAAATTTATCAATTTGGTCTAATTTAACCGGACGACCTTTATCAAAAGCCGCTTTCATTGACCGTGCCCCACTTGCTTCAACACCAACAATCTTAATTTCAGGTGCATGTTCTTTCAGATAGGCCGAAACGCCTGCAACCAGACCACCTCCTCCTATGGGAACTAAAATTTGGTCAAAACTAATGGTTTGCTCTTCCGCTTCTTCCAAGATTTCATAGGCTACTGTTCCCTGACCAGCCTGCACATTTTCATCATCGAATGGGTCTATAAATGTTTTCCCACTTTCCTGAGTATAATCTTGTGCTGCCTTGGCTGACTCATCGAAGGTATCACCTACGAGCCGAATCTCTACATAATCTCCTCCGAAAAATTTAACCTGCCCTATTTTTTGTTGCGGAGTTGTAATGGGCATAAAAATCGTAGCAGGAATTTGCATTTCCTGACAGGTGTAGGCCACACCTTGAGCATGGTTTCCGGCCGAAGCACAGACCACTCCGCGTGACTTCTCATCATCTGTCAATTGTGAAATAGCATAATAGGCTCCTCGAATTTTAAAAGAGCGAACACGCTGTTCATTTTCTCTTTTTAAATAAATAGTTGCACCATATTTTTCCGACAAGTATCGACTATAATCCAAGGGGGTACGTACTACCACGCGCTTAAGAACGGAGTATGCTTGTTCTACATTTTTTGCTGTAATCATAGTTCCATTAATTTCTTTCTATATTTATTGTATCAATATTCCCTAGAAATTCCTAGTATTTAAACTATTATTATGTCATTTTATAAAAACCGAACTTTTTTATTTTTTTAATGTATTCATGAATGAAATGGGCAAAAGAGCCGGAAAAAACCAGCTCTTTTATTCATTTTCAGAGATAGGGAAAAAAGGGAATGACATCCCCTCATCCGCCAACTCAAACCTTAAATGTATTGCCATCACTCAAAGTAAAGCTGACTATCCTCCTATCCACCATGATAGTGTTTAATTATAGATTTTGAATGCGTCGTCATCATTGCGTCCGACAAATGGCATTGCTTTGCGGAGCTCTGCACCTACTTTTTCGATTTCAAGATTCTCTGCTTCTTTACGATAAGCTTCCATACGTGGACGGCCTGCTTTATAGTCATTTACAAAGTCATTTGCAAATTTACCAGATTGAATATCTGCAAGGACTGCCTTCATGTTTTCTTTGACTTGGTCTGTAATCACACGTGGACCTGATACATAGTCACCAAATTCAGCAGTGTTTGAGATAGATTGGCGCATTTTCTTAAAGCCACCTTCGTAGACAAGGTCAACGATGAGTTTCATCTCGTGGAGAACTTCGAAATAAGCCAATTCTGGTGCATAACCTGCTTCTGTCAAGACTTCAAAACCTGCCTGCATAAGGGCTGTCAAACCACCGCAGAGAACAGCTTGCTCACCAAACAAATCTTCTTCTGTCTCTTCTTTGAAAGTTGTTTCCAAAAGACCAACACGGGCTGAACCAACACCTTTTGCCCAGTCCATCGCAATATGTTTTGCATTGCCAGTTGCATCTTGGTAAACAGCATAGAGGGCTGGTACTCCAAAACCTTCTTCAAAGGTACGGCGGACCAAGTGACCTGGACCTTTTGGTGCACACATGAAGACATCCACATCTGCTGGTACCTTGATAAATTCAAAATGAACGTTGAAACCATGGGCAAAACCAAGGGCATTGCCCGCTTCCAAGTTTGGAGCGATTTCTTCATTGTAAAGGTCTGCTTGGATTTCGTCTGGAGCCAAGATCATGATAACATCTGCTTGTTTTGCTGCTTCTGCTACTTCAAAAGTTTCAAAACCATCTTCTTTTGCCTTGTCAAATGACTTACCTGCACGCACACCGATGATGACATCGTGTCCTGTATCACGCAAGTTTTGAGCATGGGCATGACCTTGTGAACCATAACCGATAACGGCGATACGTTTACCGTCAAGTGCTGCTACTGTTACATCTTTTTCATATTGCATTGTTACTGTCATAATTTTTTCTCTTTTCTATTTTTATTTGTAGTTTTGGATGTTCAAAGAAAATGAAGGCTAGACTAGGCGATGTAGGCGAAGATAGAACTAACGTCCATCAAGCCAAATCAACGCAGGATAGGTCTTATTATCGAAAAGGATTAGTCTCTACTAAAGCCAGTCGCACCCGTTCTTGCGATATTCTTGATGCCATAAGGCTGAATCACACGCAGGAGGGCGTCAATCTTATCTCCATCACCTGTCATTTGAATGGTAATGGAGTGAGGTGCTACATCGACAACATTTGCTCTAAAGGGTTGGATAATCGCTAAAATTTCTGCTCGTTTTGTTGGCGGAGCTGAGATTTTAACAAGAATCACCTCACGCTCTAAGTGGGGAATGTCCGTCAAATCACGGACACGGACCACATCAATCAAGCGGTTTAGCTGTTTGATGATTTGTTCGACCTCATCGTGACTGACCACGTCTACAATCACCGTCACACGTGAGATGCCATCTACTTCTGTTGGGCCGACGGAGATGGACTCAATATTGATTTGGCGACGAGATAGGACACCTGTAAAACGATTCAGAACACCAGATGAATTTCGCAATTTAGCTGTTAACATTCTACGCATTGAACTTCACCCCCAACATTTCTGCATTGCTCTTACCTGCTGGCACCATCGGTTGAACATGTTCACGATTAGAAATATGAACCTCTATGAGCATTGGTTTATCTTCTAAGATAACTTTCATATCTTCACTTAGAGTCGCTGGATTGTCAAAACTATAATGACTAATTCCGTAGGCCTCTGCCAACAATTGGAAATTCGGTTCATCGTCAAAGACAGATTGGCTACGACGCTTTTCATAGAAGGATTCCTGCCATTGACGAACCATTCCAAGAGAGTGGTTATTGATCAACACAACCTTAATCGGTACACCATAGCCATTCAAAATAGCCAATTCTTGGTTGGTCATTTGGAAGCCGCCATCACCAACAAAGATGATTACTTCTTTATCTGGATTGGCTAATTTGGCGCCGATAGCTGCAGGAATACCAAAGCCCATGGTTCCCATGCCACCAGATGTTACAAGTTGGCGTGCATGTCTGTAGGGGTAGAATTGAGCGGCCCACATTTGATGCTGACCAACGTCTGTTACGACAATGGCATCCCCTTGCGTCAACTGACCAATTAATTCAATTGCCGCCTGTGGCTTAATAACCTTTTCATCTTCATCATACCAAAATGGTGCCCGACGTTTGTTTTCCAATACTTGTGCCGTCCAATCAGCATAGCCTGTTTCGACTGTTTCTAAAGCAAGCAGAGCTTTCAAGGTTGCCTTAGCGTCGCCCACTACCGGAATAGCCGTTTTGACAACTTTACCAATTTCTGCGGGATCAATATCAATATGTGCTACCGTCGCATTTGGCGCATAGGTTGTTGGATTTCCTGTTAGGCGGTCATCGAATCGCGCTCCAATATTGATAATGTAATCAGCCTGATCCATAGCCATATTGGCAGCGTATGAACCGTGCATACCACCCATAGCCAAGGATAATTCATGCTCAATGGGCATTGCACCTAATCCAAGGAGGGTTGAAACTACTGGAATACGGTAGCGCTCTGCAAAGGCAACTAATTCTTTATTGGCATCTGCATAATTGACACCACCACCAGCCAATATAACTGGTTTTTGAGCTTGGCTAAGCTGTTTCAAAATTTTCTTAACCTGCAAACCATTTGGTTCAATCGTTGGCTGATAACTTGGTAGGTGTAGAGTTGGGTCATGATAAAAATCAACAACTCTTTCTTGGATATCTTTTGGAACATCAATAACAACGGGACCTGGTCTCCCTGTTGTCGCAATATGGAGTGCTTCTGTGATGACTCTAGGAATATCTGCCGTATCCCGAATTTGGTAATTGTACTTGGTAATCGGCATTGTCATCCCCAAGACATCTGCTTCCTGAAAAGCATCTTTACCGATACCACGTGTTGCGACTTGACCAGTAAAAACTAAAAGAGGAACACTATCACCCATTGCGTCCGCAATCCCAGTAATGGCATTGGTAGCACCTGGTCCAGAGGTTACAATGGCTACGCCCACCTTTCCTGATGATTTAGCGTATCCTTCGGCCTCGTGGACCGCTCCTTGTTCATGACGAGCCAAAATATGCTGGATTCCCTCATATTGATAGATAGCATCATATAGAGGCAAAACTGCCCCACCAGGATAACCAAAAACAAGGTCTACTCCTAGCTGATGCAGAGTGTCCAAAATGAGATAGGACCCCGAACGTGGTTGGTCTAGTTGAATTTCTTGCACGAATATTCCTCCTCTCTGCAAATTTGTTATCTACTATAATATCACAAGGAAGTAGAATGTCAAGAAATTTTCTGAAAATTCCTACATTTGTTCGTTTTCTTAACTATTTCCTAACATTTCTTAAGCAAAACTTAAGCAAATCCCTTGACTGGCTTGGTTTCAGCTTGCTTTCAGAAAACATCAGTATAGTAGTTCCACTAAAAAAATTAAATGAGGTTTAGGATATGTATTATGTAGTGATACCGGCTTACCAGCCAGATGAAAAATTAATCCAACTATTAAAAATAATGAAAAACAGGCTAAATTGTCAGGTCATCGTTGTGGATGATGGTAGTACTGGCGCATCCAAAAATATTCTTGAAATCGCCAAAACCTATGCCATTGTTCTCCACCATGATGTCAATAAAGGAAAAGGCCAAGCCTTACGAACAGCCTTTAGTTTCATCCAAGATTTGAGAAAGCCTGGTGTCGCTGTTACCGCTGATGCAGATGGTCAACACGCTGTGAATGATATAGACCGTGTCGCACGCGCAGCCATGAATCTACCAAGCCGCCTCATCCTTGGTGTTCGTCAATTTACTAAAGACATCCCGCTCCGTAGCCGATTTGGTAACAAACTAACCAGAGTATTGTTTAGATTGCAAACTGGTGTCAATGTGTCCGATACCCAAACAGGCTTGCGTGGATTCCATACTGACTTAATTCCATTCATGTTAGATATTGAAGGCGACCACTACGAGTACAAGATGAACATGTTAACTCAGGCAAGTCAACGCTATAAAATTACGGAAGTTCCAATTCAAACTATTTATATCGATGATAATGCCAGTTCGCATTTTCGTCCCATAAAAGATGGACTGCTCATTTACAAGAATCTCTTCAAATTTGCCCTGGCATCTTTTGGTGGATTTCTAGTTGACTACGGAATATATGCACTTGCCTTATTGCTACTCACTAGCTTACCAACTGCTCTACGCTTATTGGTCGCAAACACGATTGCTCGCATTTGTAGCGCTACCTGTAATTTTGCACTTAATAAGAAATTAGTCTTTAACAATGAAGAGAGCATCGCACGAACAGGCGTAGGCTACTTTACACTAGCCCTTGTCCTCTTCCTTTGCGATACAGCCCTCCTATATCTCTTCCACCAAATTCTAGGACTCAACCTCTACATTGTCAAACTTGCAGTTGGTATCTTCCTTTTCCTAGCCTCTTGGTTCATTCAGAAAAATATCATCTTTAAAGAAAGGAAATCATTTTCCCATGAAATTGCTTAAAAAACCCTTTGCCTACGCATCCATCTTCGGAATGCTTTTGACAGGAGGTTTTACTTACTCCATGTTAAAAACCTTCGTGCTTTCCGAGGCTATCACAACGGTTGCTGCAAGTAATGCTACTTCTACGAGCGAGCAGAATACAACTACAGCTTCGTCTTCCACTACTGCCACAACAGCAACGAATGTCTCTACAACGGATACTAGTTACACTGATGACAATATCCAAATCAACTTAGAGACCATCACTACCAACAACACAACTGTTTACGTCGCAGATATTCAAGTCAGCTCTCCAGAGTATTTAAAGACAGCTCTAGCCCAAAATACCTATGGCACGAACGTAACAGCTAAAACTTCTGAAACTGCGGCAGCAAACAATGCCATTCTAGCGGTTAATGGTGACTACTATGGAGCCAATTCAACTGGTTATGTTATTAAGAATGGGGTTCTGTATCGAGACACCGTTCGGGACAATGCAGCTTATGGCGACTTGGCCATCTACGCAGACGGCTCATTTGAGGTCATTTATGAAAATGAGATTACCGCCCAAGAATTGATTGACAAGGGCGTTGTCAACCTCTTAGCATTTGGTCCATCATTGGTCGAAAACGGCGAAATTGTCGTTGATACATCAACAGAAGTCGGACGTGCAATGTCATCCAACCCTCGTTCTGCTATCGGGATTATCGATGAAAATCATTATATCATCGTCGTAGCAGACGGACGTACGTCTGAAAGCCAAGGACTCTCTCTATATCAATTGGCCGAAGTTATGAAACAATATGGTGCTCAAACTGCCTACAACCTTGATGGCGGTGGTTCATCCACTCTTTATTTTAACGGTCAAGTTATTAACAACCCAACAACAAATGGAAATACTATCTCAGAAAGGGCGGTGAGTGACATTGTCTACATCGGTTACTAATTCAACTACAAGAGTTTCAAGAACGTTTATCTCCTACTTAGCAATAACAGCTTTCCTGTTTATTTTCAGTCGAATCTATGAAAGTCTCAGCTATGGCGAAGTCTCTGTCTTTATGCATTATATGTTCTGTGTACCATTAATAGGCGGAGCTGTGCTACTCGGTTTGCTGCAACTTATACCTACTCTTTCACGTCTCTCTTATAATTTGTGGAATTCTGGCGTTGCAACTATTACAGCTGGTTGTCTTCTCCGAGGCATTATCAACCTATCTGGACGTTCAACTACCTTAGATCAACCTTATTGGTACATCGGCGCAGCCTTCCTAGTTCTATCGTTAGTCGGTCTTTTCATCAATCCATCCGCAAATAATCATCGAAAAACGACCTCTTAATCTACAAATAAATTATAAGGGCACTTAACATTCTTAGGTGCCTTTTACTGTAGAATAAATTGTTGAAAAATTCGGAAATTTCCAATTGTTTATCAAATCTTTTATCGTTTCTTTCATATCTATGATATAATGGGTAAAATAAGATAGGGAGAAGAAAATTATGACCGATACAAACAAACTTAAAGACTTTCGACATCGTAGCTCTGTTTACGATTCGATGGTCAAATCGCCCAACCGTGCTATGTTGCGTGCCACAGGTATGACCGATGATAGCTTTGAAAAGCCTATTGTTGGGGTTATTTCGACATGGGCTGAAAACACACCCTGTAACATCCACCTTCATGACTTTGGAAAATTAGCCAAAGAAGGTGTCAAGGAAGCAGGTGCCTGGCCTGTCCAATACGGTACCATCACCGTTGCAGACGGAATCGCTATGGGAACTCCTGGCATGCGTTTCTCCTTGACTTCACGTGATATCATTGCAGATTCTATTGAGGCAGCCATGGGAGGGCACAACGTGGATGCCTTTGTCGCAATCGGTGGCTGTGATAAAAACATGCCTGGTTCCATGATTGCCATCGCCAATATGGACATTCCTGCCGTATTTGCCTACGGTGGAACCATCGCACCAGGAAACCTCAATGGCAAAGATATTGACTTGGTTTCTGTCTTCGAAGGAATCGGAAAATGGAACAACGGTGACTTGACTGCTGAAGAGGTTCGTCAAATCGAGTGTAATGCTTGCCCTGGACCTGGTGGTTGCGGTGGTATGTACACTGCCAATACCATGGCTACTGCCATTGAGGTAATGGGCATGTCTATTCCTGGCTCTTCTTCTCACCCTGCTGAATCTCCTGAGAAGAAGGCTGATATTGAAGAAGCTGGTCGTGCTGTTGTACGCATGCTAGAACTTGGCATCAAACCATCTGACATTATGACGCGTGAAGCCTTTGAAGATGCCATTACAGTCACAATGGCTCTGGGCGGCTCAACCAACGCTACTCTGCACTTGCTGGCCATTGCCCATGCTGCCAACGTTGATTTGACCTTGGAAGATTTCAACGATTTCCAAGAGCGTGTGCCTCATTTGGCCGACTTAAAACCATCTGGTAAATATGTTTTCCAAGACCTCTATAATGTCGGCGGTGTCCCTGCGGTTATGAAATACTTGCTCAAAAACGGCTTCCTTCATGGCGACCGCATCACATGTACAGGTAAAACCGTTGCTGAAAACCTAAAGAATTTTGCAGACTTGACTCCAGGTCAAGATGTCATCATGCCACTTGAAAATCCAAAACGAGCGGATGGACCTCTGATTATCTTGAAAGGTAACCTTGCTCCTGAAGGTGCCGTTGCCAAGGTTTCTGGTGTGAAAGTCCGCAACCATACAGGTCCAGCCAAGGTCTTTGATTCTGAAGAAGAAGCTATCGAAGCAGTCTTGACTGACGAAATCGTAGATGGCGATGTAGTCGTTGTCCGCTATGTTGGACCAAAAGGCGGTCCTGGTATGCCTGAAATGCTGTCCCTTTCTTCTATGATTGTCGGAAAAGGCCAAGGTGACAAGGTAGCCCTTCTAACAGACGGTCGTTTCTCTGGTGGTACCTATGGACTGGTTGTGGGACACATCGCACCTGAAGCTCAGGATGGTGGGCCAATTGCCTACCTCCGTACTGGTGATTTGGTGACGGTTGATCAAGATACCAAAGAAATCACCATGCACGTTTCTGACCAAGAAATCGAAGAACGCAAGAAAACAACTGTTATTCCACCACTCTACTCTCGTGGCGTTCTCGGAAAATACGCCCACACTGTATCCTCTGCCTCTAAAGGAGCCGTTACCGACTTCTGGAGACCAGAACGTACGGGGAAAAAATAAGGAACTCAACGACCCTGTCCTCGCGGTAGGGTTTTCCAAAAGGAGAAAAAATGAAACTAAACGTCGAACTCTCCCGCTTTCGTGTTAAAGAAGGCAAAACCGTTCAAGTAGATGAATGGATGGCCTTTCTCAACGAGCACATGGAAGACACCCTTCTCACTCTTGAAGGAGAGAAAATGTATGTCGAAACCATCTTCCGTGAGGTATTGGACGGACGCGAATACCTCTATTGGTACTCTGTCCAAGCCGAAGGGGGGATTGAAGTCGAAGATTCAGAATCCTACATCGACAAAAAACATTTAGAATACTGGGAAGAATGCATTGATCCAAGCTATGGTATGGTCGATCTGGATCCTCAAGTCCTTATGATTCCCAAACCCATTTATGAAACGATGGAAGAATTAGACAGACAATACGATGACACGTTTAAAAAAGAGCTGCAGTAAAATAAAACTGCAACTCTTTTATTTAGGGCTTATCCCCAGAGTAATTCGACCTAAGCGACTAATTCTTGTCATTTTCCAAGCAGGAGACCAAACAATCTCGACCTGAGCATCTTCTATTCCGTCAATAGTCTTCAAAGCTGCTACTAACTCTCCAGGCATCGTATCTGCACATGAGCAACCTGCATCAGTAAAGGTCATAACTACTTTACAAAACCCGGTTTCATCTAGATGAATTTCATAGACAAGTCCTAAATTGTATATATCCAACTCAATCTCGGGGTCGTGAATGGATTCCAATACCTCCACCAATTGATCTGACAAAATAAGGGCTCGCTCATTGATCTGAATATCTTCTCTCATTTATCCAAACACTCCTAAAACATTTATAAAAAGTATTGTATCATAATTATTTGAAATATACTTGTCTTACCAAATGTTTTCAACTAGTTTTCAAAGTGCACGAACCTCTGAATTCTCACCTTGACCAATAGAAAAGATATACTTATGACCTTGAGTCAAGCTATGATAGAAGCCATGACCAGCATAAATCTGAAATACTTGCATTGTATCACTAGACTCATCTTTATAGATATGTTGATAATAAGGATTATCCGCAAAAACTGTCTTTAGATAGTCGTTCTCCACAGGTCTAGCAGCCCCTTCTACACACACGCACTACCTGGATAAGGTACCCTTCCTCAGAAATAGCCGTCATCGCAACTCTTTGATCCCCCATCAATTGATCATAGAAATGCGTTTCTGGGCTTGTCATAAAGAAAATCCCTTCTTCGTTTGCTGCAGTGATATGAGCATGACGAGCATGTGGATTTCCATACTCATCCAAAGTAGCAAAAACCCCAACCTTCATATCTTCCAAAATATGCATAATATCTTTTAGTTCCATGGTATCACCCCTTGAAAACACCTATTTTCTAAAGTATATCAAAAACAAGCGAAAATGTTAAGTGGAATATTGATAGAAATAGTGAAAGTGTTTCATGAACAACTCCCTACTGACGGAACCATTTAAGAAGGTAGCTATGTTTGCTTCATTTTCAACCTTCAAAGGTTCCTGAACCCTTTTGATTTCCAATTGGTATGGATTTGACTCTGAACCGATTATGACATCAATCAAAATCCGTTGTAACTATAAAAACTACCTAATTATAAAAAAGCGACTCTTGAGTGCTTTGAAACGTTGATATATTGCGGTATATTAACGTTTACTAAACTGGCTTGCTTTACGTGCTTTCTTAAGACCTGGTTTCTTACGTTCAACCATACGAGCGTCACGTGTAAGAAGACCTGCGCGTTTCAATGAATCGCGGAAGTCTGGGTCTACTTGAAGCAATGCACGCGCGATACCGTGACGGATCGCACCTGATTGACCACCGTAACCACCACCGTTCACGTTAACGAAAACGTCGTATGAACCTTGTGTTGAAGTTACTGCGAATGGTTGGTTGATAACCAAACGAAGGTCAGCATGTGGGATGTACTCTTCTACATCTTTTTTGTTTACTGTGATTTTACCAGTACCTGGGACCAAACGTACGCGTGCAACCGCGTTTTTACGACGACCAGTACCTGTGTATTGTGCTTGTGCCATTTAGATTACGTCCTTTCCCTTAGATAAGACCTGAAATATCAAGTACTTCTGGTTGTTGTGCAGCGTGAGTGTGCTCAGCACCTACAAACACTTTCAACTTCATGCCTTGTGCACGACCAAGTGTGTTGTGTGGAAGCATACCTTTAACTGATTTCTCAATCAAACGAACAGCGTTTTTAGAACGCAATTCACCAGCTGAGATTGATTTCAAGCCACCTGGGTGGTTTGAGTGAGTGTAGTAGATCTTATCAGTTGCTTTTTTACCAGTCAATTTCACTTTCTCAGCGTTGATTACGATAACGAAGTCACCAGTATCAGTGTGAGGTGTGAAAGTTGGTTTGTTTTTACCACGAAGAACGCTAGCAACTACTGCTGAAAGGCGTCCAAGAGGTACATCAGTAGCGTCTACTACATACCATTTACGTTCAACTTGGCCTGGTTTAGCCATAAATGTTGTTTTGTTCATGATTTCTCCTATACGAATCGTTTTTGTTTACTGGGCGGATGTTCCGGTCCGCGGGTATTTGGAAGGTTCCGGGGCCTTTCAAATGGGGTAAACAATACCATCTACCATTTTATCAAATCTACTAGTGTCCGTCAAGCTATTTTACTTTACTTTTTTTATTTTTTGAAAGATAGCAGAGCTGCTGAGAATGAAAGCCTTATCCATTTTAAATTTCTTACTGCCCTAGTTGTCCAGGCAAGACCAGCTTCTCCTTATAAGGAAAGGTTTTATCAAATTCTTCCAAGACCAATTCATCCACCGTATAGACCAGAGGACCTGTAAAACACCAGTTTCAGCCATCCAAGGCTTCTGGTTGGAACAACTTGACAATGAGCATTATCGTACCTCCTTTTGATTACCCTATTCTACATAAGTCGTCATCACACAAAAAGGGACACATCTTTACAAGAAATATCCCTTAGAATCTAGGCTCTCATTGCTGTACCAATTGATAAAATAGCTAAGACTCCTGTCCCTGTATGAGTGGCAATCACAGGCCCTAATTCTGTCAATAGAACATCAGAAATACGGTCGTCTTCCAATAAACTAGATTTGACGCCCTCTGCCGCCTCAATATCACCTGTATAGGCCACCATGACCGTAGAATGATCCAAGTTGTCCAAGGTCAAGTTCAGCATTTCCTTAATTCCTTTTTTACGACCACGGATTTTGGCAATGGCTTCTAACTTCCCTTCCGCATTGAGTGCAAGGAGAGGTTTGATATTGACCAATCCACCAATGAGGGCTGCCGCTTTAGACAAGCGTCCACCTCGCACCAAATGATTAAGGTCCTCGACCAAGAGGTAGGTTCGTAAGCGCGGCACCAAATCTTCTACGATTGCCTTGGTTTCTGCCAGAGTCTTACCTGCAGCACGTGCCTCAACGGCTTTCATGACTAAGTAGCCTTCTCCAATGGTCGCTGCCTTTGTATCAACGATGGTGATGACTGCTTCTGGATATTGGTCCATAACCATATCTCGTGCAATAACTGCACTCTGGTAGGTCCCTGAAAGAGCTGCTGAGAAAGCGAGATAAAGCACCTCATGATCTTCCTTGGCTGCCGCTTCAAAAACTTCTTCAAACTGACCAACATTGACCTGACTGGTCGTGGGTTGGCTGCCAGAAGCCATTTTCTCCAGTAAATCTGCAGAGGTCAAGCGGTTTTCACCGACTGTTTCATAGGTTGCGCCGTCTAGGTTAATGGTCAAACCAAGCACGGTCACATCGTTTTCTTGGACCCAGCTGATTGGCAAATCCGATGTCGAATCGGTTACGATTGTAAATGTCACTCTTTCATTTCCTCCATCATTTCTTTTAAGGCTTGAAAATTCCCATCTGACCAGGGATTGAGCCGTGGGGTGTAGAGTTCTACCTGGTCCACAAACTTGTCCAAGTCCTTTTTGATGACCTTGGTTCTCTCCTCTAACTCACGCGCCGAAACCCGTAAGGCCCCTTGTGAAAAGACCACCCATTGTTCGTTGAGGTCGCTGGTTGCGACGGAAACCTGCTTGCGACGGTCACTATTGAGCTGGGCACTGAGTCGTTCGATATAACTATCTGCCGTCTCTTCCTCCTCTGTAAAAATGACCGATACCTTGAATTCGTCATACTGCTGGCGAAGACCTGGCACATGGTGGGCATCAAAGACACAAATCACCTCAATCTGTTCAAAGGCTGCGTAGTGAGACAAGGTGCGAAGCAAGGTCGTTCTGGCCGCATCCAAGTCTCCCTTTTTAAAATCTTGCTTGGTGGCCTGCCAAAAGGCAATCATGTTGTAGCCATCTACAATGAGAACTTTTTCTTTCATTTAGATTTTCTTCCGAAATACTTCGTACATCAGCACAGCTGCTGCTACGCTGGCGTTGAGAGATTGGACATGGCCCTTCATAGGAATGGTAATCATCTCATCCACCTGCTTTTTGATATTGCTGGAGATGCCCTTGCCTTCGTTGCCAATAATAAGAGCTAGTTTGCCAGCTGTATTCCACTTGTGGCTTGGAGTTCCGTTCATATCCGTGCCAAATACCCAGAAACCAGCCTCCTTGAGCTTATCGAGAGTTTGGCTAAGATTGGTCACTCGGGCGATTGGGACATGGGCCACCGCACCTGTTGAGGTCTTTGCCACAACGGGCGTCACGCCAACTGCTCGGTGCTTGGGAATGATGATGCCAGCTACCTGAGTGGCATCTGCGGTCCGCAAAATCGAGCCGAAGTTGTGGGGGTCTGTCAGACCGTCCAAGATGAGAATGAGGGGATTGTCTTCCTGCTCTGCTTTTTCCAGAATCACCGACAGGTCCGCATAGGCGAACTCAGAGACCCGCAGGACAAAGCCTTGGTGAACGGCACCTTCTGTCATGTCAGACAGGGTCTTCTTGGGCGTCCAAGAAATCGACACCTTCTTCTCTGCCGCCAGGGCCTTGATTTTTTCAACATTTTTTCCGCGCAAATCATCCTGGATGTAGAGCTTGTTGCCGGTGTTAGCCTCCAAACTCTCCACCACAGCATGTACGCCATATACGATATCATTCTGTTCCATGGTTTTATTATAGCATATTTTTGAAAAGGAAAAAGCCGAGAATTTCTCAGCTTTCTTAGTTCACACTGTTTTCCAGATAATAATGTTGGGCAACATACCAGTTGACACCCCCTTGTTCCGGATCTGTATCATACTCACTAGCTTCCAACTCCCCACGACTATTGATCCGATAACTCCAATTTCGTGGCTCAAAATTAGGGTCTGATGGTACAGTTACATCTGCATAAACTAAACCATCCTCAGCCATACGAACACTTATGACAACCTGGTCTTTTCGATACTTTTCAATCATGACGCTACGGCTAAATAAATCATCCATAACCCAAGCTTTTACCTGATCTGTCGTTAAGTTTTTGGTATCAACCTGCGGTACAGGATTATGCAAATCTGTCAACGAAATCCAACCCTGTCCTGACTTTAATCTGCCCCAACTATGTCCTTCCTTTTGAGTCGTCTCAACTATCGTGTACGTTCCAGGTTCTATATTGGTCACAACTTCTCCAGATAAACTAGGTTCCTGACGAATAACCAGTCCTTGTTTTTTAATATCCACAGTAAACAATTGAACGGCGCTACCTACCTGAGACTGGCTAGAAGCTTGCGAACTTCCAGCAGTCTTACTAGTGGCTACCTCACTAGTTGAACTATCCTCAACTACGGTAGTATCCTTTGCATCTACATTTTTAGCAATAATTAAGTTAACCGCACTTCCCCGCTTTACCTTCTTCCCACTACTTGGAGAAGATACACTAACCATCCCAGGCTGAACTGACTGTCCACCAACTTCTGTTATTGTACCAACTTTTAACCCCTCTTCATACAGTAAATCCTTAGCTTCAGATAGCTCAATACCATATAATTCAGGAACTGTAACTTGAGAAATATCTTGGTATACAAAATATAAGCCAGCCATTCCTAACACAGCCACAACACTTGAAATGATTAGCCATATCTTTCGTCTTTTTGCGTCTGCCAAACGTTTCTCAGCTTGCTCTCTTTGATAATTCTCATAATCTTCCTCAGCTTCGCTAAGCATTTGCTGGATGACAAATCGTTGACTCTCATCCGTAACCTGTGCTAAGTGCAATCGTAATTGAAAAATTCTATCCTTAAACTCTTTTTCAATTTGACGCTCATGCTCTTTTTGCAAAATGTTATTTTGTTTTTGAAGTGCTATTGCTTGAGAGTTCATAGCAGAGGTTTGAGCATCCATTTTTTTGCTTCAATTCATCATGTCTCTGCCGCTCTTCAAAATCTCGCATCCATTGATCCATAATAATCATCTCCTCATAAAATATTGGTTATTATCTACAAATAAAATCTATTTTATTTTAGTATAGCATAACACCTTAATTTGTCAATCCTCATTTTCACCCCGTTTCAATCTAACTTTTGACAAATAGTAAAGCCTATGATATTCTAACATCTACTATTTGTCCGTACAAACGGAATCGAAAAAGGAGATTTTATGACACTTATTTTTGGAATTGTGGCGGGGCTGATTGCCTTTGCTATTGGTGGTTTGTGGTATGGTTTGATTTTCCGCGATGCTTGGATCAAGGCTTCAGGCATTGACATGGCTAAGGTAGAAGCAGATCGTCAGGCTGGCAAAAATGGACAGAAGGAAATGGTGATTTCCCTTGTCATTGAAGTACTGACTGCTGTTGTGGTTATTTTCTTCATCAAGACCCTCGGTGTTTCACCACTTCATGCAGCTGGTGGCATGGGCGTAATTGCGGTCCTTGCTTCATTGAAAAACTACGTCTTTGAGCAACGTCCTATCAACCTCATCCTCATCAACGAAAGCTACAAACTAGTCTGCTACCTAGTAGTCGGTATTCTAGCTCTATTTGCATAAGTAATTCCCTCCTATCCTTAGGAGGTTTTTATTTTATGATACAATAGAAATAGACTAAAACCAAAGGAGCCCTCATGTCCCTCTCCCTCCGCACCATCAAACTGATATTTGCCACCGTTCTGGCTATTTACCTAGCGACCGTACTGGGCCTGTCTTATACGACAGCGGCAGGCATCATCGCCATTCTCAGCGTCCTCGACACCCGCAAGTCCAGCTTCAAAATGGCCCGCAACCGCCTCTTTTCCACCCTCCTGGCCCTGACCATAGCAGTCCTGACCTTCGCCCTCTTTGGCTTTGGCATCTGGACCCTGGGCATCTACCTAGCACTCTACGTCCCTCTGGCCTACCGTTTCAACTGGGAGGCTGGCATCGCCCCATCGACCGTCCTCGTCACCCATCTCTTGCTAGAGCAAGATATTTCGCTGATTTTTTTGGGAAATGAGCTGACGCTTTTTCTGATTGGGGCAGGACTGGCACTCTTGTTCAACCTCTATATGCCCTCGCAAGAAAAGAAAATCCAGGCCTACCATGACCAAGTCGAAGACCTACTCAAGCAGATTCTCCTCCGCTTTGAAGCCTTTCTGCTCAACGGCGACGGACGAAACGAGGCAGAATTGATTACGCAGCTGGATAAGACCTTGGATGAGGCCCTGAAGGTCGTCTACCTAGACCGCCACAACCAGCTCTTCCAGCAGACCAACTACCAGGTCCATTACTTTGAAATGCGGGCAGCACAAAACAAAATCTTGCGAACCATGGCAGGAAATATCAACAAGTGTTTACTGGAAGGCAGAGAAAATGTCATCCTGTCCAGCCTCTTCGAGCGAGCAGCCCAGCAACTGAGCCGAGACAACTCCGCCAAGGAACTGCTCCTAGACATCGAACTATTCCATGCCACCTTCCGCGAGCGACCTCTGCCACAAACAAGGGAAGAATTTGAAACCCGTGCTACCCTCTTTCAACTCCTGCATGATATGGAAGCTTTTATTCGCCTCAAGGTTGATTTTTATGAAGTCTATAAAGACCAAGAACCGTCAATTTAAGCCGACGGTTCTTCTACTTTTCCATGAAATTCATCTGATACTTGGTTGTGCAAATGCACGAAAGATAGGCCCATCATGACTGCATTCCCTGCAACTGCAATCATAAATTCTTCCTTGGAAGATACCTTTCCTAGCCAAATGGAGAGGATTAAAATGAGATTGTAAAGAAGGATAGAAAGAGCTGCCAAACGAATTTTTTTCAGTAGTGTCTTCATAGGAACCTCCTGTAAGTGTTGGGAGTGGGACAGAACTCGACCATCCATAGAAGAGTTCGTTTTCCCACCCCCGCACAGTTGATTAGGTCAGATTTGGAGTGTAAAACACGAACAAATCTGCCAATCAACCACTGCGCTGAGATGTTGACACGAACTCTGAGAAGTGGAACTGGGCTTTTTGCCCAGCCTCTTTAATAAAAATAACAAGTATTTATGCGTTCTTAACCCCAAAAAACCGCCAGATTTTCATCTAGCGGTCAGGTGTTTTATGAACGATTTTAGAAAGGTTAGACAATCGCCTTGCTTGTTTCATCATCAAAGAAATGAGCTTTGTTGAGGTTGAAGGTCAAGCGAACTTTGTCTCCTGGGTTGTGGTAGTCGCGTGCATCAACGCGAGATACAAACTCTGTGCTACCTACTTTAGAGTAGAGCATGGTTTCTGCACCGAGAAGCTCCGATACAACCACTTCTGCTTCTACGATGGAAGATGGATAAGTGTCCAATTCCAACTGAGAAGCCTTGATGTCTTCTGGACGGATACCGAGGGTAAATGATTTGCCATTATAGCCTTTTTCTTCCAAGTGTTTGCGACGTCCTTCTGGAAGCTCCACCTTGAAACCATCTCCAACAAGAACGCCATCTTGAAGCGTAACTGTGAAGAAGTTCATAGCTGGGCTACCGATGAAGCTAGCAACAAACTTGTTAACAGGGCGGTTGTAGAGCTCTTCTGGGCTACCGATTTGCTCGATACGACCGATTGTACCTGTGCCTGCTGGGTTTTTAGTTGCAGACATGATAACGATACGGTCTGCCAAGGTCATAGCTTCTGTTTGGTCGTGGGTTACATAGATGGTTGTCGCACCGATACGGCGGTGGATTTTAGCAATCTCTGTACGCATGGATACACGCAGTTTTGCATCCAAGTTTGACAAAGGTTCATCCATCAAGAATACTTTTGCATCACGAACGATGGCACGACCCATGGCAACACGTTGGCGTTGTCCACCTGAAAGGTCAGCTGGTTTACGTTCTAAGAATTCTGTCAAACCAAGAATTTGAGCAGCTTCTTCTACACGTTTTTTGATTTCATCCTTGCTGTATTTACGCAATTTCAAACCAAAGGCCATGTTGTCAAATACAGTCATGTGTGGGTAGAGGGCATAGTTCTGGAATACCATGGCAATGTCGCGGTCTTTTGGAGCCACATCATTCATGAGAACGCCGTCGATGTATGCTTCCCCTTCTGTGATATCTTCCAAACCAGCAATCATACGAAGAGTTGTTGATTTACCACATCCTGAAGGACCTACAAATACGATAAACTCCTTGTCCTTGATGTCCAAGTTAAAGTCTTCAACAGAGTAGTGCTCGCTGTTTGGATATTTTTTATAGATATTTTTTAAATTCAATTGAACCATGTTCAATCCTCGCTTTCTTTGATAGTTTTATTGTAAATGAAAACGCTTTATTTTTCTAGGTCAAGGTGAACAAAAAGAACACAATCTTTTGTACAAGTTGCACAAAAGACTGTGTTACTGAAATAGTTTACTTTCCAAAAATTCAATGAGCCCTTTGGGATTTTCAGTAGAAAAGGGACGAAGCGATGGGTGGCATTCTCAAAGGCTACAACGCTTTTCTCATCATTAGCTCCTATTAGATACTTAAATCCATGATAACCATGTAGCAAACTGCCAAATCCGTCAATTCCTTGAGCTGTAATCCCGTCCAATCAAACCATTTGTCCAAGCGATACTGTAGCGTATTTCGATGGATATAGAGAGACTGGGCTGCCTTGGTTATGACCGCACCTTCTTGCCAAAGAGCTACAATTTCCTTTTCTAGCTGCTGGTGGGCAATCAAACTAGCAAGTCCTTCTCTCAAAACGGGGTGGAGTTGACCTGCCCAAAGATAGAGCTGACCGAAGGTAAGCAACCGTGATTGATGGTGGCTGCTTCGCCAATGGTGAAAAAGGGATTGTTCAGCTTCGATTAATTGCGGCCAAGAGTGTACCAATTTGGCTGGCCAGATTTGCCCTAAAAACAATGTAATTCTCAGACCAAAATCGAACTCCATGGTAGCAAGGGTGTCACGCAGTATTTCTTTGACGTCAAAAAGAGGTGCCTGATGTAGAATGAACAGGTAATCTTGTCCATTGCCTGTATAGTAGCCTTGGAGATTGGGGAGGAGTTTGGCCATCATATCAAGCCAGGCTACCTTTCCATCTTCATCGGATACGTGGCCTACATGAGCATGAATAACCTGTAGTTTTTCCAAGGTTTGTGGAAGAGGACCTCCCCCTTGGAAATAGCGTCCCCAAGGATGACCTTGTTCTGCGCTCGAGTCATTCATCAGCAAGTCAATCAGTTCGATTTCTCGATCTGTCAAATCCTTGCGATCGACGGAAAACCAGGTTTGATTAGCCAGAGGCAACTGGATACTTGCTCCGTTTTCTGTCTTTTCAAATACAAGCCTTCCTTTTGGAAATAGGTGCTGCAATTCTTCCCTTTTGCTCATCTCGCCTCCATCTCATTCTGTCTGTAATTGACCGATTTTCTGTCGGTAATTTTTGGGAGATTCCCCACAAATGCGTTTAAAAATCTTATAGAAGTAACCGACATTTGTATATCCAACTTGAAAACAAATTTCTTCGATTCCCAACTGACTGTTCAAGAGAAGCTGTTGCGCTACCTTGATTCGCTGATGATTGAGCAATTCTGCAAAAGTATGCCCGGTCTCTTTTTTGATAAGTTGACCTAGGTAAACCGTATTTAGGTAGAGATGAGCACTCATATCTTTCAAAGACAGTTCCTCTGCAAAGCGTTCACGAACAATCGTAACGACTTCCTGTATATGTGGACTGTAAGTGGAACTCTCGGAAATTTTTTTCAGATAATGACAAAAATACTCCATTAGTTGATGTAAATCTCGACTCGCTTCTACCTTTACATAGAAATCTTCCAAGCGCTGATGGTCTTCTTCATTAAAATAGTAAAACACATCCGACATCATCTGATTAAAAAATTGTTTTGTTAGGTAGACTGCCGGAGTGGTTTCCCGTAATTTATCAGCCAAATGTGGTAAAACATCAACGATTTTTGCCAATCTTCCTGCACGTAGAAGCGGTTCCATATCTTTATAGAGTTCAGTGGTAGTAGCCGTTAGATCTTCTGATAGTTGCTTATAAAATAAGCGCCTCTCTACCTTGTCAATCAACTGCCGTATGGTCATCGTCGGGGTAACTTCTTCTGTATATAGACTACCCTCTGGTCGACTTTCTGTCAACTGAAAATAGTAGACTTGATGTAAAATATTTTTTTCACGACAGTAGCCCATTGGGTTTGGAGTCTCTCTAGCGGCAAACCATGTTTTCTGGGAGTGACTTAAGAACTCACTCGCTGTCAGGGTTCCTGCCAAGAAGCCCTTGGTGTATTCCCTATCTGTCTCTTTCTTCAAGGTTGGTAGCTGTTGGAGCAGCTTAGCCAGTTCTTGTTTATTGATGGGCTTAAGGAGATAATCCATTGCCCCTAGGGAGATAGCTTTACGGGCATATTCGAATTCTTGAAAACCAGACATGATGATAATATGGGTATCAGGCGATTGTTCTTTCATTCGTCGAACCATTTCTAGGCCTGTCATATCTGGCATGCTGACATCGGTTAGGACAAGGTCCACAGTATGCTGTGAAAAATAATCCAGCGCTTCTTCGGCATTCTCTGCCGTATAAACAATCTCGACATTGTATTCATGATAAGGGAGAAGATGCTTCATCCCTTCCAAAATCATATATTCGTCATCAACTACTAACATCTTATGCATCATGCTCATCTCCTCGGGGGAAGACACCTTCAAATAAGATTGAATATGTCACCCCTTCCCCTTCTTTAGAATCTAATTCTATCTGGTAACGGTCTCCAAAATAGAGAAGTAACCGCTCGTGAACGTTTCGTAATCCGATTGATTGTGACCGATTTTCTTGCGACAGTTCTCGACTTGCCAAGAGGTGTTTGTAGGCTTCCAGAGTTTCTGCGTTCATTCCCTTACCATTATCTCTGATGAGAATTTCCATATCCTGTCCATGCTTGAGAGCTTTGACACTAAGCGCATTGTCTTTTCGTTTGAGGTCTACTCCATGGACAAAATAATTTTCTACCAGAGGCTGGATTACAAAACGAGGAATTTCAACCCTTTCGCACCCAGGATCCATTTGATAGGCATAGGCAATGGAACGGGGATAGCGGATTTGACAAATGTAGCTATGTTTTTCGCAAAATGAAAGTTCTTCTGCCACCGTTGTCATTTTTGCCTGTGTCACACTACTGCGAAGCAAGCTTGAAAATTCATAAATCATATCCCCTAGCTCATCCATCTGCTTGCTGACTGCATACATACGGAAAAATTCCAAGGTATTGTAGAGAAAATGGGGGTTAATCTGGGCTTGTAAGGCTCGCATATTGGCATCTTTCTGAGCTAACTGCAAGCGATAGATGTCTTGAATACTCTGGTCCATAGCATCCAGCATCTGATTGATTTCTGATGAAATAAGATACATTTCCTGCTCTTTATTGTCCGTCTGTAGACGAAGATGCCTGTCTTCGCCACGAATCTGTTGCATGGTATCAACAATGTCCAGTACTTGAACTTCATATCGTTTAAACACCCTTCTCAGGACCAGTAGTAAAAGAGCAACGAGACAACTACTTCCTAGAAAAATGATTCCGACTAGGCTGCCAACTTTTTCAATAGCATACTGCTGGTCAACTCCAACTGCAATTTGCAAATCCCCACTCATTCGATAGGAGAGCGGAGGTGAGGCAACATCTGGTCGCAGACTATAAAATTCCCGATCCAGAGAATCTTGAACTCTAACGGTCATGGGGAGATCCGTCTTACGTTGAATATATTGTTCGAGCAAATCCGCATCGATGGTGACATAGATGGTCGCAATACCTTCTGTTGTCGATGGAGAAAATAAGGTCATCGAAATACTATGTTGCGGAGCCTTGTAATTTTCGGCCGTGACCTTTTTACCAGACTTTAAGTCAGAGGTAGAAACAAAGACAGTATTTGCATCCATCGGAGCAATATCGACTCCTTCTACGAAGGGATAATAGAGATAGAGAGTGCGAACAGAATCCTGCAAGGAAATCCGTTTGACCATCAGGTGTGGGTGACTCAGTAACCAGACCTGGTACTGAGAAGGAGATAATTGAAAATAGTGATAAAGGCTGTCTAGACGATCCCTGTCCGTAATGTAGTCTGCTAGATAATTCCCAACCCGTCCTTGATAATAATCCAACTCCTCTTTTAGACCATCTGCTACTTCCTGTTGAATGCGGATGCGATTGGTATCATACTGATACCAGCTGATGTAGGAAAGAATACTGGCAAAGAAAATAACAATCCCAATCACTAATAAAGAATAACTTTTCAAAAGAGTATGAATTAAAACTTTTTTCATAAGTAATCCTTGTCAACTTTCTTATAAACTGGATCAAAGGCATCATAGAGAAACAAGAGCCATAGGACCGGTAGGAAGAAGAATAAAATCAAGGGAAGCTTGAATAGCAAGACCCCACAGACGAGACTGCCTAACAAAAATTTGACCAGGGCTTTCCAATCAAGAAAAAGCGAGACAGCCGCCAACTGTAAGCCTGTTTTTAGACTAAATTCAAAATGTACTTGAAGTTTTAAAAAGAGAGCATAGAGTGCAAAAATATAGAAAAGCCCAAAAGCATTTGTAATAAGAACTGCTGGCATCCACCAGGTCTGGGGCAATTGAATCAAGAGCCAAATGCCGCTAAATAAAAGACCAATCAATAAGAAGACAAGACCAAGGCCAAGGTTAAGCCGAATAAAATGCTCTTTAAAATAGCCAAACGCCTCTCGAAAATTATACTTAGATGCATCCATATGATAGTTATCGTAGAGGTAAACTATCGTTCCATTTGCTGGTGAAATGCCCAGCACTACGCCTCCTAGCAATAGAAGAACCAAATAGATGGCACTCAATTTCATGAGGAAGAACAGAAGAGTAAAAAGCCTGTCTAACCACCCTAACATTGTATATTCCTCCTTTTTTATCTATTTTATCAAAAAATCGGTGCTTTTCTACCATTTGTCAAGTTCATCAAGGTATTTGACGAAAAATATTTTGTGTCTCGTCATCCAAATAAGGAAATTGTTTTATTTTGGACTAAAGTTACGTGTAAAAAGTGCATACAAAACCAACACCTTATGTTGAAATTTTTTGATAAGGTGTTACAATGATAGAGCATAAACAGTTTTACCGATTTTGGGTTGAAGCGTAATCGTAAAATTTGTTATGCATAATGAGGTAATACATTGTCCGAATGAGACGATGTATGGAGGCAATCGTGTGCAGCTTCGTTGAAGTCGTTTGCGATTGTCTTTTTCGTTTCTTATAAAAGTCTGCGATATGGCAAGGATTGGTATGATTGGCTGAAGCGATATTGTGGATACACTTGAACAGAATCTTTCTAGCGTAGGGATTACCACGCTTGGTAATGTGTTCCTTAGCGAGGAAGTTACCAGATTCATAGTGTCTCAGGTCAATACCGATAAAGGCATTGATTTGATTGGCAGACTGAAAACGGCGAATATCTCCCAGTTCACCAATAATACTTGTTGCAGTAGTCTCAGCTATTCCAGGAATAGAGAGCAGAATGTCATATTCAGGTAATGGCTGAGCTAGTTCCACCATTTCGTCTAAGACTGCCTGTCTCTGTTCAGAAAGTCTAAGCAATTCTTTTGTATAGTAACGGACCTCTTCCAGTATTGGAGAGGTTTTCTTGACGGCACAATAAGATTGATTAGCTAGTGCTATAAGCTTCTCGGCTAAGTAAGCCACACGCTTGTCAGAAATCCGTTTTGAAGTGGACAGACGGATGCTCTTTGAGAGTTCATCATTGCTTAACTCAAGTACGCAGTCCTTACAAGGAAAAGCTATAACTAAGTTCCAGTATTGTTCGCAGATGGTGTCGATAAGATATTTTCCAATTCAGGGAAAGTGACCTGTAAGACCTTGTGCAGGCGGTTTTTAGCTCGAACAATATCCTCGGTCAGATTCTGATAGAAACGGCTGAGATCCCGCAAGTTTTGGTAGACTTCTTCTTGGACATAAGTGGGTTTACGATTCAGCACAAATTGAGATTGAGCCAGTTTTTCAGCGTCAATTTGATCTGTTTTCCGCACACGCAAGCTATCCAGTTGCTTCTTAGCTTCTAAGGGATTAAGCCGTGTATAAGCATAGCCATTATCATCTAGAAAAGTTTGGAGACGGCGAGAATAGACACCTGTTGCTTCAAAGATGATTTCTGGCTTATGGACGGTTCTCAAATCGCCAAGTAGCCGAGCAAAGCCGATGGCGTCATTGGATATGGTATAGCCATGAACTTTCTCACCATTGACTAGAATGGCCACTTCTGAACTTGCCTTACTCACATCAATCCCAAAAACTACTCGCATGATATTACCTCTTTGTCTTGAATGATTCCTTGTTTTAGCGATGTCATTTTCAATACTCGACGTCTGGCGTCCCACATACTTTGATAACATTCTTTCTAAAACAGGTGTCTTGCCAGTTTTTGTTGCGACGTCTAGCGTCAAAAGCACCCTCGACTTAACAAGACACCTCTACTTTATCATAAAGAAAAAGTAGTGAGTACTTTCTCCCGTCGGAGATTTCCTCACTACTAATCTTAGTATGTTTTTGTATATATTAACATAAAATAAATACAAAAGAGGCTGAGCAAAAAGCCCAGCGCCACTTCTTAGAGTTCGTGTCGACATCTCATCGCAGTGGTTGATTGGCAGATTTGTTCGTGTTTTACACTCCAAATCCGACCTATACGACTGATGCGAACAGAATTCGCTTCATCTCCAACCTCAAACTGTCTCCCAGACAGTTTGAGCTGTGCGGGGGTGGGAGTGAAACAGTATGGGGATAGACTGTTTCAGCTCAACAACTTAAAACGAAAAATTGTTGACGAACTTGTTTTAGACCAGTCGAGTTCTTTCCCACTCCCTCTTTTCACACTTCATCACCTGTATCGTATTATTTATTTGCTAAAAACTCATCGTATTGTTTTTGCATTTCTTCTTTTACTTTTTTGTAGGATTCTTCTGCTTCCAATTTTTTCAGCATTTCTGGAACAGCAACATCAGGATCCACAGTACCAGTATTGATACTTGCTGCATATTGGCTCATGATATTTTGGATACTTGTAATTTCAGTCTTAACTGCATCAGCATTGAAGTTGAAGCCAAGAAGTGGAGACTCTTCTGCACCTGCCAGCAATTCTTCTGCTTTTTTCACATCTTCATCTGTTACCTTGTCAGTGATGTAGAGAATTTGGCTGTTACCTGTGTTCCAAGCTGACATACGAGTATCGCCTTTGTAACCATCCAACAACTTGATACGATTTTCAGCACTTGGGTCTTTTTCCCAGTTGACTCCCTCTGGACCAAATACCAAGCCGTTCAGCAATTCTGGATTTGTATTGATAAGGGTCAATACTTCCATAGCTTTTTCTTTGTTCTTAGATGTTTTTGAAATGACAAAGTTTGCTACTTGGGTAGATCCGCTTGTCTTATAGGCAGATGTGATTGGTTTAGAAGTAATCTTATAGCCTGCAACTGTTGAAAGGAGGCTATCGCCAAAGTCAGCTGGTCCTTGTGTTTCTTCACGAACGAACCAGTTTGCTACATCAAGTGAGAAGGTTGCGTCAGTAGTCGCTGCATCTGCCATAATGTAGCCAGCCTTATAGTATTTGTGAATGGTACGAAGGTTATCCATGTGACGGTCCACTTCAAATGGGTTTACCACTTTTGTAGTGTCGCCTTTCAAGTCGATAGCAAATGGTAACTCATTCCCAGCTGGATATTCCAAGCCGTCTGTTGAGGGTTTGCTAGATTTTACCCAGGCAAATGGTGTTACATCTGCTTCTTTTTCTTTGATGGTTGCCAACATGCTTTCCACATCATCGTAGCTATCTACTTTAGAAATGTCAAAACCATACTTATCAACCATGTCTTGGTTGAAGGAAAGCATCTGTTGACTAGCTACGTTACCGATGACAGGGACTGCGTAGATTTTTCCGTCGATGGTATTTCCTTTGATATAGGCAGGGTCAATAATGTCATAGAGGGCCTTGCCTTCTTTCTTGTAAAGTTCTGTTAAATCAGCATAAGCTCCTTTTTGCGCATTGATAATATAGTTGTCTGCAAAGGCAATATCATATTCCTCACCAGATGAGGTAATAATGGCCATTTTATCTTTATAGTCCCCCCATGAGATATACTTGATGTCTAGATGGGCCCCTGCTTCTTTTTCGATAATCTTATTGGCATTTTCCAAAAGAACATCGATGTTTTTCGGTGCGTCTCCGATTTGATACATGAGGATGTTTGTCAATCCATCTTCTGTTGTAGTGCTACTTGATGCGGTCTTATTTCCAGTCAGACTACCACAAGCGGCAAGGGCAGCTGCGGACGCAAGTGTCACGCAGGAGTAGGCAAATTTTTTCCATGTTTTCATTTGGCTGTTCCTTTCTATTTTTTTAGATAATGAAGTATGGAATACGATTGTTAAGATAGAGTGATGTCTCTACTCCTTGACTCCGCCAATTGTCAAACCTTTGACAAAGTAACGTTGGAAGAAAGGATAGAGACAGGCAATTGGTAGAGTCGATACGACCACAATAGCCATACGTGTTGCTTCTTTGGGAAGGGCCCCTGCAACTTCTGAGGACATGGCCGC
The DNA here is from genome assembly GCF_000294495.1 of Streptococcus suis S735. Lineage (NCBI taxonomy): Bacteria > Bacillati > Bacillota > Bacilli > Lactobacillales > Streptococcaceae > Streptococcus > Streptococcus suis. The sequence continues at coordinate 1,693,909 of NC_018526.1, forward strand.
TGCTGCGGCAGCATTTTCAGAGAGATATTGAATGTTTGCTTGAATTTTCATCAGCAGGTATTGGAGAGGGAAGAGGTTATCGCTCTGGATATAGAGGAGAGCGTTGTACCAGTCATTCCAAAAAGCGAGGGCTGTAAAGAGAGCGATTGTTGCGATACCTGGTAGGGTTAGTGGCAAGCAGATTTGGAAGAAAATCCGAAATTCACTGGCCCCGTCAATCCTGGCAGATTCGATAATAGACTCAGAAATAGTCTTTCTAAAGAAGGACCTCATCACCATGATATTGAAAGGAGATAGCAGCATAGGTAGAATCAAGGCTGCCACTGTATCTTTGAGATTTAAAAACGAGGTCATAACGATATAGGTTGGAATGGTCCCTGCGCTAAACAGCATGGTAAAGAGAGCCATCAGGGTAAAAAATCGTCTGTATCTGAAACTGTTTCTCGAAATGGCATAGGCGTAAAGAACGGTGAAGAAGACATTCAGGCTCGTCCCTACAATGGTCACAAAGAAGGTGATAAAGAGGGCTTGGAGAATCTGATCTTTTAATTGAAAGAGATATTCATAACCTGCCAAACTCCATTGCTCTGGCCAGAAAGAATAGCCGTTGATAGCCAAGCTTGTCTCATCTGTCATAGAAATGATGATAACAAATATGAAGGGAAGGGTACAAGATAGGGCAAATATCCCTAGTAAACTTGAGAAAAATAGATCTGTTTTCTTACTAAATGAATGAATAGAAACAGAAGTGATTTGTTTCTTTTTTTTCATACTCCCCTCCTAGAATAAGGCTGATTCCTTATCAAAGCGACGAACAATCAGGTTGGTCACTACCACCAAGATACAGCCGACAACAGACTGATAGAGACCTGCCGCGATAGCCATACCGATGTCCCCTGTTCCTGCAATTCCACGATAAACGTAGGTATCAAGGACCTGAGTCACATTGAAGAGAGGACCTGAATTTTTCGGAATTTGATAGAAAAGGCCAAAGTCTGCTCGGAAGATATTTCCGACAGCCAGAATCGTTAAAATAGTCATCAGAGGCATTAACTGAGGAAGGGTGACATAGCGGATGCGTTGCCATTTGGTCGCTCCATCCACAATCGCAGCTTCATAGTAGGTTGGGTCAATGCCCATAATGGTTGCATAATAAATAATACTGTTATAGCCCAAACCTTTCCAAATTCCTAAGAAAAGCAAGATGAAGGGCCAATAGGTTGGTGTGCTGTACCAGTTGATGGGATCCATCCCCATTCCTTTGAGAATATTGTTTATCAATCCTTTATCTGGACTCAAAAATGCGTAAACGAAGAAACTGATAATGACCCAAGAAAGGAAATAAGGGAACAAGGTTGTGGTCTGATAGATCTTTACCAGCTTCTTCGACCGCATCTCACTAAAGATAATGGCAATACCTACTGCAAAAATCAGTCCGAGTACGATAAAACCAAGATTATATAGGATGGTATTTCTTGTGATGATATAGGCATCGGATGATTGAAATAGAAATTTAAAATTATCCAATCCTATCCACTTACTTTGTATGAGACTATCCCAAAAGCCATTACCTGTATGGCGATAGTCCTTAAAAGCAATCACATTGCCAAATACTGGAATATAGAAAAATAGAATGAGCCAGATGACTCCTGGCAATACCATTAGGAAAAAAATGGCATTTTGTTTTAGATTTTTTATGAGGTCTTTCATCATAGCTCCTTTCTATTATGAACCTTTACATTATTAGTTTACTCCTGATTGGGCCAACTGTGAATTGCCACATTATAGGCAAAATTCTACAAATTATAGGTGTATATAACAACCGATATACCTTCTGTAAAAAACAAAGAAAATCTGGGTTGCTAATCAAAATTTGCATAAAAAATTGAGCCCTTTCGAGCTCGAGAACTACTAGGTCGTATAGATGGTTGAAGCCGTCGCAATAATCTGCCATTGGTTGGCAGTTGTCGCAATAAATCCCTTGTCCTGATGGAAGTCATCGTAAGGGAGAATTGGCACTTCTAGTTCATCTAGTTTAGGTACTTCATTGTTCAGATAGGCTTGCAACCGCTGGATTGCTCGGCGAATGCGGGCATCCAATCCCCCTAGGCGAATGTCCACCGTATCCAGACCAAACACCTTCTTCTCTACCATCCATTGGTAGCTAAGTGCCTGATAGAAGCTTTCCAGATCTATTCTTAGTTGCTGCAAACCGTCAACTTTCTCTGCCAAGACCTGACGATTTCCTTCCTGATAGGCCTGACGAATACCTACTGAAATAGCCGCCTTGGTCGCTAAAACCTGACACAACTTAGCCTGAGTATCAAAGAGATAGGTATAGCCCTTGGCTCGGCTTCCAATCTCTGCCAATCTAGGCGCTAATTCCTGATAAAAGGCATTGTCTTTTTCGGCATCAATATGCTCTTGCAGCAAGGGGCAGAGAATATCCTGATACAAAATGTAGCGACTGGGATTGAAACCGTGATGACCTGGACCTGGGTGACTAGGTGTCTTATTTGGCAAATCCAATTGCAGGAAGTCATCTAGGGAAACTTGGTGTAGTTGATAGAAATGCTCAGCCAGACAGCCCAAATTTCCTCGGTACTGGAGTTCTGCCCAGGCATGAAGACTCGGCAAGATCGAAAAGGTTGCGCATTCTCCACCATTATCTCCCCAAGCGGTCACCGTCACTTCTTGGACGCCATACTCTTGGCAGGCAGCATGTGCTTTTGGTGCAATCCGCATACTGAAATCATTATCAGGAGTAAAACCAATCCACTTCCAGGCACCACTTGCAAAGGCAATCTGATCTCCCAACTGCTGATGACTAGCTAGTTTTTGACCATAGCTCTCACGACTAGTCTGATAGTAATCCCAATAAATCAAGGTCACTCTGTCCTTGAGACGATCCAAATAAGCCTGAATTTCCGAATCAATTTCCAACTGACCAGTATAATCCTTACTCGCTGTCAACAACTGGAAGAACATATCGCTCCACATACTACAATGGAAGCCGTACTTGTCAGCAATATCCAAGACCCGTTCCAAGTGTTGGCACATAATCAGACTTCGTTTCTGATAGCCGTGTTGATTGAGGTATTGACCCAGCCCGACCAAGTGAGCCTCATCCATACCGATGTTAATGGTCCGTGTTTTCAGATGGGACAAAGCCTCAAACATCTTATCAATCAAGGCATAGGTCCTCTCATCCCCAATCAAGAGAATATTATCCACATCTCGAATGGCCTGAATAGATGAAATGTTCCATTTGAGGTAGGCGATCAGATGGGCCAAGGTCTGGATACAGGGAATAAATTCCATACCGTAACGGTGGCACTCCTCCTCAATAGCCTGCAATTCTTCTTTTGTATAGGCCCCTCGGAAATAACCAAAATAGGGTTCATCACGTAGTTGGTAGGTATCTTCCATGTAAAGCTGGAAATGGCTGTAGCCTATCAAGGCCAATTGTCTAATCAAGATTTTACTGGCTTCAACCGTCAGGACAGCATTTCGAGAACAATCTTCCATAAAACCGAGTTGACGATAGGCAGGTCTTTCTAGAATCTGTATGTCGGTCTCACCCTGAGCCAACTGACTAGCCAAAACAAGCAAGCCTCGATAAATCATGTGTTCTTTAGGCGCACGGATACGGTAAGAACCTGCTGAACCTTCAATCCGCAAACTCTCCTTGCCACCGACTTCAAGTTCTAACTGGCAATCCAAGCCAAGCGAGGAACAAATCTCTTCCAAGACCCCCTCCGACTGCCGTAACGAATGGTTTATCTGTAACATCATCATTTCTCCTTATTGTAGGGTCTTCATATAAGCACCCATGAGATTGGCATCCTGCTGGTAGTGGCAGGCACGAATGGCAGGTAGATAAGGAAATTCTTCTGGATATTCCTTTTGAATAGCCTCTAGTTGCTCCTGAATAGCTTGGATAAAGACTGGATTCTGGCTGATAGAGCCACCTATAGCCAGCACTTCTGGTTCCAGGAAATAGGAGATATTTAAAATGCCATAGGCCAGATTGCGTGTCATTTCTTCAATGGCTAATTGACATACCTCATCTCCCTGTTCTGCTAGCTCAAAAATCCGCTTGCCGTTCCAATCTTCCACAGCTTCCTCATACTGACTAGCAACCTGTCTGACCAAACTTCCAGTAGAAGCAAGTTGGGACCAGTTTTTTAGAGGTCCCTTTCCAGTAGCAATCAGCATATAGCCAAATTCGCCACCGAAACCTTGTTTCCCTCGGATGAGTTTTCTATCCACAATCAAGGCACCACCGATACCCGTACCACAGACGACACAGGCAAAAGTCGATAACTGGTCATCAACAGCCAATTCACTCAGACCGACACAATTGGCATCATTTTCCAAATAAACAGGACAGCCATACTGACTTAATAGCTCATACCAAGATACACCATGGATATAAGGAACGGCACTCAGCCCCTGGATGACACCTGTTTCAAGGTCTACCGCTCCAGGTATACTGAGGGAAATAGCCTCCAAGCCGTCTACCGGCTGAATAACACTGTCCATAAGCGCCAACAATTCCGCTAAACTAGATGGCGTTTTCCATTCCTGCCTATAGTTTATCTGCTTATCTGAACCAATCAGGGCCGCCTTTATTCCCGTACCACCAATGTCAAAACAGGCTACTACCATGTTCTTTCTCCTTTCCATGATGACCAACGACCTCTGTTCGGATTGCCTGTGACCCAATCCTAGCCGGCAAATCCTCTAGTGGTTCTTCTAGCAAATCAACCCCCTCAGTCCACTCGCTCCAACCTGCTAACTGCTCCTGACTCATATTGTAGTAACGGAGCAGAATGCGGTCCGAAGTCTCTGCCACCTTCAAAGAAGTCACGCATAAGCGGTCCTCTTCCAGTGCTGGATGGCTCAAAAACTGATGATCACACGGCAGATGCCCACTATGGCTAGTCAACTGTTTAGTTAGCAAGTGTCCTTGGAAGGCCTGCGCTCTTTGGAAGCTGGCAAAACCTTCCTCTACTGGGCAAATTTCAAAGGCATAGTCCAACTGACATTCCCTCAAACACTGGGCTTCTGGTGTTGGGAAGTAGCCCCAATCTCCCAGCTCTCCAGTCGCACGAAGCAAGGTAAGAGCTATTTTTCCCTTGTCTAGGATTTCATACTCATGTAGGCCCTTACTCGAAACGGTCATGGCTTGTCGACCATCTGATAGACTAATAAAACTGCGATGACGCTGAGGATTGGACGGATTTTCCCAGGCTGGATGTGGCTGATTTGGACGTTCAACGACTTCAAAGATGGAATCCGCCAAGTGGTTCTCAGCTTCTATTCCAATATCAAAGACTGCTCGCAAGCGATGGTCCTTGATTTGGTTGTGGAAATCGGTCTGGATGCGAATTTGGGATTGGTGGCGGTAGAGTGTCAGATAGGTGGTAAGGAGCAGGTCTTTCTTTTCCTGACTCCTTTGAGATGTTCGATGTTTAAATTCTACCAGGCGCTTCTGTTCATCTTCCAGACTTGTTTCCATAGCTACAGGCAGCTGCAGACGGTGCATGACCTTGGCAATGCTGACCGCTTCTGTTTGGTAGACAAGACCGAAGTACTCTATCTGACCATAGATCGGTTGGTCATTCTTAGGCGCCATGAAGATATATTCATTGCCCAAATCTCCACAATCTTCAAACCGTAGCCAGTCTTTATAGGCTTGACCCGTTCTCTTATCTTCTAGCAAGAGCTGACCATCCATCACATTGATACGGTAATAATCATTCTCGAACTGTTCACTTAAACTGCTATTCACCCTAGTGTCACCAATCGGCTTGACTTGATAGGTCTGCCATGAAAATGGTGCTTGATTTTCCACTACAAAGCGGACACGAATCTGGCGGGCAAAATTGGCAGAGCGAAAAGCATCTTTTGGTAAATCGTAGCGGAAGTTGACACCTAGATCTTCAATGGTAGCTTCTACCTCTTGGCCTTGACTGGTAAAGAGGCCCAAGGCTGGCAGAGAAATAGCTGCCATGGATTGAAAGTGTTGTTCTAACTGCCCATCTCGGAAATCCTCCTGTTCAACAAGCAAATCAACCTCCACTAACTGGGTTTGTCGGCAGGCTGTAGTATTGAAAACCGTAAATAGTAAGCCGTCTAATTGGCTAGAATCCACCTGCTTTTCCCACCTGTCTAGGGAGCGCTGGCTCAAGAAATGAGCGACTTGCTTGACCTTCTTAAAGCGGGTTTCCATCTCACTATGCACCTGGTCTACGCTACAACCACAGATGCTATCATGAGGGGCATTCTGCAACAAGAGTTTCCAGGCATAGCGCAACTCATCTCTGGGCACCTTATCTCCTGTCATTACCACCAAGGGTTCTACAACTTGTTCCAAGAGCTGACTGGCTTGGTCATTGGCCTGCTTGAGATAAATTCTCGAAGAAGCCGTATTTGCCAAGGTGTACCAGCCATCCGTTTCCTGGCTAATCAATTCTCCCTTGACACGACTGAGGTCTACTGGTAACTCTTCCTTGACAGCTGCGATATATTCTTCAAAGCTTGAATGAACAAAGTCTATATCTGGATACAGTTTTCGGGCCAGTCGTAATGCTTGGCTGAGATTTTTCTGGACAGGCTGGTGGTCACAGCCATTCATCAGCAGATAGTGGGAGGTTGAAGCGTATTTGCGAACATCTGCCAATTTTTTCTCCCAGAAAACACGTGCTTCCTCCTCATCAACTGGGATTTCATTGCCATTGCTGTACCAGTTAGCAAATAAAATGCCCAGAACCTGACTGCCATCTGCCCCCTCCCAAATCATCTCCGAGAAAGTGGACTGGAATTGGTCATCTCCCAGAACCTGATTATCAAAGCCAACTGGTTTGACCCCACGACCAAACAAGGCCACATCTATACCAGCCTGACGCAGTAGCTGAGGAGCCTGTCCCATATTGCCGAAAGTATCTGGATAATAACCAATCTTCGGAGCCCGTCCCCACTTCTTGCTTTCCAAATGACCCAGAAGGGTATTTCGCATATTGGCCTCGCTGGTGATGAGGTAATCATCCTGCAAGATGTAAAAGGGACCAATAATCAGCCGACCGTCTTGAATATATTTCTTCAATAACTCTCGATTCTGCGGACGAATTTCCAGATAGTCATCTAGGACAATGGTCTGTCCATCTAGATGAAAACTCCTAAACTCAGGATCTGTTTCAAATAAGTCAAACAGGTCATCAAATAGCTCTACTAAGCGCATCCGATGTTCTTCCAAAGGAAGATACCACTCCCTATCCCAGTGGCTATGTGAAATAATATGAACCGTTTCTTTTCCCATTTTATTCCTCCGGTCGTATATCATAATAATCTAAAACCAATTCGCAAAACATCATATTTGCCCAGGAGAACCACTCTCTAGAGTAAAGCGTCGGATCATCCACATGGAAACTCTCGTGCATCAGCCCAGTACCGCCATCACAGGCTACCATGGTATCCAGCAAGCGCGCTTTTTCTTCCTTGTCATCCGTTGTCAATCCTTGAATAGCCAAGGCAATCGGCCAGATATAGCGATAGAAGGTATGACTGGAACCAAGACCCGCAGCATAGTCTCCCTCGTAGTAATAGGGATTTTCTTGACTTAAAATAGTCCGACGGGTTGCCAAATAGATGGGATCATCTTTCTGACAGTATCCTAGATAGGGAGCCGCCAGCAAACTCGGGACATTTGGGTCATCCATGATAGACTGATTGCCCAATCCGTCCACTTCATAGGCAAAAATAGTTTCTCCCGCCTGATTCTTGGTCAGCCCGAAGGTCCGAATCCCCTGGTCAATTTCCTGCGCCAACCGTCTGGCACCTTCAGCCAAATCTGAGAATTCCTCACTTGCAAACTGCTCTGCTATTTCTCCTAAATAACCCAAGACGACGACCGCAAACATGTTGGAGGGGATGAGGTAAGGGTAGATACAGGCGTCATCGCTTGGACGAAAACCAGACCAAGTCATCCCTGTATAGGCGCAGGGAGCCCCTTTTCCTTGGTGCGTGAGGGTATCCTCTAGCCGGTCTGTATCCCGTTCAAAACTATAAGGGGAGTTTTCATGGTGCTGCTCCAATTTCCAGAGTTGAACAATTTTTTCAGCTGCCCCAAAGAAGGTCTGGTTAAAATGACTGGTTTCCCCTGTCGCTTTCCAAAGTAGATAGGCTAATTGAAGGGGATAGCAGAGGGAATCCACCTCATATTTTCGCTCCCAAATCCAGGGGCCTATCTGAGTGTGGTCGGTCTGGTGCCCCCGCCCATTAGCTGCCTGATTAAAGGCATTGGCATAAGGATCCATCAAAATAAAGGCCATTTGCCTCTCTACCAGACCTACAATCATCTGGCGTAATTTCTCATCTTTTCTAGCCAAAGCTAAATAGGGTTTGACCTGGGCTGTCGAGTCCCTTAACCACATGGCTGGAATATCCCCCGTTAAGACAAAAGTAGTCCCATCTTCCAGCTGACTAATGGTCCTATCAAGCGTATCCGTATAACACCTTTCAAATACACTCCCCCAACTTGGGTGGTCTGCTGTTTTCTTCTGAATGCCTGTCAGCCAGTTCTCTATGATTTCTTTTGTGTAAAACATGATTTCTCCTTTTTATCCTTTGCTCAGAGTTCTTCCAACCTCTATCTGGCAAATCCATATAATTTTCATTAGACACAAGGTTCCTAGTATCAGTCTATACAATTCTATATGCAAATCCTATACACAAATTAAACGCATTTTTACACAAATATTGCCAGTTTCGGAAAACGCTTTCCTTTCTTTCCCATTCTCTATATAATAAGGAGAACACCACTTATTATCAATAAAAAAAGAAAAGGATAGCCTATGTATACCTCCATTGTTTCAACCATTGACACCCGCTATGGTACTTATAACTCACATGCCTTTTCAAACGGAAACACCCTGCCATTGATAGGGGTCCCTTTCGGCATGAATTATTTTGCTCCCCAGACCAGCGACCAGACTGGAAACTGGTGGTTCAATCCCTATGAACCTGTCTATCAGGGCATTCGCTTAACCCATCAACCCAGTCCTTGGTTGGGAGATTTTGCCTCCCTCCTATTGACGCCTGTCACAGGCGAATTAAGCCGAGATAGCCTCTTTCACCGTCAATCTAGCTACCAACTGGATCAGGCTATTTTCCGACCTGATCTCCTTCAATTACAATCCAATCGCTATCGCTTGATAAGCCGTTTAGCTCCCAGCCGATACGGAGCCAGTTTTGAGATAGCGTCTTTTGCTAACCAGCCTATCGGAATGGTCTTCTATTCATCTGGAAAATCCATTTATCGACTGCTCAATCCTCACCAATTGCTCATTCAGATTTTTCAGGTCAGCGCCTGCCAATCCCCTGATTTCTGCATGTATGCTCTCCTAGAATTTGAAGAGGAAATAACAGAATGTTATCATCTGGTCAAGGATCGCAAGATAGCTAAAACGGAAGTGGTGGGAGAAGATTTGCACCTTCGCATCAACTTCTCAAGCACTTCTATCAAGGGGCGTTTGGCTACCTCTTTTATCAGCCCTGAGCAAGCCGCCTTTCTATTAAAAGATGTTCCTGACTTCCTTCAAGCCCAAAAACAAGCAGAAAACACCTGGAATCAGCTCTTAGGACGTATTCAGATTCGTGACAAAAAAACAGAGGACATTAACTTCTTCTACCACTGCCTCTACCGTTGCCTCCTCTATCCACAAACTTTCTACGAACCTAATCCTGACGGACAAGCCATTCATTTCGACCCTATCAGCAATCAGGCCAAGCTAGGTAAGTTTTTCACCAACAACGGCTACTGGGATACCTTCCGCTCTTCTTATCCCCTGCTTTCACTTATCTACCCAGATTATTTGGAAGAGTTTCTCCACGGCATTCTCCAACACTATCGAGATACTGGATTTTTACCCAAATGGCTATCGCCAGACGAGCGCGGTATCATGCCAGGAACTCTTGTGGATGGAGTCATTGCTGATGCGGCCTGCAAGGGACTTGTTCCTGATTTGATGGAAGATTTTCTCCAAGCCATGATTGAAACCAGTCAAAAGACCGATGCGGATCAACGTTACGGCCGCCATGGTAGTCAGATTTACCGCCAATTAGGCTATCTCCCTCTCGATTTCAACGAATCTGTGAGCCATTCTCTTGATTATGCCTACAGTGATTGGGCTATCAGCCAAGTAGCAGAAAAACTGAGGCAGGACCAACTGGCTAAGCAATACGCTCAAATGTGCCTCGGCTACCGACAGTTATTCGATAGCCAAACAGGTCTCATGCGTGCCAAGGATAGACAGAAACAATTCCGAGCAGATTTTTCCCCTCTAAGTTGGGGAAGAGACTATGCCGAATGTTCTGCCCTACAGGCAACCCTGTCCGTCTTTCATGACATCGATGGACTGATAGAATTGATGGGCGGAAAAGAAGCCTTCACCAACTATCTAATCCAGCTCTGTAATCAGGAGCCCTATTTCTCACCTGAACAATACGGCTACGAAATCCACGAAATGTCGGAAATGGCGCAAGTCAATCTCGGTCAGCTTGCTATTTCAAATCAACCGAGCTTCCATATCCCTTATCTTTTCCAATGGTCTACAAAACCGGAATACACTAGTCTACTCATTCACAAAATCAGACAAACAGCTTTCAAGACAGGTTTTCAAGCCTATCCAGGTGACGAGGATAACGGTAGCCTTTCAGCCTGGTATATTTTCTCCTGTCTAGGCTTCTATCCTGTCTGTCCCGGAAAAGCTGACTACCAAATCGGACTACCGCATTTTAAGGAAGTAGACTTGCTACTTGCAGATCAACACAAGCTGACCATTTCTACTCCAAAAAGCGATGCAAATTTCCAGTTTGTCAAGCAAGTTTCATTAGACAAACAAGTCGTCCAAACCATCAAACATGACCAACTGATAAAATCAAACTGCCTAGAATTTGACCTATCTATATTACCAAGTAACTAACCAGCTTCTACAAACAAAAGAAATAGTCAGGACCAAGCCTGACTATTTCTTTTATTCACCTTGCTTTCTAAGCTTAGCTAACTGAGATAGGCCAGCCAAAGCCACACCAATTAACCCAAGAAAGACATACTTCTCCTGATAGGTATCACCAGTTTGTGGAAGACCACTCTTCTGCAGAGAAGCATCTCTGATCTGCTTTTCAACCTGCAGGCTATTTTCCACCATTAAAGTCTTCTCTTGCTGGATAGGCAAACCGCTGCCGACCTCCACTATTTTCGGCTGACTCTCATCAGCAACTATTCGTGAATACAGCTCGCGACGGCCATCACTATAGACTAGGTGAGCTATCATCATTTGACCATCAGCCCCCTCCTGAACAATTCGCTCTTTGCCCAGTGGCAAATCAGTGCTGGTCCGTGTGATGATTTGTCTCGGCACCAGCTCATAGGTCAAATCCATTCTCGGTTTTTCAGGAGCTAGTAAATTCTTAGACTCCATCGAATCTCTTGTACCGACATGAGTTACCAGACTAGACTGTTCAAACAAATCAGTCCATTCACTGAGCAGCTCCTTCATCTCATCTGGACGAATACTATCCGAACCCAAAATTTTCTCAGTTTTTTCAAGTAAAGAACTTAGCTCAGAAGAATTTATAGGTCTATCTATTCCTTTCACCTCTTGGATTAGCTGATTGAGACGCCCAAGATCTGCTTGGTAAAGTTTCTCCCCATCCAGCTCTCCTAACTGTTTCTCTAAAAGAGTTTGAGCGGCTTCAACCTGCTCGACTGTCCGATTGGTATCTGCTACCACAGACTTAGCTTCTTCCAAGGCTGTTTGCAAGGCAAGTTGTGTCTGCTCACTAGAATAGAGATAGGCTGTTTGGGTTTGTAGAGCCTCAATTTCTGCTATTTTCTGCTTTAGATACTCATCATTGACGATTGGCTTCGGTGAAACAAGGACATCAAATGAAGTCTCCAAACCAGCATACCGCAAACCTAGGCTCTGACGCCCCTCTTTACGGGAATCGAAACCAACAATTTCTACTCCAGCTTCTGTCAAAGAGAAGGACTGAGTTGACTCATCGTCATAGATAATAGCAAATCGACCATTTGTGACATCCAAATCATCTCCTACAACATACTGCACTTTTGGTAACTGTTGGATTTCTAGACCGACTGCTTTTTTCTCACCCTGGGCTATATCTTCAACAACATATACCATCAGTGGCTGAGCAAGTGTTTCTCCTAGATAGGAAACGGTCAATGTTTGTTCACCTAATTTTTGCGGATCAAATCCCCTTACTGTAACTGCCGGATTGGTGGTATTCACCCGTTCAGCAGGCCAATCTCCTTCAAAAACTACACGGAATTGTGCTCCTGCAAGCGATAAAGGACTACCTTGTCGGTAAACTTTTTTCTCTAGGGGAGCTATCCATTCCATCGCTTTCACGACTTTTTCACCTTGCGGAACGCGAATGGCCAATAGATTGCTCCAATCCTTTCCTTCCTCCAGAGTACGGTAGTAAATGAACTCAGGCAGGGACTCAAAGCGAATCGGGTCGAATATAAGATTTCCTGACTCTGTCGTTTCCAATTCTGCTAGTGGTTTTACGGCATCTGGACTAGAATAAAGCGCTATTTTCCGATTGGCAGGGACATCCTTGAAACCTACTTGAATCTGATGATTACCGAGATGGCGAGCAACAGCATGGGTCATCGGAATATTTGGTGTCTCCATGTCCAATTCTTCATACATACGCCAATTATAAATACGAATGGCCTTCCAAGGAGTACCATTATCAGAAGTCAAGACATCCAAACGCCATTCCTGCGCTCGAATTGGCTTGTCCAATACGATGTCTGTCACATGATCACGATTGCCACGAACTTCTTTGGCTAACACCCAATCACCATTCTCATTTTTATAATAGAGATCGAAATCCTTGGTGTTCATTAAGCCATCATTGACCGATTCACCACCTGCACCAGCATGATCCATAGCCCATCGCACGACTGTCCGAGGTTGGGTCAAACGAATATCTACATGGCCACTCAATTGATGGGAAGACCATTTATCTGACAAACTGGTAATGGTCCCATTCAACATGCCCTCAATGCCTTCTCCACCTTCTTTTTTAGCAAAACTTGAACCGATGACTTCTGCTCCGAGAACAATGTTTTCTGCCGATGGTTTAGGAAGGCTAGTATCTTTCACCGTCATCTCCCAATCAAAGATAAACTCCCCTGCTTCCGAACGCAAACCATTTTTCCCAACGGCATGAACTTTCAAAGCTTGGGTTCGACCTTCTGCCTGTGCAGAACGAACTAGTTGAGGGAGGTAAATCCTTGTATTAGAAGAACCTGTCAGCAATTTCCACTGTCCGTCAACCTGCGCATATACTTCATAATAGTCTGCATCATCTGTCCCTGTAAAGCTAATCACAGCTTCAGCATCTTGGGCATTCTTCAATCGCTTAGCAAGGACTTGGCCATCTTTCGGTGCAGTAGGTGAATTTTCTTGGTCATAAATAGCCAACTGCCCTAAACGAAAATCAAAATCTGACAGCGCTGCTTCATTTTCAACAACCACTTGGATACCGTACACTGTCTTTCCTGCCAAACTAGATAAATCAAAGGTCTGATCTTGCCAATCTCCTGATAGTTTAAGCAAGCGCCACGCTTCTTTATTCGCAAATTGATAATCTGGTTCAAGCGCTAGAGCTAGGGAGATATTTGCACCTTGCCCTCCTTTGTGCGCAACCCGTAAACGACTTGTTTCTGATAGAGGAATCTTGGTGGAATACAACTTAATTTCCTGCTTACCATCTTTTTCCAAATCGCCTGTAAAACGAAGAGAGTTGCCCCCATTATAGGCATCATCAAAATCATAAGCCGCAGCAAGCTTTTCACCACTTGCTTCAATCCACCACCGCCAGGTTGGTAAAATACCAGACACAGAACGATAATTCCATTCCCCATCTTTGGCAACCTTGCCATCTACAAACCATTTTTTCCCGTGCCCTGTATTAAAGGAACTATTGAAATTACTGCTTGTAATAGCCGTCTTATCCGCAATGAGATTGGCCAAGCCATACCAATTTTTATCCGAAGGTTTCTGTTTGGTTGGATCACCTTGATAGCCTGTAAAGAAGATATTCTCATTCTCATGATAATCCTCACCCGTCGCACCCAAACTTGTAATGGTATCTGGCGCAAACAGACCGAGTGATAATTTCAATTTCCCGTTTTCATCAAACAGAGCATCCCAGTTAATTTGCGTTTTGTAAGAGCCTCCCCGTTGCAATTCAAATCCAGCAAAAATATCAAATGGATTTCGACCGATTCGTTTCGCCACTTCGATTGAATAGTTATTTTTGGCCCGTGTCCAGTTAAAATTCGCAAAGAAATGATCCGCAGGGACCTTGTCTCCTTCCTTTTCCATAAACGGATAGTTGTACTCACCCAAACCATCTTCGTGATAGCGACCATATTCGTAGGTCATGGCATCATACCAAGAATACGTTATCGGATAACCAATCGATTCTGCATATTCCTTGGTATAGAGCATGAAGTTTCTCATTGTTTCCCCTAGTGGTTGAACCAAGCCTCCTGTAGTCTCTTGATTTATGAAATAACCATCGAAACCGTAGTATTTAGCCATATCTACCAACTTACGAGCAACAGGAAAACTTCCATCAGGATCCTGTCTCATAGAAGATACAAACTTCTCTTGATCTTCAATACTACTGGACCAATTGTAGAAAATCGTTCCCAAAACAGGCACACCATTACGGTGTCCAGCATCAATGACGTCTGGGCTAGGAATCAAGCCTTCCCAAAATACCATTGAATCAATATACTGCCAGTAATCAAAGGCATAGGCTTTAAACTCTTCTCCCCCAACAGAGGCATGGTCTTTCGCCTTAGAGTTGGTATTTGAAAGAGCTTCTACCTTTGCATTCTCATTGGCTCTCTCATTGACGACGTGCCCTCTAAAGCGCTCAACCAACTCTACAGAAGCGCGGTTCAAATCATCATCTGGACGAGCACCCGGCTCCCAAGCAAGCACCTGATCCCAGTTGTCAAACTTAATCTCTTTCGGACGAATTCCTTGATCCTCTACCTGAGGAAAATCTGAAAGCAACAGACCAGAATCTGAAGAATCTACCTCTTTATCTTCCGCTTCCTCTGTATCCTCTAGTTTATTTTCTGGATTATCAGACGGAGCTGAAGGCAGTTTTTCTTCTCTACTATCTGATACAGATGCTTCTCCATTCAACTCTTCGGTCACCGCTTTCTCGTCTGCTGAAATTGGTGACATTCCTTCTTCAGCTTCGGTCTTTTCCACATGTTCGTTCACTACGGAAGAGAGTTCAACAGCTGGCTCTGACAAGCTGTCCACATTTTCTAGCTGGTCCGCAGAAACCTGTGTTCCAAATAAGGTCGCACCAATCAAAACAGAACAAGCACCTATTGTAAATTTTCGAATACCGAATCGCTGACGTTTGTCGAAATCACATTTTGTCATATTTTCCTCCTACACAATTGTAGTGCAACAGCTGTTCTCAATTTCCTCCTTTCCAGATCATAGTTGGCACATGCTACCTTTGATAGAACAGCTATCACACGAAGTTTATCAGGTTTTATTAATTCCATTGTACAGAGGAAAAATATGACCTTCAAGCCCTCATGGTTCCCTTCTTTAAATCAGATAAAAAGAACTTTAGTTTAGAGAAAACAAAAAAGAGGAAGTTTCCCTCCTCGTTGTCTTCGTTAATTATTTTCTACAAACTTAATACACCAACCTACCAGTTCATCCAGGCGTTCCATCTGCTCTGTCATGTGCAGGTAGCCCAAGACCGCCTCAAAGCCTGTGGACATCCGATAGGTGACCACGTCCGCATTCTTGGCCTTGGTATGGCTATTGGTATTGCGCCCCCGCTTGTAGATTTCTTCCTCTTTTTCGGTCAATAGCTGAGCTTCTAAGAGGGCAGAAATCAAGCCTGCCTGAGCCTTGGCCGAGACGTATTTGTTAGCCTCGCCATGCAATTTGTTAGGCTTGGTCAGTCCCTTGAAAATCAAGTGCCGTCTGATATACATGGAATAGACAGCATCCCCTTCAAAAGCCAGAGCAATTCCATTGATGAGATTGACATCTACTGCCTTAGTCACGTGTCCACCTCACACCATCCTTGGTATCCAAGAGCTTGATGCCCTGAGCTGCCAATTCATCACGAATACGGTCAGCCGTCGCAAAGTCCCGATTGGCACGCGCTGCTTGACGTTCTGCTATCAAGGCTTCAATCTCGCTGTCCAAGACTTCTTCTTCAAAAACAATACCAAAGACGGCGAGCATCTTGCCAAAGGCTTCTTTTACAGTTTCATCGTAGTTGCCTGAGTTGATCCATTTGGCAAAGTCAAAGATAGCCGTAATCCCGTTTGCTGCGTTGAAATCATCATCCATGGCTGCTTCAAAGGCCGCCAGATGTAATTCAAGAGCTGACTTATCCACAGAGTTTTGCACAGGTTGTGTATAAGTATTTTTTAGATATTTGAGATTGATTTCCGCATCTGAAATAGCCTTCTCAGTGTAGTTGAGTGGACGGCGGTAGTGCTGGGTGGCTAGGAAGAAGCGCAAGACCTGACCATCAATTTGTTCCAACATATCATGGGCTGTCAGGAAATTGCCCAAGGACTTGGACATCTTCTCATCATTGATGTTGAGCATGGCATTGTGCATCCAGTAGTTGGCAAAGGTTTGACCTGTTTTGCACTCAGACTGGGCGATTTCATTGGTATGGTGAGGAAATTCCAAGTCCGCACCACCACCGTGAATATCGATGGTAGCTCCCAAAATCTCTGTCGCCATGACCGAACACTCGATATGCCAACCTGGACGACCCGCTCCCCAAGGACTTCCCCAAGAAACTTCGCCTGACTTGGCAGTTTTCCACAGGGCAAAATCGAAAGGATGTTCTTTCAATTGACCTTCTCCCTCAACACGACCAGAAGCCCCAACCTCCAAGTCAGATAGGGTTTTGTTGGCCAAACGAGCATAATTCTCCACCTTTTCCACACGAAAATAAACATCGCCAGCCGCTTCATAGGCGTAACCCTTGTCAATCAAGACCTGCACAAAATCGATGATTTCATCCATGTAGTCGATAACGCGAGGATTTTTGGTAGCTGGCTTGACACCCAGTTTTGTCACATCTTCCTTGAAAGCTGCGATAAATTTATCAGACAGTTCCTTGGTTGTCATGCCTGCTTCATTAGCAGCTTTGATAATCTTGTCATCCACATCCGTAAAGTTTGAGATGTAGGTCACATCATAGCCACGGTATTCAAAATAGCGGCGGATGGTATCAAAAGCCACGACACTACGGGCATTACCGATATGGATATAGTTGTAAACCGTCGGACCGCAAACATACATCTTGACCTTACCCTCTTCCAAGGGCACAAAGTCACGCAGACTGCGAGTCATGGTATCGTAAATTTTAATCATAGTTTCTCCATTACTTCTGAGTATTCTTTAGGACTTGATACTTTTGATACAATTTTACTAGCCAATAAGCTGTCGCGGCCAACCAAATCATCCCTACCTGCCAGCTTCCTTGGGAGAATTTAAGGATAAACATGATTGTCCCAGCGATGGCGGTCAACACATAAGGCCAGTTTTGTCTTACTAATTTTTTTAACATGATCTACTTTCTAATTTTCTTGCAATGGCCATGGCCACTTCAAAGAAGGTCATACTGTCAGCCATCCGTTCCTCTCGACGGGCATCCCATTCATTCTTGTGGTGGTCCACATAGTCTGCCGTGTAGAAAAATTGGTAGACCTTGGCCTGACGAAAGTTTGCCCAGGCCATGATAGCAGAAGCTTCCATATCGACCACCATGGCACCAGCGGCTAGGCGACGCTTGACCTTGGCAGCTGTTTCCCGAAAGAAAGCGTCCGTGGTCCAGGTCTTAGCCCGCACGTGCTCGATTCCCGCTTGGTCCAAGGCCTTTTCCATGGTTAATAGCAGAGCAGGGTCATAGCTGATTTCCTCGCTAGCAGGTGCGTAGTGGTAACCAGTTCCCTCGTCCCGAAGAGCAGAGCTAGGAAGGATGATCTTATCCGCAGCGAGCGACTTATCCAGCACCCCACAAGAACCCAGAACGATAAAATTCTCAAAGCCACAGGCTTTCAGCTCTTCCAGATGACCAACTGCCATTGGAGCACCGATTACTGCCAACATGACCGCAACCTGCAGTCCATCTCTTTCCAAAATATACCAAGGATGGCGACCATTTAACGTCTGAAGATGACCACCTTCCCTGCTTTCAGCTAGCTGACTTACTCGGTCCACGATTTCTCCATTGAAGGAGAAAATCATCGTCTCACATACCTCTCCACCACCACGGATAGCCTTGTCCGTTGGTTCAATAACTGCAGAGGTGTTTTCAAATTCTTCTAGTAGCATATCAGCCTTCTTTCCTACAAATGCGACGAACGATGGCTGGCTTCTCTCAACTCTGCTAATTTTGTCGTGTAGTGTTCACGACCATCTTCCATGTCATGAATGATCTTCTCATCTTTTTGACCATGAACACGGACGATTTTAGCCGGCATACCGACCACTGTCACATCTGCTGGAACATCGGCTAGGACAACAGCAGCAGCACCTACTTTCGCATTTTCTCCGATTTCAACTGGGCCAATCACCTGGGCATGAGCAGAAACGAGTGCCCCTTTTCGAACTGTTGGATGGCGCTTCCCTGTATCCTTGCCTGTTCCTCCAAGAGTTACTCCATGGTATAACATTACACCAGATTCGACAATTGCAGTCTCACCAATTACCAATCCCGCGCCATGATCAATAAAGACTCCCGAGGCAATTTCTGCACCTGGATGAATTTCAATGTTGGTCCAAAAACGCCAAAACTGACTGTGCATCCGAGCTAATAATTTAAAACCATTTTGCCACATCCAGTGAGAGAGACGATGAGCAGCCAGTGCCTTGACTCCTGGGTAGGTCAAAAGGACTTCCAAGGAGTTCCGTGCTGCCGGATCTTTTTCTTTTACAATTTCTATGGTATCCTTCCACCAACCCATGACTTCTCCTTCTAGCGAGAAGACAAGTCCATTTCGGGACTTGCCTACTTCACCATTATTTTTTATCTACTTTATGAAATTTAAATTCACCAAAGTTATTATCTTTTTTCTCTTTGTGTTCTTTATGACGACGAGGTTTTTCTGAACGTTCACGTTTTTCTGGTTCCACGTAGCCTTCTGGTTTTGGTAGAAGAGCTTTCATAGAAGCATCAATACGTCCCTTATCATCAATTTTTATCACCTTAACATCTACAACATCGCCAACCTCAACCAAATCTTCTGGTTTATTGACACGTGTCCAAGCCATTTCAGAAACGTGGACGAGGGCATCGGTCTTGTCAAAAAGGTTGACAAAGGCACCGAATTTCTCCAAACGAACCACTTTTGCTTGGAAGACTTCGTCCACTTTTGCTTCACGGACAAGACCAGCGATGATTTCTTTTGTGCGCTCAATTGCAGCACGGTCTGGTGAGAAGATCGCCACAAGACCGTCTTCGTCGATATCAATTTTCACGCCAGTTTCTGCAATAATCTTATCAATGGTTTCACCACCCTTACCTATGACAATCTTGATCTTGTCCACATCAATCTTGATAGTGTCAATCTTCGGTGCAGTTGGTGCCAAGTCAGGACGAACTTCTGGGATAGTCGCTTCGATGACATCAAGGATTTCAAAACGTGCCTTCTTAGCTTGTGCCAAGGCTTCTTCCAAGATTTGTGGTGTGATACCGTCAATTTTAATATCCATTTGAAGGGCTGTGATACCGTCACGAGTACCAGCTACCTTGAAGTCCATGTCGCCGAAGTGATCCTCAAGACCTTGAATATCGGTCAAGACGGTGTAATTGGTACCATCTGAGATCAGACCCATAGCAATCCCTGCAACGGGTGCCTTGATTGGCACACCACCTGCCATAAGGGCAAGGGTCCCAGCTGTGATAGATGCCTGTGAAGAAGAACCGTTTGACTCCAAGACTTCTGCTACCAAGCGGATAGCGTAAGGGAAGTCTTCCAAGCTAGGCAAGACTTGCTCAAGAGCGCGCTCACCGAGAGCACCGTGACCAATCTCACGACGACCTGGTGCACCGTAACGACCAGTTGAGCCAACTGAGTATTGCGGGAAATTGTAGTGATGCAAGAAGCGTTTCTTGTACTCATCATCCAAACCGTCGATGATTTGGGTTTCTCCCATTGGTGCCAAGGTCAAGACAGAGAGGGCTTGCGTTTGACCACGGGTAAAGAGACCTGAGCCGTGAACATTTGGCAAGAAGTCTACTTCTGCATCCAAAGGACGAATCTCATCAACACGGCGACCATCTGGACGGACCTTGTCTTCAGTAATCAAACGACGAACTTCTGTATGCTCCATGAGTTCCAAGATTTCATGGACATCACGCATGATACGGTCAAATTCTTCGTGCTCAGCGTATTTTTCTTCGTAAGTTGCAATGACAGTCTCGCGAACGGCATTGGTCGCATCTTCACGGGCCAATTTTTCTTCAACCTGCACCGCTTTTTTCAAATCGTCATTGTAAGCTGCAACAATCTCAGCCTGCAATTCTGGGTCCACTTGAAGAAGCTCCACATCTGCTTTTTCCTTACCAACTGCTGCCACGATTTGATTTTGGAAATCCAAGAGTTCTTGAATGGCCGCATGACCTTTCAAGAGTGCTTCCAACATCACTTCTTCTGATAATTCTTTGGCACCCGATTCAACCATGTTGATAGCGTCTTTGTTACCAGCAACTGTCAATTCTAAAAGGGAGGCTTCTTGTTGAGCTTGATCTGGGTTAATAATCAATTCGCCATTAACATAACCAACCTGAACACCAGCAATTGGACCATTGAATGGAATGTCTGAGATCGCTAATGCCAATGAGGAACCAAACATGGCTGCCATTGGAGCAGATGCATCTGGATCATAAGAAAGCACTGTGTTGATGACTTGAACTTCGTTACGGAAACCTTCCGCAAACATTGGACGAATCGGACGATCAATCAAACGAGCTGTCAAGGTCGCATCAGTTGACGGACGACCTTCACGCTTCATCCAGCCACCTGGGAATTTCCCAGCAGCGTACATTTTCTCTTCATAGTTGACTTGGAGGGGGAAGAAGTCTCCCGTCGCCATTTTTTTTGACATAACTGCCGCTGTAAGAACTGTGGAATCACCGTAGCGAACGACAACCGCACCGTTGGCTTGTTTGGCAACTTGACCTGTTTCAACGACCAATTTTTTGCCAGCAAAAACCGTTTCAAATACTTGTTTTGACATTAATTGTCTCCTATTTTTTCTGAAATTTTTCTTGCGTGTTTTCTACAAAAGACAATCAAACAAGCTTGTTTCACTCTCTTTTGCACAAAACCACGCATACTCCTTATTTTATCATATTTTAGGTAGAAATAAAGGCCTGAAACTATTTTTGACAAGAAAACATACTCATGATAAACTATTCAAAATAGTTGGAGGTAGAAAATGGAAACTTGCCATCTTGTAGTTCCTAGTTTAAAATGGAAGAACCAAATCCTAGCCTATAAAGAAGCATTTAGCAATGAACATCTTCATGGTGGTGGCAAACTGCAACAATTTGAAGCAGTTGAGGAATGGCTAGAACACATTAAAGCTGTGTCATCTTATGGGACAAATCATACAGAACGTTCTCCTTCTTCTACATTTCTTTGTATTCGTGAAAAAGATCAACAGATGGTTGGCATTTGCACTATTCGCCACGATCTTAATCACGAGCATTTAAAGAATTATATTGGTCATATCGGCTATTCTATTCACCCAGAAGAGCGAAGAAAAGGCTATGCGACTGAACAACTACGAATTGCCCTGCTGGAAGCTAAAAAATTGGGAATTGCCCAAGTCTTAATCACCGCTGCAGATTGGAATATTGCCTCTCAAAAGACCATCCTTGCAAATGGTGGAGTTTATGAGGATACCCGTATTGACCCTAATAGTAGCGAGCGTATGCTCCGATATTGGATTGAAAATTTGTAATATAAAAACCTCCAATGATACTAAATCGTTTGGAGGCTTTTTTAAGTTACCGATTATTGAACTCTCAGACCAAATACTCGTTTTATATAAAGGTAAAATGAAATGGATGTTTCACAAAATCTAACAAAGGGACATCGCTTTCATGGACATGGCCAACAACCATTTGGCGGTCGTCCTGAGGCAAGTCGACCAAACAAATTTCTAGTTCTGATTGATAACGAAGAAACTGTTCATTAGCAAGAACAATATCTCCTCGTTTTCGATGACTTGCTGGCCCTTGAATTGCATATCCTTTTAACTGAGCCCTTGAATGGCTAGCACGTATGACATATTCACTGCATCAATTCTATTTTCGAAATTCATTCCCTTCAATTGCTTTGGAAACTGCGCTGATAAGGCTATTATACCCTTTGTCAAATATGAAAATCTTTCTAATGAAGCACTCGATAAGGCATTATCCCCAATACAAACATAATCACTTTCACAACACATCAAACAATCGAGTGCGGCTTGAATTGGAGGCAACGCTCTATGTTCTTCAACGGTTGGAAGTCCTTCAAAAAGCGGAAAACGCTTGTTATCTCCAGGAATAAAGGTGATGACTTTTATTCCACAAGAGTGTAGCCGACTATTTAGGTCACGGACACTACTTCCCCCTAAACCTGTATAAGGCTTAGGATAATAATTATGACATGCCAAAACTTTTGTTTTCTCAATACCAACGTCCATCATCTTCCTTAAAAAATCATCTGACAATGTAGATGCATTTAAGACAAGTAAAAAGTCTTCCGACAATGATTTCATGACTTCAATAGTAATTCCATCATCAATCCTAAGTGCTTTAATACCGAGCTTTTTAATCCCTTCATTCCCATATCGCTTCAAACTATCTTGATTGATATCCACAATCAAGGTCAGCCCTTCTCGTTGACATTTTGTTACAATATGACGAATCTTTTCGTCTCCCTTCTCTTCTTCATTTATATTAAGCGAAGAGAAAACAAAGGAAAATCCTGCATTTTGATATTCTATAAACCACTTTTCCGAATTAGCAAATGAGTTAGATAAATAGAGTGAAAAACCGAAACGACTGAAAAAATCATTAACTTCCATATACGGTCTCAATTCTATCTTCATCCACACCAAAGAACCAAGTTAGTACAAAACCACCTACATATGCAGCCAGCATCGCTATAACAAATTGCAGTTGGCTTCCAGGTACCATGATTAACAGTCCAAACAAACCAGAAACTCCTTGAGATACAGTCCCTAAATGGAATAACACTGCCAAAATACCGCCAAAACCTGAACCTAAACAAGCGGTTAGGAAAGGTTTGCCCAATGGCAAAGTGACGGCGTACATCATCGGTTCACCAATTCCCAAGATTCCGACTGGAATAGAATCTCGTGTTAGTTGTTTCAACTTTTTATTTTTTGTTTTCAAAAAGAGTGCTAAACCAGCCCCGACTTGTCCACCACCTGCCATCATCAAAATAGGCAAGAGATAATTTATACCACCTGTTGGCCCAGATGGATCATTCAACAAAACATGTATTGGAGTCAATGCTTGGTGTAGTCCAACTGATACCAATGGTAAGAAGCCTGCTGACAAAATATACCCACCTACTATACCTAGCTTCTCATATACAAAATTTAATCCACTATAAATAGCTGTGGTTAACACTTCTCCAAGAGGCTGAATGACTAACAAAGCAACCAGACCACCCAATATTACTGTACAAAGAGGAGTCAAAAAAGTGTCTAAAAAACTTGGCATATATTTTCGGATATTTCTTTCTAGAAATGCAAAGAAAATCCCAACAAATAGAGCCGCTAACAAACCGCCTGCACTAGGTGAGAATGCCTTGTCCACAAAAGGTAATAAAATTGATTTGTCATCCACTACTGTCAACAAAGGCATTGAAGGAACTGCCACAGACATAGCTCCGGCCATTGCTCCCAAAATCGGACTTCCTTTAAATTCTTTCGCCGCATTCATTCCAACATAGATTGGCAAAAAAGTAAAGAGTCCCCAACTCATAGTCCTAATACATTGATACCACCATTCCATTGCAAAAGCATTCCCGGTTGATACATTAATGACATTTGTAATCCCATTTATCAAACCTGCCGCAATTATACCAGGTAATATAGGTATAAAAATATTAGCAATTTTTTGCAAGAATCGTTGAACTGGCTTGTCGTACTTCTCTTTATTTATCCTTTTATTTGTAGCAGCAACATCCGCTGTTGTGTAATCTTCTTCAACACTTCCCAATGATATACCTGTCAGTTCTGAAAATGCTTGGCCAACCTTTGTCACTGTTCCAGGCCCAAAAACAATTTGAAGTGTATCTGCCTCAACAACTCCCAAAACCCCTTCTATGTTTTTGAGACTATCAAGGTGAACCAGCTTGTCATCTCGTAACTGTAAACGAAGTCGTGTCATACAAACTGCATTCCCTAGGATATTTTCCCTGCCACCAACATTTTCAAGAACTTGCTTTGCAACATCTTTCGTATTTTTCATTTTAATTCTCCTTATCCAAAATTGATTGAATTGCAAATGAAATGTGATTATGATAGTTTTCCAGAAGTTTTTTTGCCTCTATTTGATCAAGTTGACTCAACTGCATCAAGATGGCTAATTTCACGTCTTGGTTGGCTTGTTGAAAAATATGTTCCGCCTCCATCTCTGTACAGCCAGTTGTTTCACAAATAATTCTTTTTGCTCGTTGAATCAGTTTTTGATTGGTCGGTTGCACATCTACCATGAATCCTCGAAAAACTTTTCCTAGTTGTATCATCGAGGTGGTAGAAATCATATTCAGAATCATTTTTTGAGCTGTCCCAGCTTTCATTCGACTAGATCCCGTTACAACCTCTGGTCCAACCAATACTTCAATCGGAGCATCTACCAATGGGGAGATTTCCGCATCTTGTACACAGGAAATACTGGCCGTCTTTGCTCCAATTTCACGAGCATATGTGACTGCCTCAAGGACATATGGAGTCCTGCCTGAAGCAGCAAGCCCGATAACCACATCCTTCGCCGATATACCAATTTGTTGCAGATCCTCTACAGCTGCTGCTCGGTTATCCTCTGCCCCCTCTTTGGCGGCACGTACAGCTCCATTTCCTCCAGCAATAAGTCCTTGTACTAACTCTGGAGAAACTCCAAAAGTCGGCGGACACTCCGAAGCATCCAAAACTCCTAGCCTTCCTGAGGTTCCCGCTCCGACATAGATCAGTCTACCATCCTTTTTCAAGCAGTCAACGACTATTTCTATTACTGCATTAATTTGGGGCAGTATACGTTGTACAGCTAAAGCAACCAGGCCATCTTCACGATTAATGTAGGCGGTGATTTCCCCGATAGACATTGTCTCAATAGCAAATGAGTCTGGATTGGACTGCTCTGTATTCAATCGTTCAATATCCATCTTATTCTCCTTTCTTTTTTTGTAAACGTTTGCTATAATCGTATTATACAACTTTTGTATTATTATTTCAATATTTTTTAGAAATTAAAGAAACTTTATAACAGACTGTGTTAGAAGGGAATCATTATGAATAGAAACATTTTAAATCACTCGATAGAGAATTTAACCCCTACCGAAAACAAATTATTGGATTATATTGAAGAGAACATCCATCGTATTGAAACAATGAATATCTATCAATTAGCCGATAACGCCGGAGTATCAACAGCTACAATCAGTCGAATCAGTAAAAAAATGGGCTATTCTAACTTTAATAAGTTAAAGATAGAAATAGCCAAATCGAAATATGATGATTTACTCAATGCTCACTTCACGCCATCAGATTCGATTGACGATATTTCTACTAAATTAATTCATTCAATAACAATTTCAAATCAACAAACCATCAGTTTTCTAAACTTGGAAGAATTAGAAGCCGCCGTAAAATTATTACAAAGCGCTTCTCGAATTTATTTATTTGGAGTTGGGGCATCAGGTATTGTTTGCAGTGACTTTTACTACAAGCTGAGTAGAATAGGTAAAACATGTATTTTTGCACAAGATACACATATTCAGATGGCTAATATTGCAACCGCTGGAAACGGTGACTTAGCAATCGGAATTAGTTATAGCGGAATGACAAAAGAAGTCGTTGAGCCACTTCGTTTCGCAAAAGAAAATGGAGTTTCAACGATAACTATCACTGGAACTGGTAAGAATCAATTAGCAGATTTAGCCGATATTACATTTAGAATCCCACGACATGAGCATGAACTTCGAGTCGGGGCTATTACATCACGAAGCAACTCACTTTTCCTAACCGACTTGCTTTACCTAGCACTTATCCAGGATCATAAACAAGAGATTACAGCTATCTTAGAACAAACAAAACATCTTACAGAAGTAATCAAATAGACCACCTGATAAATCCACTACAAAAAGCAAATCCCCTAAGCTCGATCGAATCTTTTATTGAAGCAACTCATACAATAGGGAAAAAAACAAAAAACACAGCTCAGTATACAAGATACTGGTGCTGTGTTTTTTTGTTTCTATACCTGCTAATTAACGACGGAGTCCGAGTGAGTGAATCAATTCACGGTAACGGTTAACGTCTGTGCGGCGTAGGTATGCCAACAAGTTACGACGGCGACCGATTTTTTTCATCAAACCACGGTAAGTTGCGTGGTCTTTTTTGTGTTGTTTGATGTGGTCGTTAAGGTGGTTGATTTCCCAAGTAAGTACTGCTACTTGAACTTCAACTGAACCTGTGTCGCCTTCATGACGAGCATATTGTGCCATGATTTCATTTTTTTTCTCTTTTGAGATTGCCATGATATGTTCTCCTTTGTTTTTGAGCCTAATCCGAGTGACAGGTTGGCGACCTGTAACCAAGAAAAAGCTAGATTTGTCCTTTTGGACCTCATTTATTCTATCAAGGATTGTCTTTTTTGTCAACTGATTTGAAAACTAGCTGAGTAGCTCTGCTATTTTCAAAAAAAGCCAGCTTTTGCTGACTTTCTGCTTGTATATCACATTTACTCTGCCTTTTCTGCTTTTGGCAAGATGAGATTGAGGATAATACCTACAATGGCTGAGAGGGCTGTACCTGAAAGGGTGATGGCACCGATGTTGAGAACTGCTCCACCAAGACCCAATACCAGCATTGAGCTTGCAATAATCAGGTTACGGACTTGACCGAAATCAACACGGCTCTCAATCAAAACTTTCAAACCGTTTGAGGCGATAACCCCGTAAAGCAAGATAGACATGCCTCCAAGTACGGCACTTGGAATAGTAGAGATAAGGGATGTAAATTTACCCAAGAATGAGAAGGCAATGGCAATCAAGGCTGCATTACGGATAACGGATACTGATGCGATGCGAGTCATACCGATAACCCCTGTATTTTCACCATAAGTCGTGTTAGCAGGTCCACCGATAAAGGCAGATACGGCAGTCGCCACACCGTCACCAATCAAGGTACGGCTGAGGCCTGGATCTTTCAAGAACTGGCGGCCGCAGATTTGGCTGAGAACGGTGTGGTCACCGATATGCTCAGCTACTGTTACAACAGCAATTGGTAAGATAGCAATCATTTCTGGACCGAAGTAGAAATTGTACGACTTGAAGGCACCTGTTTCAAATGGTAGGTAGAAACCTGGTAATTCAAACCAAGCTGCTTCCAGAACAGGTGTGAAGTCAACCAAACCAAGACAGAGTGCAATCACGTAACCACCGATGATGGCAATCAAGAAGGGAACAATCTTGGCGAAGCCTTTCCCTTTGGTATTGACAAAAGCAGCAATCAAGAAGGTTGCGATCGCCACAACGACGTTTTTCCAGTCACCGTCTGCGACAAAGCCTGCCGAAGTCACGGCAGAGTTGGCAAGACCCAGACCGATAACGATAATCATAGGACCGATAACAATCGGTGGCAAGAGGGTATCAATCCACTTGGTCCCGATAACTTTGACAAGCGCAGCAATCAAGACGTAAATCAAACCGACAAAGAGAATACCTGTCTGCGCAGCTGACACATCGCCGCCCATTTCCTTAATGGCGAGGGCCATAGCTGAGATGTAGGCGAAGGAAGATCCCAGGTAAACCGGCACCTTAAACTGTGTCGCTACTTGGTAAATCAAGGTTCCGACACCTGATGCGAAGAGAGCCACGGAAACTGGCATACCGAGAATCAGTGGCACCAAGATTGTCGCTCCGAACATAGCGAACACGTGCTGGAAACTCAACAAAATCCCTTGAAGCGGTGCTGGTTTCTCATGGACATCAAACAAAAGATTGGCTTTTGTACTCATAAATCTCCCATTCTGGGTACACAAAAAGACCCAGACTTTCTAAATATACATAGTCATAGGCCCTTAATGAATTATCCTGTTGTCTTTCTCACCTCACGGGATGAGTTTAAAAACCTACGCTTTTGATATTGTAACATAAGCCCTTACTTTTGGCAAGGAATTTTGTAAATTTTTATTTTTTAGAAAAATGGCTGAGCAGGA
Organism: Streptococcus suis S735; assembly: GCF_000294495.1. Lineage (NCBI taxonomy): Bacteria > Bacillati > Bacillota > Bacilli > Lactobacillales > Streptococcaceae > Streptococcus > Streptococcus suis. The sequence goes on from NC_018526.1 coordinate 1,722,502, forward strand.
GCTGAACTGCTTATTATTACTCCATTTTTCCAACTCTTTTTCCACACGAGCTAACTTTAAACGAATATTTTTCATGCCATAGCCATCCTCCTGTGCATTTTTATAATTTTATTACACACTATATTTTCTATTTTGAAATATATATCTTACATTTCGTTTAATTTTTTAACAGAAAAAGAAGACAATATTGCCTTCGTAATATACGTACATATTTAGGTATTACTCTCCCTACTCCACACTCTTAATCCGTTTCTTAATCTTCTGGCTAAACTCAATCATCCTCCCCTTTTCCTCCGGCCAGATTTTGGTCACGCGGTCAACAGCAATTATGAAGATGATTACCGCAGCATAGTCCTTGGCTTTTTCAATCAGACCAACACTTTCAGCAACTACTAAAAGTAGATAGAATGTGAATAAAATAGTTCGTTTGGGTAACGCCATCAAAAACTCAATCCCTGCCTTATAGCCCAGATAAATCTGCCGATTAAGCCCTTTGGCCTTTTCCAAACGACGATTGAGAAAGGCACGAATCCGCTTGTAAAACCAATCCGAAGTTAGAAAAAGTGATTGGGCACCAATTACAATCAAAGAAACATTATTGGCATGTTCTTCCTTAAGCCCTAGCGCTCTAGTCACAACATAGGTCCAATCACCATTATCAATACAGATAAAAATAGTAAAGTAAACAACCGCTCCCGCTACTATAACAAGGGGAAGGGCACGGATATATTTCAACATATAATAACCTCTCTTGGACAATTCTTAGAACCTATATTCATAAACAAAGTGTTCTTATGCAAGATATCGTTTTTGCTCATCAAGGCAATTTTTTGAAGGAATACTTGACTCTATCACCATTTAGTTTCACTTTATTGCTTCGACGAGTAAAAAGCTCCTGTGGCTGTTTTCGCCTACCACCTAATTGGTCAGGAATCTCCTTTCCTTATCTCCACCTTCAAACACTCCAATGGAAGCTATGAACTGTGAACACAGGTTCTTGTATATATTGTAATATGTTATGCCAAGTACGGTCAAGTAGGGGCTAGAATTTCAGGTACGACAACTGTACACCCTTAGCATTTTTTACTTACCCCAAAAAGAAGAAGACCTCCAATCGGGAGCAAGTCTCTTCTATTTATCTATAATTCCACACCAAAGACTTCTAATTGCTTTAATTCGGCAGCAGTCAACCTGCGGTATTCTCCAAGCGCTAATTTTGGATCTAAGCGAAGAGGCCCCATGGTCAATCGTTGCAAGTCTGTCACCGTCTTTCCACAAGCCTGCACCATGCGTTTGATCTGGTGAAATTTCCCTTCTCGGATGGTGATGTCAACGAGCGAGGTCTGCTTAGCTTCATCTGTAGAGAGGATGGTCAACTGGGCTGGTTGACAGGTAAAGTCTTTCAGCTCAATTCCTGCCGCAAATCGTTCGACATCCTCTTGGGTCATGATCCCGTCAACCTGTGCTCGGTAGAGTTTATCAACATGCTTTTTCGGAGAAAGCATGGCATGAGCCAGCTGACCCTTGTTGGTCAAAAGCAAGAGACCGTGGGTATCGATGTCCAAGCGTCCAACAGGAAAAACTTCCTTCTGGCGAGCTGTATTATCTAGCAGGTCCAAGACAGTCCGATGGTGGTCATCCTCGGTGGCTGAAATAACTCCCTTAGGCTTGTTTAACAGATAGTAAACAAAGGTTTCATGACTAAGGACCTGACCTGCTACTGCAATCTGGTCTTTTTTTTCGTTAATTTGCTGTTTGGGTGATGTTTCTACTTGGCCGTTGACTGTGACTTGCTTGTTTTTCAGGAGTTTCTTGACTTCTGTCCGACTGCCAACACCGCAATCCACTAAAAATTTATCTAATCGCATACGAGTTTCTTTTCCATTTTGATATATTCTGCTTGCTTTTCTATTTCTGTAAAACCAAGAGCATGAAAGAGTTTTTGGGCAACTTGATGAGAGCTAGCAACTGTCAGTTTGATACTAGCTGGCTGAACATGCTCTACTAAATAGTCTTCAATAGCCTGGTAGAAAGCTCTGCCATTTCCCTGACCTGTCAAAGAAGGTTTCATGCCCAAACGAATGTCAACTGTCTCGCCATCTTGGTCAATACAGAAATAGCCCATGAGGGCAGCATTGCGGATGACTGCAAAAAAGCGGTCCCCACGCGCCTCTGGTGAAATCATCACAGCATAAATCTCGGGGTTTGCACTAATCGTATAGGCATCCAAAGGTGGTTGATAGCGCCATTGGTTAGCAATTTCCAATGCCAGATCCTGGGGCAGGGGCATGATGTAAAAATAATCCATTCTTCAGAAATTTTTTGCTAAATTTTTAATCCGACGGTTTTGGGTGGCGTAACTATCTGTCTGATAAACATAATCCACATAGCCCAACTGATAGGAGGGAATCATGTCCTTAAAAATCAACTGAACATCCTCTGGAAAACGGAGTATTAATTCATTTAAGCGGTTATTTTCTAACATAAGAATATTATACCAAAAGAGGCTGGGCAAAAAGCCCAACGGCTACTACTTAGAGTTCGTGTCAACATCTCAGCGCAGTGGTTGATTGGCAGATTTGTTCGTGTATTACACTCCAAATCTGACCTATACGACTGATGCGAACAGAGTTCGCTTCATCTCCAACCTCAAACTGTCTCCCAGACAGTTTGAGCTGTGCGGGGGTGGGAGTGAAACAGTCTGGGGATAGACTGTTTCAGCTCAACAACTGGAAATAAGGACTTGTTGACGAACTCTTTTTAGACCAGTCGAGTTCTTTCTCACTCCCACTTCTTCAGTTGTTTATAAATCAAGCCTGCGCTTATCAAGGCACAGCCGATGGCGTAAATACCAAAGGCACCTGTTGGGGTTGGGTTGAGTTTTTCCAGATAAGTCGGCAAGATAGCAGATGTCGCACCGCCGATATTGCAGCCCATAAGGACGATTGTCATGACCGCATTGAGCAAGGCCTTGGGTGCACGGTCTGTTACCTGACTAAAGACAATGGTTAGAATGATGCTGTAGAAAAATCCTGACACCATGCCACCGAGTCCCAGCACCCAGAGATTATCTGCAAAGGCAATGCCGACAACCGCGAGTCCAAAGACCACGTAGGAAACAGCTAAAAGCCAGCCCTTCAAACGACCAACCAAGCTACTAAAGACCGTCCCTGCCACAATCCCCATGACCTGCATAAGACTTAGAATGAGACTGGCTTGCTGAGCAGTACCGATGCCCTTGGCTAAAACAATCTGAGGAATACGAATGGTCAGGAAGGTATTGACATTGATAACAAAGAAGGCTAAGAATGCCAGATAAATGCCCATCATCCACATGGTCTTGTCCAGTTTGACCTTGGGCGCGTTCTCCTCAACCTTTACCTCCATGCGAGACAGCAATTCCTCCTTGGGTACGAAAATAAGGAAGAGAGCCAAGATGACCAAGGCAAAAAGGTAGACCAAGAAGGCAGGTTGCCAACCAAACTGGGTCAACCAACCGACAAGTAGGGTAAGCCCTGCACTTCCCAAAACCTCTGCTGAACCACGCAAGCCCATCATCTGCACCCGCTCCTGACCGGTGAAAAAATTACCGATGATATTAATAGCACGCGCATTGATTAGGCCAATCCCCAAACCAAGCAAGATGCGAGCCAATAAAATCAGAGGATAAGCAGTTAGAAACATGGGCAAAGCTCCGCCGATGGCCATAAGCAAAAGCCCTGCAATGATAATGTTTCGTTCAGACAAGAAACGGACAACTAGACCGTTTGCCAATAGAGTAACCATAATAGCAAAAGAGGTCACCGTAATTAAGTTTTCCACCTGGGCCGCTGCAATTCCCTGCTGGGCAAAATACTCAATCATCTGTGGAATAGCTGGCGAGACAGCAAATGTCGAAACCAGCATGGTGGATAGGGCCAGCAAACTGGCTTTTTCTAAAATTCTTTTCATTTTTCTCCCTTTCAACGTTCGTCTTTTACTAGTATAACAGATTTGAAAGCGAATGGATAGAAAAGTCCGACTTTTATTCTCTCCCATTTCATGCTATACTTATCTTAACTATATTCAAAGGAGAGAATCATGTCTGTTATTGAACGATTGACAAAAGCTGCCCATTTGATTGACATGGATGACATCATCCGTGAAGGGCATCCAACCCTACGCCAAGTTGCCGAAGAAGTTGCATTTCCACTATCTGATCAGGAAATTATTTTAGGCGAAAAAATGATGCAGTTCCTCAAACATTCGCAGGATCCTGTCATGGCTGAAAAAATGAAACTCCGTGGCGGAGTTGGTCTAGCTGCACCTCAGATTGACGTTTCCAAACGCATCATTGCTGTCTTAGTCCCAAACCCAGAGGACGAGGAAGGAAATCCACCTGCCCAAGCCTACTCTCTGCAAGAAGTATTGTACAATCCTAAAATCGTGGCACATTCTGTCCAAGAAGCTGCTATGGAAGGGGGCGAGGGCTGCCTATCCGTTGACCGCGAAGTCCAAGGCTACGTAGTCCGCCATGCGCGCGTGACTGTTGATTACATGGACAAAAACGGAGAAAAACACCGTATCAAACTCAAAGGCTTTAATGCCATCGTGGTCCAACACGAAATCGACCACCTCAACGGTGTCATGTTCTACGACCGCATTGACCCAGAACACCCATTTGCCGTTAAAGAAGGCATGTTGGTAATTGAATAAACATAAGAAACTGACTGAAAAATTTTCGGTCAGTTTTTTATGTGAGTACGAAAAAACGACCCTTTCGGATCGATCTCAATAATAGTCTTTTAGTTTACTTTTAGTACTAGGCAACGAGCCGCAGGCATAACTGGAGTTAGGCAAGGTGAGTTAACGACGTAATAAAAGATAAACTAAATGACGATATCTTAGTAATATTCCCCTTGTCTGTAGTCCCAAGAGTTGAAATGGTCAGACAAGTGCATCATGATTTTATCAATGTCCAGACCCTTACGGATGACAACTGGACATGGGCTGATAGAACGGCTATCCGCGCTTTGTTCTGGAATGAGTTTACCATCTTTGTCTACCATAGACACCATAACCCCTTGCTCATAGCGGGTTTCAATGGTCTTGTCTGGCTGGATAGATGTCACATAATCATCCGCCTCGATAATCAAGTCCACTTTAGAAGCGATACGCTCACCGATACCTTCTACCTTGCCACGATTTCCCTTACCTGACGGGTTAGCAGATGACGCATAGACCATACGGCCTTCTTTTTCCCACATTTCCTTAGCAATCTGCTCGCCTGCTACACCAAACTTGATAACAAAGCAAGAAGTACCACGAACGTCGGTCATCAACTCTTCACGACCATCGCCATAAGCCTGCAACTTAGCATAAGCCTCTGGTTTCCACGGCAGGATACAACCCAACAAAATGTCCTCATCCCAATGTTTTTGGTAGAAGGCATCAATCTCAGGAGTCAACTGTGCCAACTCACGAAGCTCCTCCATGCTACCACAAAGGACAACGCCTGGCTTATTCCGCTTGCGCTCCTTAGCATCAAACTTACGCTCCAAGCCAGCCTTGTCAGCAGTCATGATGATGTAACCAACCTTGGTCGGGCAGACAATCACGCCTCCCTCACCCTTGATAATGTCAAAACCTTCTTGTGAAAGTCCGCCATCCCAGTGAATTTGTTTCGTCATAATAATTTCCTCTTTTCTTTTGTTCCATAGCAGAGCGATCTGCTTGTTTTCTAATATTTTTAGTTTTGCCAGTAGCTTGGGCGATTATCCTCATACTCAGCAATCAAATCCTGATACTGTAAGGTAATACCAATATCATCCAAGCCATTGAGCAACTTGTGTTTCCAGTCCTGTTCGATGTCAAATGGGCATTCCCCAAAAGGCGTCCGTATCAACTGATCTGCCAAGTCAACCGTGATTTCTTGGTCAGGACCCAGCTGAGCTAGTTGGTCCCTGACTTCTTTGGGCTGGATAATGGGCAGAATCCCATTGTTCAAGTCATTGTTGTAATGAATATCTCCAAAGGAGCCTGCAATGATGACCTTGAAGCCATAATCTGCCAGAGCCCAAGCAGCGTGTTCCCTAGAAGAACCTGCTCCGAAGTTATCCCCAGATATGAGGATACTAGCGCCTTGATACTCAGGCTGATTGAGAATGAAATCAGGATTGTCCGTGTAGTTATCATCCAAGTACCGCCAAGCATATAGCAAATACTTGCCAAAGCCCTTTTTGTCAATCAGCTTGAGAAACTGCTTGGGCAGGAGCTGGTCGGTATCAATATTATCATTCATGAGTGGAACGGTTGTCCCTGTCCATGTGGTAAATTGGTGCATTAGACTCCCGCCTTGAGAATGTCTAGCTGTCTGGTGTCGACAAAACGTCCATAAAGCGCAGCTGTGGCAGCCATAGCAGGACTACACAAGTGGGTCTTGGCCCCAAAGCCCTGTCGGTCTTCAAAGTTTCGATTACTTGTAGAGGCGCAGTGGACACCCGCAGGGACCTTGTCTAGACCTAACTTTTCTGCAGCACGCTTGACAGGGCGACTGCCTGGTACGACAATAGCCGTAACCTGCTCTGCTATTTTCCGCCCCTTAACAATCCTAGCTGCCAGCTGCAAATCGCTGAGGCGAGCATTAGTACAGGAGCCTAGGAAGACATAGCCAACGGGAATGTCCGCAGCCTTTTGCCCAGGAGCCAAGTCCATGTAAGCATAGACCCGCTCGTCGTTGTGGTCACGGATGGATGGGAAAGTTTCGTCAAAGCTAACCCCCATAGCAGGAGTGGTCCCCCAAGTCACCATGGGTGCCAAGTCCGACACATCAAGGACCAGGTGCTTGTCATAGACGGTGTCCGCATCCGAGTAGAGCTCCTTCCAGTCTGCCACCGCCGCATCGAAGTCCGCTGGTGCACACTCCCGACCTCGCAGGTAGTCAAAGGTGGTCTGGTCTGGAGCCATGATGCCCATTTTGGAGCCGAACTCAATGGACATATTGCAGATGGTCATCCGCTCTTCCATGCTGAGTCGGTCGATGACGGGTCCTGCGAACTCGACCACATGACCCAAACCACAATCTACGCCGTAGCGGGCAATCAGAGCCAGGATAAAGTCCTTGGCATAGACACCTCTTTGCGCCTGACCGACAAACTCTACTAGGAGTCGCTTAGGTTTGACCTGCCAAATGGTCTGGGTAGCGAGAACGTGCTCCACTTCAGAAGTACCAAACCCAAAGGCAATAGCCCCAAAGGCTCCGTGAGTCGCTGTATGGCTATCTCCGCAGACAATGAACTTACCTGGCTGGGTCCTGCCTGTTTCTGGTCCAACCATGTGGACAATCCCCTGATGTTCCGAACCATGGGCTGCGTGGGGAATGCCGAAATCTTCTATATTCTTAGCCAAGGCATCCATCTGAGCCTTGGAAATGACATCACGGATATTGTGAATATCAACGGTTGGCACGTTGTGGTCAAAAGTCGCAAAGGTCAAGTCTGGGCGCCGAACAGATCGCCCTGTATCCCTCAATCCTTGAAAGGCCTGGGGACTGGTCACCTCATGAATGTAGTGCTGGTCCACATAGAGGAGCTGGGGCTGACCTTCTTGCCCTGTAATCACATGGCGATCCCAGAGCTTATCAAAAATAGATTTGCCACTCATATTTACCCACCTCCAATTTGGGCAATAATGGCCGCTGTCATTTCTTTGGTAGATGCGCTACCACCTAGATCCTTGGTAAAAATGCCCTCTGCAAAGACTGCTTCAACTGCCTGGCGAATGGTCTGACCTGCTTGGACCAAATCAAAACTTTCTTCCAGCATCATGGCAACAGATAGAATCATACTGACAGGATTGGCAATGCCCTGACCTGCAATATCAGGAGCCGAACCATGGATAGGTTCGTAGAGACTGGGACCCGCCACCGCATGACTAGCAGAAGGCAGAACCCCTAGCGTTCCTGTTAATACGCTGGCCTCATCCGACAAAATATCACCAAAGAGATTTTCCGTCACCAAGACATCAAACCGACTAGGATTGGTAATCAAAAGCATGGCTGCGCTATCCACCAACTGGTGCTCCAAGACCACATCTGGGTAGTCCTTCGCTACCTCATCCGCCACCTTACGCCATAATTTTGACGTTGCTAGCACATTTTGCTTATCAATACTGGTGACTTTTTTTCGTCTTTTTTGGGCTAGGTCAAAGGCAGAGCGGACAACCCGTTCGATTTCCTCAGCTTGATAGGTATTGCTATCGCTGGCTTGGTCAGTTCCAAGGATATGCTCTCCAAAATAAATCCCGCCTGTCAGCTCCCTTACCATGACCAAATCCACACCGTCCAGCCGGTCGACCTTCAGAGGAGAATAGTCTTTCAGGCTATCAAAAATTTTCACCGGACGGATATTGGCAAAGAGACCTAATTCCTTACGAAGTTGAAGAAGACCTTGTTCTGGACGGACAGCGGCATCATCATATTGAGGGCTACCGATAGCTGCTAACAAAATCGCATCCGCCTTACGGCAGGCTTGTAAGGTTTCCTTAGGTAGAGGGTGCCCGCTCGCATCAATCCCAGCGCCACCAAAGGCTCTCTCCTCAATCTCATAATCAAATCCTACTTGCCCAGCCACAGCCTCGAGGACTGCTAGGCCAGCCTCCATGATTTCAGGACCGATTCCATCACCAGCCAAGGCTACAATTTTTTTCGTCATATTTCCTCCTAGATGTGTGGTAACTCTTTCTCAGATAGTTTCTTATCAATCTGTCCGCTATTTTCTTTCTGTACCATGACATTGGCATGAATATAGGCAATGGCAGAAGCCTTCACCACGTCAAAGTCAATACCAGAGGCATTAAAGACCGTTTCCGTTGCCTTGTTTTCTACGGCGACAAGCACACGCGCCTGGGCATCAATTCCATCGGTGATGGCGTCAATATGGTAGCGTTCCAAGCTAATCTCTTGGTGGAAGAATTGGTCAATAGCATTAAAGACAGCCTCAACAGAACCCTTGCCTGACTCCGAAACAACCACTTCTTCCTCATCCTGATTGATGAAGATGACCTGAGCCTGAATACTTCCGTCAGACTGACTATCCAAACGCAAATCTTTAAATTGGAAGCCATCACGATTGCTGATTTCTGTCCCAGCTACTAGAGCTCGAATATCAGCGTCCGTGATTTTTTCCTTCTTGTCTGCCAGGTTTTTGAAACGAGCAAACAAGCTAGCAACGTCTCCTTCTTCAAAATACAGGTCTAGTTCTTTCAGCTTTTCTACAAAGGCATGGCGACCAGATAGTTTACCCAGTGGCAGAGAATTTTTCTTGACCCCTACCAACTCAGGTGTAATGATTTCATAGGTCGATGGATTTTTCAAGACACCATCTTGGTGAATTCCTGACTCGTGAGAGAAGGCATTGCCACCGACAACCGCCTTATTGCGTGGAATGGCAATCCCAGAAAAACGAGATACTAATTCCGAAGTATTGAGCGTTTCCTTTAGAACAATCGGACTGGTCACATCATAGAAATCTTTCCGAATTTCAAGGGCAACAGCTACTTCTTCAAGGGCCGCATTTCCTGCTCGCTCACCGATACCGTTGATAGTTCCCTCGACACGACCGGCACCGTTTTTAATAGCTGAAAGGGTATTGGCAACAGCCATTCCTAGGTCATTGTGGCAATGTGGACTGAAAATAATCTCACGGTCCGATTTGACGTTTGTTGTCAAGTAACGGAAAATTTCTCCGTAGTGCTGAGGAGTCGTAAAGCCGACTGTATCTGGAATGTTGATGTAGGTCGCACCCGCATCTACCGCTGTCTGCACAACTTCTAGCAAATAATCCAACTCCGTCCGCGTCGCATCCTCTGGTGAGAACTCCACTACCTCAAAACGCTCACGTGCATAGCTGACATGTTCAGTGATTTGCGCCAAAATTTCTTCTTTGGTCTTTTGAAGTTTAAATTCACGGTGAATGGGGCTAGTCGCAATGAAAACATGAATCTGCGGATACTTGGCATCTTTCAGAGCCTCATAACAAGCATCAATGTCTGATTTTACTGACCGTGCCAAACCTGTCACAGCCGTCTTGGTCATCGCTGCCGCAATCTGACGAACCGCTTCAAACGAATCAGGACTGGCCGCAGGAAAACCCGCTTCAATAGCAGAAATCCCCCATTTTTCCAACTGCTTGGCGATGGTCACTTTTTCCTTGATAGAAAAATTCACACCTGGCGTCTGTTCACCATCTCGTAAAGTCGTATCTAAAAATTCAATCACACGCATAAGAATACCTTTCTAAATAACCCTAACGTCAATATTAGGTTCTCTTTCTTAGTTTTCAAAGTATACTAAGAAAAAGAAAACACCTCGAGGACTATTACCTGCGAGATGTTGTCAACAGCGCCCGCTTGGTAAGCCAAACAGGACTAATGCTACCTAGTGCACTAGCCCGACCGTCGCAACAACAAAGCAAAGAATTTTGTAGTGACAGGTTTCATTTGACTTTTTCCTTTCAGTATTTTAATTATTTACAATGATACCCTACTTATTTTCACTTGTCAACAGAAAAATGGAAATTTTCTGAAAAATCCGAACAATGCGGCAATTCGTACAAATCCAGATAATAGAAAACCATGCTCCAATTGAAGCACGGTTCAGGTGTTTAATTCCGTCTAGAACTGCTAAAAATCGCCACTAAGAGAATAGCCCCTAGAACAGACGGCACTACAGCCATACCAGCAAACTGTAGTCCCCAATCACCGAAGAGCAGTTGTCCAATCCACGAACCAGCAAGTCCAAGGATGATATTTCCAAGACAACCACGACGGTCATCTGATGAGGTCAAAGCCCCCGCAATCAAGCCAATAATGGCTCCAGCGATTATACTTGATAACATTCTATTTTCCTCCTTATTTACAAAATAAGACTGGTCTCCCAGTCTTATAGCATTGTTTTTAGATAGCCCACTCACCGTCACGGAAGATTGGCACACGAGTACCGTCTTCACGGATTCCGTCAATGTTCATCTTGTTAGAACCAATCATGAAGTCCACGTGAACATCTGAGCGGTTGAGACCAGCTTCTTTGAGCTCTTCTTGGCTCATTTCTGTACCACCTTCGATAGAGAAGGCATAGGCTTGACCAATCGCCAAGTGGTTTGAGGCATTTTCATCAAAGAGAGTGTTGAAGAAAGTTACACCTGATTGAGAGATTGGGCTCTTATCTGGTACAAGGGCAACTTCACCTAGACCGCGTGCACCAGCATTGTCAAAGACCAGTTTCTTCATGACTTCGTCGCCTTTTTCAGCAGTCACATCTACAATCTCACCATCTTTAAAGGTTACCTTAATACCTTCGATAATATTGCCGTTATAGCTAAGCGGTTTTGTAGAAGTTACATAACCATCGGCCACACGATAGTCAGGAGCTGTAAAGACTTCTTCTGTTGGCATGTTGGCAATAAACTTCTCACCTTGGGCATTGATCGAACCAGCCGCTTCCCATAAGTGGTTTTTCGGCATACCAAGAACAAGGTCGGTTCCTGGTGCTGTGTAGTGCAATTTGACAAACTGCTCGTCGTTAAGAACCTTAGCTTTTGCTACCAAACGTGCTTCATGCTCTTCCCAGGCTTTGATTGGATCTTCATCGTAGATACGGCAAGTCTTGAAAATTTGGTCCCAAAGTAAGTCTACTGCTTCTTCGTCAGACGTTGCATTTGGGAAAACTTTTTTGGCCCATTCCAAACCAGATGCTGCACCAAGTGTCCAGCTGATTTTGTTAGCTTGGGATGCTTGCCGCATTGGGTTCAAAGCCTGGCTGAGTGCACGAGCGTTGCGAGACAATTTCTCTGGATCCACACCGTCGTAGGCCCCTGGATCTTCTGACAAGACAACCAAACGGCTGGCCTTCCGCTCCAAGAGGTAGTTCATTTCAGTGATGCGTTGTGGGTGAACTTGTTCCAAGAGTTCCACATCTACATTGACCAAACGCTCGCGCGCAATCACATCGTCCAACCAGTTGACCAAGACTTCCTTAGCACCGTGAGCGTAAGCTTCTTTGACAATCAAGCGTGCCAACTCAGCCTGTTCCACACCAATTGTCAATTGAACCGTGTGACCAGGTTGGACATTGATACCTGTTGAAACCAAGAGTTTAGCATATTTAGCGAGATTTTCTTTAAAATTTGGTAATACCATCTTTTTCTCCTTTGTACTTTGAAATACCCTATTATTGTATCATATTTTAAGCTAGACAGATAAAAAAACTTCCTGCTGATACAGGAAGTTGAAAAGGTTAGCTCTGGGAGATAGTTGAAGCTTGGAGATGAAACGAATGGAGTTCGTGTCAACAAGCTGCAGGCATAACCCTGCTCCTCTCTTGTTTTAAGGGAACAGGCTGAAAAACTCCACTGGAGCTTTACACTCACCACATCAAGTCAACAACGTCTGATCCCAATTTTCGCAGAGTATTAGTTACCAAAAACCTTTACACGGTCAGAATCCGCCATATAGTCTTTGTCTGCTGCTGGAGCTGCAATGCTTCCGAATGGTGCTTGGGCGCGGAGTTTCCAGTTAGCTGGGATACCGTATTTTTCAGCAACTTGTGCATCAACCAATGGGTTGTAGTGTTGTACGTTCATACCGATATTTTTCTCAGCAAAGGCCAACCATACTGCGTACAAGTTGATACCATGAGCTTGTTCAGACCAGATTGGGAAGTTTTCAGCGTAAAGTGGGAAGCTTTCTTGTAAGCCTTTCACCACGTCTTGGTCTTCGAAGAACAAGATAGTACCGGCACCAGCCGCAAAACCAGCTAAGCGACCTTTTGTAGCTTCAAAAGCTTCTGCAGGCGTTACTTTTTCCAATTCGCTGTAGGCAATTTCGTTCCAGAAAACTTCTGACTCCGCACCAAAAAGTACCACTGCACGGCTAGATTGTGAGTTGAAAGCTGATGGAGATTCTTTCATGGCTTTCTCAACAAGTGCTACTACTTCTTCATTTGATACTGGCAAGTCTTTACCAAGTGCGTAGATTGAACGGCGAGTTTCTTGAAGTTTTGCAAAGTTTGACATATGTTTTCCTCTTTTCTATTTGTTACTACATAGTAGTTTTTATCACTATAGGGAGATTGTATCATTATTACTAAGTAGTGTCAAATTCCTAGTCTGACTTTTTTATACTCCGTGAAAATTAAGCTAGTTACAGCAGATAGTCTGATTTTCATAAAGTAGTGACAGAGAATTTACAAAAAGATGGCAAAAAAAGCCTATCAAATACTTAAGATACATTGATAGACCCTTCTTTATCTTATAGCCCCAACATCTCGTCTGTAAAATCAGTCAGCGAATGTTCCTTATAAAATTCCAAGTCCTTCAGGCGAATGATTTTGGCAATGACGCTAATCGGAAACTGATGCAACAGAGTATTGAAATACTCAACCTGCTGATTGTATGAAATCTTCCATTGTGCTAAATTATTTTCTGTTTCAAAAATTTCATTCAGTAACCTTTCAATATGTTTATTGGCCATCAATTCCGGCATTTGACGCAAAAATTGACCAAATTCTTGTGAACTTTCAATCTTGGTGGATTTCATAACAGTTTTTTCTTCAACCGTTCGAATTTTGGAAACGGATTTATTGATGTCCAAAATGGTTTCTTTTTCAAGATTCTGGTGTTTTTCAACCAAGCGGTTTGCTTTCTTCATCAAGGCCTGATTGCGCTCTTCAATAACAACGATATGACTTTTACTAGCTTTCGCGGCTTGTTCAGCCTGACGAAGTTGGTTATACTTCATAATGATATGGAGAATGAAACTCGTTAGTATACCAGCAATCACAGTAAAACCTGGAAAAGGTTCGTAAATACCTGATGATGATTCCGGTGTGGCAAAAGATAAGATCAATGTCCACAAGATAGTAGAAAGCAGTACTAGACCAATTCCTTTTAATAACTCAACTAAAATATTTCTTTTTTTCATCATTTCCTTTTTTAAAACAAATCATCAAAGAGACTCAACTGGTTATCCTCTGGCATTTTACCGAGGATGCCCATTTCATCCATTTTTTCAACAAGCGTACCTGACAATCCACCACGTTTACGGAGTTCTGTCTTGGAGAGAAATTCTCCTTCGGCACGCGCCGCCACAACCTGCTTGGCAACGTTCTCTCCCAGACCATCCATAGCGACAAATGGTGGGATGAGGGTATCTTCTTCAATCAGAAAGTCGGTCGCATGGGATTTGTAGAGGTCCAACTTACCGAACTTGAAGCCACGTTCCAGCATTTCATTTACCAATTCAAGTGTGGTATAGAGATCCTGCTCAACGTTCGAAGCTTCATTGTTTTTCTTCTTGAGGGCGATTTCTTCCATCTTAGCCTTGACTCGTTCCAAGCCACCGGACATGGTTGCCAAATCAAATGCCTTGGCCCGAATAGAGAAATAAGCGCAATAGTAGTAAAGTGGGTGATGAACCTTGAAATAGGCAACCCGCAAGGCCATCATAACGTAGGCAGCCGCGTGGGCTTTAGGGAACATGTACTTGATTTTTCCACAGGATTCGATGTACCAGTCTGGCACCTTGTTATCCTTCATGGCTTGAATGTAGCCATTTCGCTCTTCCTCAGAAATCTTGAGCCACAAGCCCTTCCGCACCCGCTCCATGATATTAAAGGCCATCTTAGGTGGCAAACCTGCGTGCATGAGGTAAACCATGATGTCATCCCGACAACCGATAACAGTAGATAGATTAGCAATTCCTGCCTTAATCAAGTCCTGGGCATTGCCCAACCAAACGTCTGTACCGTGCGATAGACCAGATAACTGCAAGAGTTCCGAAAAAGTGGTCGGTTTGGTTTCCTCCACCATCCCCCGTACAAAGTTGGTTCCAAATTCAGGAATGCCCAGCATACCTGTCGGTGTCCCAATCTGCTCTGGGGTAACACCCAGAATTTCCGTACCAGAAAAAAGAGCCATAACCCCCTTATCATCAGCAGGAATAGTTTGCGGATCGATGCCTGACAAGTCCTGCAACTTCCGAACCATGGTTGGATCATCGTGTCCCAGAATATCGAGTTTCAAGACGTTTTCATCAATATCGTGGAAGTTAAAGTGGGTGGTCTGCCAGCTGGCTGTCACATCATCGGCAGGATACTGAACAGGGGTAAAGTCATAGACATCCATGTAGTCAGGAAATACAATAATTCCCCCTGGGTGCTGACCAGTCGTTCGTTTGACACCAGCTGCTCCAGCAGCCAGGCGTTCTACTTCCACATCTCTATAGAATTTGCCATAATCCCGCTCATAGCCTCGGACAAAACCATAGGCAGTCTTGGCAGCTACCGTACCAACCGTTCCTGCACGGAAGGCATTTTCTTCACCAAAAATATCCCGAACATCCAAATGGGCAGACGGTTGGTCATCCCCTGAGAAGTTCAAGTCAATATCGGGAACCTTGTCTCCATCGAAACCAAGGAAGGTCTCGAAAGGAATGTCCTGTCCATCTTTTTTATACTTGGTCCCACACTTTTCACAATCCTTGTCTGGCAGGTCAAAACCTGAACCATAGGAACCATCTGTGATAAATTCACTGTGTTGACAATTTGGACAGACATAGTGAGGAGGCATAGGGTTTACTTCGGTAATCCCAATCATGGTCGCAACGAAACTGGAGCCGACAGACCCCCGTGAACCCACCAGGTAGCCCCGCTCGTTGGAACGGTGCACCAACATCTGCGATGCCAGGTAAATCACGGCGAATCCATTACCTAAAATGGAAGTCAGTTCCTTTTCGATTCGCAGGTCGATAATGTCTGGCAAGGGGTTGCCATAAATCTCAAAGGCTTTCTGATAGGTCAATTCCGCGACCGTTTCCTCGGCCTTCTCAATATAAGGCGTATAAAGGTCGGTCTTAACCACCTGAACATCTTCAAACCGGTCCAGCATGGCATTGGGATTGGTAATGACAATCTCACGGGCCAGACTTTCTCCCAAGAATGCAAACTCGTCCAACATCTCGCTGGTCGTTCTAAAGTGGGCTTTTGGCAGTGGTGCTGGCTGAGCGTTTTCACCATTTCCGATGGTCCAGTTAATCGGTGCCCCTTGACCTAGAGCACGAACAATGATTTCCCGATAAATTTCCTCTTCTGGGTCAATGTAGTGGACATTTCCAGTCGCCAGAACAGGCAGACCTGCCCTACGTCCTACCTCAATCAACTGCTTGATAGTCTCTTCAATCTCTGCCATGTCCTTAAACTGCTCCTTGGCAATCATGGGAGCATAGAGGGCAGGTGGCATAACTTCGATAAAATCATAATAGGCTGCCGTTTTAACCGCTTCATCTATCCCTTTGGAGAGCAAGTCATCGAAGACCTCACCCTCTTGACAGGCTGTTCCCAATATTAAACCTTCACGATGGGCATTGAGAACGGTCCGTGGAATACGTGGAACTCCCTCAAAATACTTGGTATTGGAAAGAGAGACCAGTTTGAACATATTTTTCAAACCAACCTGATTAATCACATAGAGCGTGGCATGCTTGACACGAGCCTTCTTATAGGAATCCTCCGCAATCAGCTCCGTATTTAGCTGGTTGAGATTGGTCAAATTGTGCTTCTCCAGAGCATCTTTTAGGAAGATGAAGAGCAGGCGCCCTGTCGCCTCCGCATCGTAGTTGGCCATGTGGTGGTGTTCAAGAGCAACACCAAACCGCTTGGTGAGAGGACCTAAACCATGACGCTTAAAGTCGGGGTAAAGGTTACGAGCAAATTCCAAGGTATCAATGACAGGCTGGCTAATAATAGGTAAGCCTGCTCGTTCATAGTTGACATTCATAAAGCCAACGTCAAAGGTCGCGTTGTGGGCAACCATGACGGAATCTTGACAGAAATCTTGAAACTCACGCAGGACTTGTTCTAGAGGTTTAGAACCACGCACATGCTCATCTGTGATTCCTGTCAGATCTGTTGTAAATTGACTGAGCGGATGACCTGGATCGATAAACTCATCAAATTCTGCAATGATATTGCCCTTGTGCATCTTAGACGCCGCAATCTGAATCAGGGCATTGTTGACTGCAGACAGACCGGTTGTTTCCACGTCAAAGACCACATAGGTGGCATCAGACAGGACTACATCTGCTTCGTTGTAAGCAATGGGCACAGAGTCCTCGACAATATTAGCCTCCATCCCGAAGAGGGGCTTAATCCCAGCTTTACGAGCAGCATGATAGCCATGGGGGAAGGACTGGACATTGCCGTGGTCGGTAATGGCCACCGCCTTGTGTCCCCAGGCTGCCGCACGCGCCACCAAGTCCTCAACGGCAGGCAGGGCATCCATAGTGGACATGTTGGTATGGGCATGAAACTCAACCCGCTTCTCACCCTCAGGCATGAGATCTTTGCGGATTTCCTTCTTGACCTCTTGGACTTCCTGTACGTTCATAGTCAAATCACGAGTGAAATTATTGGTTTCCACATTGCCTCGCACCCGCAGCCAGTTTCCCTTTTTGACCATATCAAACTTCTGAGCCTCTTCCTCATTCTTAGCCCACTTCTGCAAGGTGAAGGACGAAGTATAGTCGGTCATCTTAAAGTTGATAATGACCCGCCCCGTCTTGGTCGTCTTCTGCTCGACCTCAAAGACCAGTCCCTCAAAGACAATCCGATTCTCCTCGCTATCCACCTCAATCATAGGCGTAATCTCAGCCTTTTCGATATTGACCTTGGCAGGACGATTTTTCTTATATTCTGGGACAAATGGCTGAGCTGCCTCTGGTGGTGGCGCCATTTGAGCTAGTTGTTCAAGGGCCGCCAAGTTTTCTTCATTAGCCTGCTGGTAAATTTCTGCATTTTGCGCATGGAAAATCTCCGCTTGTTGCTGCGTCATTTCCTGACAGACTTGGATGTCCACCGCAAGATTACCAAAACCAAATCGCTTGTATTGCTCCACAAGATTTGGCAGATGATTCTTCCGAAAATGATCTGTGTCAATGGTTTCAGGACCTTTTATCCACAAAACACCATCTCTATAAGCCACCTCTAATGGCTGAAAAAGGGCCTTGAAGCCTGCACTCTGGCACAAATCTTCCGTAAAAGCTTCTGGATAATATGCTTCTACCAAACCAGCTTCAAAAGCCTCCGCATCGCTGACAATAGAAAATTGAATCTTATTGCCCACCTTTTCAAACTCCGTCGCCAAACGAGCCTTGAAGAGTTGATAGTCCATGAGCGGCAAGGGGGTTTCAAAACGGAAGGTAAATTCCCAAAGTTTGCTAACCTTGTGCAAGACTACTTTCTCAATCGTTGCAGTCGAAAAAGCCCCTGATTGTCGTGCATCAAGAGGCATTCCGATTTGTTGTAGCAAGAGTTGAAACTTATCTGACATACTTATTTCCTTTGTAGTTCGTTAGAAACATTTTACCATAAATGAGGTATTTTTTCCTGAGTCAGGAAGAAAAAACTCTCAGGTTCATTTCCTGAGAGATCTGATTTCTATAGAAATTGGTAGCCTACCAAGCCGCAGCTTCTGTCGGTGCTTCTAAAAAGTCCAGCCATTTTCGATCCTTGACACGACAGAGGGTGACAGAAATTCCTCCCATATCAAGACTGGTCATAAATTTACCTGTTTTTACATAGGAAAGCTGTAAACCTTCTAGCTCTAGAAATTGGCAAATGTCGTTCAAAAAGATTCCTTGCTCAACCTCGGACATAGATCCAAGATTATTGACCAGAAGAATATAGTCTTCCCCTTCCTTCCAGCGGAATTTTAATTTTAATTTGTTCACAATTTCGTTGGCTAACTGCTCAGAGGATTCAAAACGAACGGTCCGATAGCCTTCTTCTCCATGGATACCGATACCGTAAGATATTTGTCCCTCCTCCAAATCAAACAAAGGCAGGGCAGCATTGGGCAAATAGGCCGACTTGGTTGCAAAACCGATGGTCGCAATCTCTGTTGCCAGAGACAGTCCCAGCTGTTCCAATTCATCTAGGCTATAGCCAGTAAGGGCAGCAGCTCCTAATATCTTATGAAGTAGAATGGTCCCTGCAAGCCCCCTATGCCGCATACGGAAATTATTCTTAGTATCGACCGAAATATCATCATGGGATACAATGTACTTGACTGCAATTCCCTCCTGCCGAGCCAATTCGATGGCTTTTCTAAAAGAGATAAGGTCTGCCTCAAAGTTTTTTACAATCAGAAAAACTCCCTTGCCCTTATCTACTGCGCGAATGGCTGCAAATACTTCTTCAGCGGTTGGGGGCGTAAATATTTCACCATATACTGCAGCAGTCAGCATACCCTTTCCGACAAATCCAATATGTGCCGGTTCGTGCCCCGATCCACCACCTGAAATAATTGGAACTAAATGGTCATCCTGCACTTTCTGAAGCACAATCGGAAGTCCCTTCACTTTCTTCACTTTAGGATTAGTTCGACAGAAACCATCCAAATAATCTTCAATAATTGTTGCCTGTCTATTTCTAATAAACACCATATATTAACTCCTACAAAATCACAAACGACTCGCGAACAAGAGCCACCATTTGCTTCCAATAACTGTGAATCTGACAAGGTGACTGTGTCAGTCCTTCCTTTATCAGTCCAATCCAAGCATTAGCATGATAGAGAATCAAAAAATGCTTATCCTGTTGGGAAATCATTTTACCCTCCTGGAGCTGGTACTCGTTGATAATTTTCTCCATCAAAACCATAAAGTAGCCTTCTAAATAGCTGACAAAATCATTTTGCCCCTTAATCTCAAAGAGTTGCCTATAGAAAGATTGGTTACTCTCGATGTAGTACAACAGCTCATCCAGAAGCTTGATTCCACTAATATAGGTCAGATTGTCAGTTACCTGCTCCTGCAATTCTGTCTCAAATATCCAGTCCAGCAACTCATACTTGTCTAAAAAATGGTTGTAAAAGGTTTGACGACGAATCCCTGCTTCCTGCATGATGTCGACAACTGAGATTTTATCAAAGGATTTTTGGGATAGCTGTTTTTTAAAAGCCTTTGCAATCCTTTTCTTTGTAATCAACGAGGTTGGCATATGTCACTTGTCACTTCCTTTCGCTTCCTCTTTATTATACCCTATCATGCTTTTCTTTGGAACAAAAGGGACACTTTGGACAATCTGTCCCTTCCTTTTTTCTTTTGGACAATGTAAAATGAAAGCGCAAACAATAACAAAGGAGTTTTCTCATGAAAAAAATTATCAATCAACCCGAACATGTCGTTGATGAAATGTTAAAAGGACTTGTCTTTATGCACCAAGATCTTGTCGATCGTATCGATGGATTTGATGTGATTATCCGCAAGGCTGAAAAAACTGGTAAAGTCGGCATCATCTCAGGAGGTGGCTCTGGTCACGAACCTTCTCATGCAGGCTTTGTCGGCAAGGGCATGTTGTCCGCCGCTGTATGTGGCGCAGTATTTACCTCACCAACACCAGACCAAATCTTAGAAGCCATCAAGGCTGCTGACGAGGGAGCTGGCGTCTTTATGGTCATCAAAAACTACTCCGGCGACATCATGAACTTTGAGATGGCACAAGAATTGGCGGAAATGGAGGGCATCGAAGTGGCCAGTGTCATCGTGGACGATGACATCGCTGTGGAAAATAGTCTCTATACCCAAGGCCGTCGTGGTGTAGCTGGTACCATCCTTGTCCACAAGATTCTCGGTCACGCTGCAACAACTGGCAAATCTCTAGCAGAAATCAAGGAACTGGCTGACCGTCTCGTCCCACAAATCAAGACTATCGGCTTAGCCCTATCAGGTGCTACGGTACCAGAAGTGGGCAAACCAGGCTTCGTCCTTGAAGAGGATGAATTTGAATACGGTGTCGGTATCCATGGTGAACCTGGCTATAAGAAAGAAAAACTCCAACCATCTGCTAAATTGGCTGAAGAATTGGTTGAGAAATTGGCAGAAGGCTTTGATATTCAAGATGGCGAACACTATGGTGTCCTTATCAACGGTCTCGGCGCAACTCCTCTCATGGAACAATATGTCTTTGCCAACGACGTTGCTCAATTGCTGGCTAAAAAAGGTGTGGTCGTTGACTACAAGAAAATCGGTAACTACATGACATCGATTGATATGGCTGGACTGTCATTGACCTTAATCAAACTAGAAGACCCAAGCTGGATTGACGCTTTGCAGGCCCCTGTTGAAGTGGTAGCTTGGTAGGAGAAAGACTATGGATGCAAAACAAGCATTGCTCTGGATGGAAACATTCAACAAAAAAATTCAAGAAAACAAAGATTATTTGAGTGAGCTAGATTCTCCAATCGGAGATGGAGATCACGGAGGCAACATGGCGCGAGGAATGGCTGCCGTCATGCAGGAGCTATCTGAAAAAGACTATGAGACTGCTGACCAAGTCTTTAAGGTGGTTGCCATGCAACTTCTCAGCAAGGTTGGCGGTGCTTCCGGTCCTCTCTACGGCTCTGCCTTTATGGGTATTACTAAAGCCAGTCAAGCTGGCGCTGATTTGGCAGATACGCTTCAAGCAGGTTTGGACATGATCCAAAAACGCGGCAAGGCTGAATTGGGCGAGAAAACCATGGTAGACGTGTGGATTCCTGTTATTTCTGCCCTAAGAGAAAGCCAGCTGACAACGGAAATTATCCATAAAGCCGTTCAAGGGACAAAGGATATTGCTGCGACCAAGGGACGCGCGTCCTATGTTGGGGAAAGGTCTATTGGACACATTGATCCAGGCTCTTTCTCATCTGGACTTCTCTTTGAAGCCATGTTGGAGGCAGGACTATGACAAAGGTTGGTATCTTACTCGTATCCCATTCAAAAAATTTGGCCCAGGGAATCATCGACCTAGTATCTGAAGTCGCAAAAGATATTCCCATCACCTACTGTGGCGGACTAGAAGATGGTAGCATCGGTACCAGCTTTGAAATCGTACAAGAGCGAGTTGAAGCAAACCCTGCTGATACCCTCCTTGCCTTTTTCGACCTAGGTAGCGCCCGAATGAACATGGAACTTGCTGCCGATTTTACAGACAAACAAATTCTTATCCAAACCGTACCAGTCGTCGAAGGTTGCTATACTGCCGCAGCTCTCTTACAGGCTGGAGCTGACTTGGAGACTATTCTTGAACAATTAAAAGAACTGACAATCAATAAATAGGAGGTCATTATGAATCTGATTGGAGAATTACTTGGAACTTTCATACTAGTATTACTTGGAAACGGTGTGGTTGCATCCTGCATCCTCTCTAAAACCAAGGCTGAAAATAGCGGCTGGCTGACCATCGTACTAGGATGGGGCATCGCTGTAACAATTGCCGTCTACATATCAGGAATTTTTGGACCTGCCCACCTAAATCCAGCTGTCACTATCGCAATGGCATCTATCGGCTCCCTACCATGGGCTCAAGTCCCAGGCTTCCTACTTGCCCAATTTGCTGGAGCAATGTTGGCATCCATCGTCCTCTATCTCCATTTCTACCCACATTGGCAGGAAACAAAAGATAGCGGAACAATCCTTGCTACCTTCTCTACTGCACCAGCTCTTCGTCACACAGCTTCAAACTTGCTCGGCGAAGCTCTTGGTACAGCTGTCTTAGTCATGGGAATCCTTGCAATTGGTCCTAACAATGTCAGCGCTGGCCTCGGCCCAATCATCGTGGGACTTATCGTATTTGCAATCGGCTTCTCACTAGGATCAACGACAGGCTACGCAGTCAATCCTGCTCGTGATTTAGGCCCTCGTATCATGCATGCCATCCTACCCATTCCAAATAAGGGAGATTCTGACTGGTCTTATAGCTGGATCCCAGTTGCTGGCCCAATTCTTGGAGGTGTCGCAGGAGCTATCCTCTATAACATCCTACTAAATATGTTATAGTCATTTGAATTAACTTTGATACATCGTCACTTTCGGCTTGCCGTACTATAGTACAGCCTGCACCTCAGTTCCTTGTCTGAAAGCTAATTCATTCGACTATATAAAAAATAGGCTTGGGTGACTAGAACCACTCCCATTTTATCAACAAAGACTTGGCTATCATCAACCAAGTCTTTTTCTGTTATTCATTTTCTTTTGTAAGGATTTGCAAGGTTTCAAGGAGTTGGTCCACATGGACTTCTACAGTATCACCTGTACCCTTGATTTTCACTTCGACGATGCCATCAGCTGCTTTCTTACCAACAGTCACACGGATTGGCAAGCCAATCAAGTCACTGTCAGAAAACTTAACGCCGACACGCTCATTACGGTCGTCAGTTAATACTTCATAGCCTGCACCAACCAAACTTGCTTCGATAGACTGAGTCAATTCCATCGCCGCTTCATCTTTGACATTGACTGGAATCAAATGCACATCAAACGGTGCCAATTCTTTAGGGAAGTTGATCCCCCAAGCGTAACGGTATTCGCCTTTTGGTGTCTTGTTAACAAAGAGGCGAGCGTGTTGTTCAAGAACGGCTGACAAGAGACGGCTAACACCGATTCCGTAGCATCCCATGATAATCGGCATAGAACGACCATTCTCATCCAAGATGTTGGCATTCATGCTGTCTGAATAGCGTGTACCGAGTTTGAAGATGTGACCAATCTCGATACCACGGGCAAAGTTGAGAACCCCGTGTCCATCTGGAGAAGGCTCGCCTTCCTTGACTTCGCGAATATCCACATACTCAGTCACTTGGAAATCACGCCCTGCATTGGCACCTGTGTAGTGGAAACCATCTTCGTTAGCACCAACTACAGCGTTCTTCACATCTTGAACCTTACGGTCTGCAATAATCTTGATGTTTTCTGGTAAACCAACTGGGCCAAGAGAACCAAAGCCTGCACCGAAGACTTTCTCTGCATCAGCTGGGCTTGCTACATCAAAGAAATCCGCTGCCAAGTGGTTTTTCAACTTGACATCATTGACCTGATCATTGCCAACAAGGAGGGCAACAACTGGCTCTCCGTCAGCCATAAAGAGCATGGTTTTGATAGTTTGTTCTTCCGCAACGTTCAAGAAGGCAGCAACTTCGTCGATGGTTTTGGCATCTGGTGTAGCAACTTTAACCAAGTCTTCTTCAACTACAACTGCTGTACTTGGTTTGTATTCGCTAGTTGCCATTTCTAGGTTGGCAGCGTAGCCTGATTCGCTTGAGTAGGCAATGGTGTCTTCACCAGACACAGACCAAGCCAAGAGTTCTGCCTTGAACGCTTCAAGAACATCCTCTGGGATTTCCTCAAAAGAAGCAACCGACTTGTCCAAGACAACCCAACGGTCGAGATCGGTACGGTCTGGTGTAATAGCCATAAACTCCTGGCTATCCTTACCACCCATGGCACCACCGTCACCGATAATAGCCTTGAACTCCAATCCTGCACGAGTGAAGATCGCCTCGTAAGCCGCCTTGTAGTCATCGTAGGTCTGGTCCAAGCTCTCATAACTAGCATGGAAGCTGTAGCCGTCTTTCATGATAAACTCACGACCACGGAGAAGACCGTTACGAGGACGTTTTTCATCACGGTATTTTGGCTGGATTTGGTAGATGTTAAGCGGCAACTGCTTGTAAGACTGGACCGCATCACGCGCCAATAGCGTCACCGTTTCTTCGTGGGTTGGACCCAAGATAAAGTCAGAACCTTCACGGTTTTTGAGCTTGTAGAGGTCGTCACCGTAGGTTTCATAACGACCTGACTCACGCCAAATATCCGCGGACAAGAGGGCTGGTGCCAAAAATTCAATGGCATCAATCTTATCAAACTCCTCACGCATGATATTTTTTGCTTTTTCAATCACACGGTTAGCCAAAGGCAAGTAGCTGTAAATACCAGCAGAAATCTGACGGACATAGCCCGCACGTAACATCAAAGCGTGGCTAATTACCGACGCATCCGAAGGCATCTCCCGCAAAGTAGGGATAATCATTTTAGACTGTTTCATAGTTAAGATATAAGTGCGTTAAGAAAACGAAACGAAAATAGGAAACCTAACGCAGTGCCTTTGGCACTAGGCAGGTTTATCTTTTTCGTAAAGTTTTTAGCACGCATTCAATTCCTTTCATCTTTTGTTTATCAGGAATGCACAGGTTTCAGCCCGTGTTCAGTTCCTTTCTTAGTTTTCAGAATATCCTGCGTTCAGCACGCATTCAATTCCTTTCGTATTTTTCAGAATATCCTGCGTTTAGCACGCATTCAATTCCTTTCATAAATTTCAAATTATCTTAGAAGAAGACTCTTATAATATCATTCCAAGTGACTACTATCATAAGAACCACCATAACGGCTACACCTGCTAGAGTGATATAAGATTCCGTCTCTGGTTTGAGTGGTTTTCTGCGAATGGCTTCCAGAATATTCATAACAATCTTACCACCATCCAAGGCTGGAATTGGAATCAAATTGAAGATTCCAAGGTTAATGGAGAGCGCAGCCATTAGCCCCAATACAGAAACCAAACCAAATTCAGCTGCTTGAGAACTTACTTTATAAATAGCAACCGGTCCCCCCAACTGCTTAACATCAAAGTTTGCAATTAGATTCTTCAAAGCTGTTACAACCCTAAGAGCTGTCGCTCCCGCTTCTTGGAAACCACCGACAATTTTATCAACGAAACCAGTTTTCAAAATCGGTGAAATACCAATTCGATAGGCCCCATCTACTTGTTCAGCAGTAACGGAGACATGACGGTTTTTCCCATCATGCTCAACGACCAAATCAAAGCTTGGGGCTGTTGTTGCATCTGTTGCTGCTTTACTAATAATCGTTGCAACTTCTGTGTAGCTGTCTGTCGTGTTCCCATTGACCGAAAGAATCTTGTCCCCTGTGACAACACCTGCAGCCTGCAAAGCACCACCTTCAGTAATACTTACTGCATTGCTTGATGGGTTGGCAACCCCTCCTTGCATGAAGAACAAAAGAATAAATACTAGAATCCCTAAAATAAAGTTATTCATGGGACCCGCAAAGTTGGTCATCAACCGTCCCCAGACTGTCGCATTTTGATATTGAACATCAAGTGGAGCAATCCGAACTTCTGTTCCATCTTCCTCTACAATCGTGGCATCGTGATCAACCTTATAGGTCTTGCTTTCTTCCAAGACCAAGCCTGTGATTTCCAATTTTTCCTCGAAGTCAAAACTGGTTACATTCATTGGCAAACTGAGACTATCCAGTTGCTTACCAGACAAATTAATCCGCGTCACAACACCAGCTTCATTCAGGCTGAGGCTGGCAGGACTACCTGTCTTAATCTCTGTCTTATCTTCACCCCATCCAGCCATTCGAACATAGCCACCTAGGGGAAGGATACGGATGGTGTAAAGTGTCCCATCCTTACCTGTATGAGCGAAAATTTTGGGACCCATCCCAATCGCAAATTCCCTCACAAGGATACCAGCTTTCTTGGCGAAGTAGAAATGACCAAATTCATGGACAACCACAATCACACCAAATATAAATATAAATGCTAAAATTCCCTTCATAGTACCTCCTTAAAATAATCCAAAGAAGTGCATGATTGGAAAGACAAAAATCATACCGTCAAAACGATCCAGGATACCACCGTGTCCTGGAATAATTTTTCCAGAATCCTTCACACCAAAATGGCGTTTAATAGCACTTTCTACTAAGTCTCCGAATTGTGAGAATATCGAGAAAATCACAACCAACAACAACATCATGCCAAATGAATAGCCCGCTAACAAGGACTTATCGACAATCAAGAAAATGATAGCAACTACCACCGCAGAAAGAATACCGCCTACAAAGCCTTCAACCGTTTTATTCGGTGAAACCTTCGGCAATAATTTTCTCCGACCAATCTGACGACCGATTAAGTAGGCACCAATGTCTGTTGCCCAGACTAGACAGAGGGCAAAGAAGACTTTATTGAGCCCATCCATACGAGCCAGTATCAAACTATGAAAGCCGATACCAACATAGAAACTTGATGCAATTGGAAAGACAACATCGGAATAGTTGTAATGACCGATATTAAAAACCGTCGAACCAAGCAGTAAAAATACTACAATGGCGTAGGCTGTGTAATTTCCATCCGTCGGTAAAAATGTCAAATAATTCTGGAGCGGAAGAGCCAAGACTAAACTGGCCAACATAGCTAAGACACCCTCGATAGAATTTGGTGCTAGGCGATACATTTTAATCAATTCAGCCGTAGCAATAATAGCTAACAGGCCTACAAAAAATTGAAATGCCATCCCACCAGCCAACAAAAAGGGAATGAAAATAGCTAGAGCAATGCCGCCAAATATCACTCGTTTCTGTAAATCGTTTGTCATACCTTCTCCTTATACACCGCCAAAACGTCTGTGGCGACGGTTGTATTCTTTAATCGCTAATTTAAGTGCTTCTCCATCAAAATCAGGCCAAGCAATATCTGTAAAGTACAGCTCGCTGTAGGCTGTTTGCCACGGCAGGAAGTTGCTAAGACGAAGTTCACCACTTGTACGGATAACTAGATCGGGATCGCGTAACGTTGGTGATAAGGTTCCTGTATAGAGGTAATCCGCTATTAATTTCTCATCAATATCTCCAGGATTGAACTTGGCATCCAAGACATCTTGCGCAATAGCCTTGACTGCGCGAGTCACCTCATCACGACCGCCATAGTTAAGAGCGAAATTGAGAATCAAACCAGTGTTACCCTTTGTCTTTTGTTCGGCTTTATAAAGCGCATTGAGAGTCGGGACAGGAAGTTTTGAATGGTCACCAATCATCTGAATTTTGACATTATTGGCATGGAGTTCAGGAACATACTTATCATAAAACTCCACAGGTAGATTCATGATAAACTTCACTTCTTTTTCCGGTCGAGACCAGTTTTCTGTAGAAAAGGCATAGACAGTTAACACCTTTACTCCCAAATCAGAAGCCGTCTTGGTAACCTTTTGCAGTGCATCCATACCAGCCTTATGCCCCATAATACGTGGCTGCATCCGCTTTTTAGCCCAACGGCCATTGCCATCCATAATCACAGCGATATGCTTAGGGACTTCAATTGCTGTTTCAATGCTTTCTTTCTTTTTAAAATTAAATTTAAACATGGTATTTTCCTTATTGTATAATCGTTTCATTATACCATATTTTTACCTAGGATAGCAAAAATCAGGCAGGGCTAAAACAAGAGAAAACCAAGGTTTCCCTCGGTTTCTCATCCTTATTCTTCAATTGCAGATTCTGGAGTTGCTTCTGTCGTTTCAACTGCCACTTCTTCAACAACTGCCGATGTAGCATCTGAACTTGCTACACGATCACGAATAGCACCACGTTCAAATGTCAAGTAAACACCATCAACATCGAGAACAACCTTCTTATCATCGATTTCATCGACAATACCAAATAGCCCACCAATGGTCACAATTTCATCACCTTTTTTGATTTGATTTAGTGCTTCTTGACGTTGTTTTTGTTGTTTACGTTGCGAATAGAACATAAAACCAATCATGGCAACCATGACAAGTGGCAAAAATAAACCTTCCATTTGTTTACCTCTTTTATTGTTTGATAAGCATGATTATATCAAATTCTGGACAAGAAAGCAAAGTTCGACCAAACAGAAAAAGACCGAACTTTCGTTCAGTCTTCGCACACTATTTTGCGCTCCATACACTCTCAAGGATGTTGGTCTGTTCACGACCAGGTCCTACTGAGAAGGTTGAGATACGAACGCCTACCAATTCGCTGATACGACGAACATAGTTGCGAGCCGCTTCTGGCAATTCATCCAGGCTACGTACACCTGTGATGTCTTCAGACCAACCTGGCATTTCTTCGTAGATTGGTTTGCAACGTTTGAGTTGCTCCAAACTTGCTGGGTAGTGGTCAATACGCTCACCATCCAAGTCATAAGCCACGCAGATTTTCAAGGTCCCAAGACCTGACAAGACGTCAATCGAGTTGAGGGACAAGTTGGTAATACCTGACACACGGCGGCTATGGCGCATCACCACTGAGTCAAACCAACCGACACGGCGTGGACGGCCAGTTGTCGTACCGTACTCTTTACCGATTTCGCGGATACGGTCTCCGATTTCATCGTGCAATTCAGTCGGAAATGGTCCGTCACCAACACGGCTAGTGTAGGCCTTACATACACCAACAACCTTGTCAATCTTGCTTGGGCCGACACCGCTACCGATCGTCACACCACCAGCAACTGGGTTTGAAGAAGTAACGAATGGATAGGTACCTTGGTCAATATCCAACATAACTCCTTGCGCACCTTCAAACAAGACACGCTTGCCTTGGTCGAGGGCATCGTTCAAAATAACAGATGTGTCTGTTACATACTTTTTGATTTCTTGACCGTAAGCATAGTATTCTTCAAAGATTTCGTCAAACTCAATCGGAGTTGACTCATACATCTTCTCAAACAAGCGGTTTTTCTCAGCCAAGTTTGTTCTCAAACGCTCCGCAAAAATCTCCTTGTCCAAGAGGTCTGCAATACGGATACCAACACGCGCAGCCTTGTCCATGTAGGCTGGACCGATACCCTTGTTGGTTGTACCAATCTTATTCTCACCTTTAGACTCTTCTTGCAACTGGTCCAATTTGATGTGATAAGGCAAGATGACATGTGCGCGGTCTGAAATCCGCAAATTATCTGTTGTCACACCTGAATCATGGAGATAGTTGATTTCCTTCACCAAAGATTTTGGATTGACAACCACACCATTACCGATTACAGAAATCTTTTCTGGGAAGAAGATTCCTGACGGAATCAAGTGCAATTTATACTTCGTGCCATCGATAACGATAGTGTGTCCAGCGTTATCACCACCTTGATAACGTGCGATTACTTCAGCATTAGCAGACAAGAAGTCTGTAATTTTACCCTTACCTTCGTCGCCCCACTGGGTTCCTACAACAACTACTGATGTCATATTCACTCTTTCTCTGAACTGGCTAACCAGCCCAGCCTTTCTTCTACTTCTGGCAGGAATCTCACCTGCAAGTTTCGTTTTACACACTATTCTATCAAAAAACGAACATTTTTTCAAGAAATTCCAATAATTTCATATATATCGAATGTTTTTATTTTTTTAAAAGTATATTTTAAAAAAATCCGATTAAACACACGAGGTAGACATGTGTAAATATGCTTTTGGCAGAGAAATCCGAAGTCTTTGTTTACTTTCAGTGATTTTCAGTACATTTTTCACCAGAAACGTAGCAGAAATTTGTATTTGCTCTCCAATCTAGATAAAATTGGAATAAGACTTTGACAGAAATATAAAGGACTTAGATATGTTACAAAAATTATCACCAAACAGCCCCATTCTTCAGGCTACTTTTGGAATTGAGCGCGAATCACTTCGCATCAATTCAAACCACAGAGTTGCACAAACTCCCCATCCTCATAAACTGGGTTCTCGTAGCTTCCACCCCTATATCCAGACAGACTACAGCGAGCCACAGTTAGAGTTGATTACACCAATCGCTCAGTCGACTAAGGAAGCGCGTCGCCTACTGGGAGCCATTACAGATGTTGCCGCACGTTCTATGGATAAGCAAGAATACCTCTGGCCCCTATCCATGCCACCTGTGATTTCAGAAGAGGAAATCCAAATTGCTCAACTAGACAGCGACTATGAGTACCAATATCGTGTCGGTTTGGGGGAACGCTATGGCAAGCTCGTCCAGTCTATGTCTGGCATCCATTATAATTTTGAATTAGGAAAAGACTTAACCCAACAACTTTTTGAATTAAGCGAGGAAACAGATTTTATCGCATTCAAAAATACCCTCTACCTCAAATTAGCACAAAACTTCCTCAACTATCGTTGGCTCTTAACCTACCTATATGGAGCAAGTAGCCTAGCCGAAAAAGGATTCCTAACCACGGAAGTCGGTTGCGTCCGTTCCATTCGTAATTCCAAGTACGGCTATGTCAACTCCGATGATGTTCATATTTCCTTTTCTTCTCTCCAACAGTACGTGGCCGACATCGAACAAGCTGTCCAATCTGGTCAACTATCCGCTGAGAAGGAATTTTACTCTTCTGTCCGACTACGTGGAGCAAAGACTAGCCGTGACTACCTCAGCAAGGGGATTTCTTATTTAGAATTCCGTTCCTTCGACCTGAACCCCTATGACCCGCTTGCTATTAGTCAAGAAACCCTTGATACAGTCCACCTCTTTATCTTATCTCTTCTTTGGTTAGACCAACTGACAGATGTTGATAACACCTTAGCAAAAGCAGATAAACTTAACAATCTCATCGCCCTCAGTCACCCACACACACCTCTACCTAACGATGCCGATGCCACGCCAATCTTGACGGCCATGAAAGCCATAGTTCTACACTTTGGACTGGATGACTACTATGGCCAACTCATTGCACATGCGGAGGCAGCACTTCAAGACCCTCGTTTGACCCTTTCCGGAAAAATAGCAGAGCAAGTTGAAGATGGGTCTCTAGAGAAGTTCGGTCAGCAGCAGGGACAAGTCTTTCATGACTATGCTTGGACAGCCCCTTACGCCCTCAAGGGCTATGAAAACATGGAACTCTCCACCCAGATGATTCTCTTTGACGCCATTCAGTTGGGCTTGAATGTGGAGATTTTAGATGAAGAAGACCAGTTTCTCAAACTCTGGCATGGTAACCATGTCGAGTACATCAAAAATGGCAACATGACTTCGAAGGACAATTACGTCATTCCTCTAGCCATGGCCAACAAGGTCGTGACCAAGAAGATTTTGGACCAGGCTGGTTTTCCAGTACCTGCGGGAGCTGAATTTGCAAACAAGACAGATGCCCTGCGGTATTACGGACAGGTAGCCAGCTCTGCTATTGTTATCAAACCAAAATCTACCAACTTCGGCCTTGGCATCTCTATCTTCCAGGAGCCAGCCAGCCTTGCGGACTATGAAAAAGCCCTGGACATCGCCTTTTCGGAAGATAGCCATGTGCTTGTGGAGGAATTCGTGGCGGGAACCGAGTACCGTTTCTTCATCCTTGATGGCAAGTGCGAGGCTGTCCTGCTCCGCGTCGCAGCCAATGTCGTGGGGGACGGTAGCTCAACCATCCGTGAATTAGTAGAGCAAAAAAACCAAGATCCACTGCGAGGGCGTGACCACCGTTCACCGCTGGAGATCATTAACTTGGGCGACATCGAACTGCTTATGTTAGAACAGCAGGGCTACACACCCGATACAGTTTTGCCAGAGGGCATTCAAGCCTTTCTGCGTGGCAATTCCAATATCTCAACGGGTGGTGACTCCATCGATATGACCGACCAGATGGACGAGTCCTACAAGCAACTGGCCGCCGATATGGCAACTGCTATGGGAGCTTGGGCCTGCGGTGTGGACTTGATTATCCCCGACCGCACCAAGCCAGCAAGCAAGAACAAGCCCAACTGCACCTGCATCGAACTCAACTTTAACCCTGCCATGTACCTGCACACCTATACTTACGCAGGACCTGGTCAGAGCATTACGCCGAAGATTTTGAAAAAATTATTTCCAGAGCTATAGTTTTCCATTTTCCTTACTTTGTTAGTGCTTACTTCAAAGGTTCGTGGAACTTTTGAAGGCTGGGGATAGGGCAAAGCACGTTCGCCTCAATAGCTGCAGGTTGCTGGGAGTGAGAAAGAACTCGACCAAGATAAAAAGAGTTCGTCAACAAGTTTTCGTTTTAAGTTGTTGAGCTGAAACAGTCTATCCCCAGACTGTTTCACTCCCACCCCCGCACAGCTCAAACTGTCTGGGAGACAGTTTGAGGTTGGAGATAAGGCGAACTCTGTTCGCATCAGTCGTAGAGGCCAGATTTGGAGTGTGAAACTCGAATTGCTGAGATTTGCTTCGCAAATCCTATCTCCAACCTTTAACAGTCCACTGGACTGTTAAACCCAATCAACCACTGCGCTGAGATGTTGACACGAACTCTGAGTAGTGGTCCTGGGCTTTTTGCCCAGCCTCAGTTGGAAATAAGACTTGCCTCTCTATAAAGTACGGCAAAGCGAGTTCAAACAAACCAGTGGATTGTTTGAAGCGGGAAATCCAGAAACGGAGTTCCTCTTGCGCCGAAGTAAAAAAAGTCAACAAAAGGACTATATATCTGCTTTGCCCTTTTGTTCCTTCACAAAAACTCCCAACTAATGTTAAACAAAATGAATATGGCACCAAGAAAATCATTTATATCTCGGTGCTTTTTTTGTGAACCAATTCCCATCACCCAACCGATTTGTTCGTTTTTTGTTTCGTTTTCCAATTTATTTTTACCATTTCATTTGAATTTTTAAAAATATCCGTATTATATCTAAAAAAGTATTCCAAACGACTCATTTTCTGTTAAACTATATGTATATAACAACTGCAGACGTTTTTATGACGTCCATATATAACAAAAAGGAGTTTTATATGAAGATTAGAAACCGTTCTCTCTTCTATACCGTAGGTTCTGTAGCGGTAACAGCCGGACTCTTGCTTAGTCTTGCTACTTCGCCCATACCATCTGTGCACGCTACTGAAGTGGCGATAGAGAATTATCCGTCACTTGCAATAACCAAGTCGGAAGTCACGATACAAGGCTATCTTATTGCACCACTTAATAGTAGCGGAACTGCTTTTGACGCCACTAACAAAACAAATCTAGCCCTTGGTGCAAGCATGGATACTGCGGCAGCCGACACTATCCCTATTCAACTAAAAGAACCTCTTCGTAGCCAATTCAACCTCGTTAATCATCCCGAACTAGTCGGAAAATTGGTTCGCATCACAGGAACTAGCGATACATACATGAAGCGAGCTGGGATCAAACCAGCTACAGCGATTGAAATCGTAGATTCATCTTCTACTAATGTTCAGCCACCAACAAGTGAAAATACAGCTACCAAACCAAGTGACCTTGTTTCTACACCGATTGCTACTGTTCGTTCCGGAGCACAAGGAACAGAGTACACAGTTTCTGGTAAAATTATTAGCCTAGTAAACGGTTGGGGAGGAAATGGTTTTTACCTCCAGGGTTCTGACGGTGCTGGTATCTATATCTACCCAGGGGCTGCCTTGGGCTATCAGCTTGGTGATACAGTCCAATTAACAGGAACATTGGGTGAGTATAAAGGCGAACTCCAACTAACCACAGTTAGCAACCACAAGGCTATCTCTGAGAATTTCAACACTCCTATTACAGAAACAAACATCGCTCAGTTAGCAACGCAAGCACAGGCAACACTAGTTTCTCTAAAAAACTTGACTGTCGGAGATATTCAAAGCGATAGCTATCAAAATTCTACCTTTACCGTAACTGACTCCGAAGGACAAACTGTTGATGTACGCTTAGATAGCCGAACAGGCATCAAAACGGCGGATCTTTTGAACCGGATCAACAAGGGAGATAAGATTAATCTAACCGCTATTTTATCCACCTATAACGGAAAAATACAATTAAAACCATTTGACCTCTCTCATTTTGAAGTCATTGAAAAGGCAACGACGGAAGCAGGACTAGGAAAGACCGAAGCTGTAACAGTCGGTCGCATTCAAGGTGCAAGTCACCAGTCACCTCTGGTGAATCAATCTGTTATGCTTAAAAATGTCGTAGTAACCTACGTTACCTCTGCCAATAACTTCTACGTGCAAGATGTCACACCAGATGGAGACACCAAAACATCTGACGGCATTAACATCTTTACTGACAAATTAAAAACAAATGTCAAGGTAGGAGATCTTGTCACTATCGCAGGACGAGTAGAAGAATACCAGGGCAGAGGGTATGCTGAACGTGACAAAACAGACTTAACCATCACACAAATTCGAGCTACTGAAGTAACTGTGGATGGGACTGCACCTGTACCATCTCCTATAGTCCTCGGTCTTGATCGGACTATCCCAGCAGATATTATTGACAACGACGGTTTGGCTCAATTTGATCCAGAACAAGATGCGCTCGATTTCTGGGAATCCGTTGAAGGCATGGTGGTTGCCGTGGATGATGCAAAAATCCTTGGCCCACTAAAAAACAAGGAAATCTATGTCACTCCTGCCACTAGTCAACTTCCTTTAAATAATGTTGGAGGCGTCAACCTTCGCCCTGAAGGGAATAATACCAATATCATTCCACTTCTTTTGAAAAATGGAAAACAAATCGTCAAATCAGGAGACTATTTCATCGGTCGTATCGCTGGACCAGTCACCTACTCTTACACCAATTATAAAGTCTATGTAGATGATAGCACCCTTCCAACCTTGCACGAAGGAGCTACAAAACCAGAAACAACAACCATTATCCCAAATGATGACAAGCTGACTATCGCTTCTTATAACATTGAAAACTTCTCTGCTAATAGTAAGTCAACATCAGACGCTAAAGTCCAACGCATTGCCAAATCCTTTGTTTCAGACCTACATTCTCCAGATGTTATCGGATTGATTGAAGTGCAGGACAACAACGGTGCTACAAACGACGGCACAACTGATGCTAGTAAGAGTGCTGAACGCCTGATTGCAGCCATTCAAGCAGCCGGCGGACCAACCTATACCTATGTAGACATTGCTCCTGAAAACAACAAAGACGGCGGACAAGAGGGAGGCAATATTCGCGTCGGCTTCCTCTACAACTCAAAACGTGTCAGCCTATCTGACAAACCAATCGGTACCGCAACACAGGCAGTTGCATGGGAAAACGGCGAACTCAATCTCAGCCTAGGCCGAATCGACCCAACCAACCCTGCTTGGGCAGCTGTCCGCAAAACACTTGCAGCTGAATTCGTCTTCAAAGGCGAGAAAGTCGTTGTCCTTGCCAACCATCTCAACTCAAAACGCGGTGACAATGGTCTCTACGGAAAAATCCAACCTGTCAGCTTCAAGTCCGAAGAAAAACGCCACATACTAGCACAAACTATCGCTGACTTTACAAAAGCAGGCTTAGCTCAAAATCCAAATGCTAATATCGTTATGCTAGGCGACTTCAATGACTATGAATTTACTAAAACCATAGAAATTTTAGAAGCAGGAGGAATGGCTAACCTCGTTAGTCGTCACGATGCATCCGATCGCTTCTCTTACTTCTATAACGGAAATAATCAGTCTCTTGACAATATGCTAGTATCAACTAACTTGTTGGAGCGCTATGCCTTTGATATGGTCCATGTCAATTCAGCCTTTATGGAAGAACATGGCAGAGCTTCTGACCACGATCCACTATTGGTACAACTGGATGTGACAAAGGCACAAGAACCAACTCAACCAGAACCAAGCGACAAGCAGACAGATGACTCAGGAACAGTCAATAATAGTGATGACAATGGTACGACCAACAATAACAAGCCAACAAATCTTTCAACTTCTAATCAAACAGCTGTAAATGCTGATGACCGTTCTGGCGCTACAGACAAGAGACAAACAACCGTGACCCCTACTGCCAACAACAGTCAAAAGAAAATCCTTCCAAAGACAGGAGGAGAAACAAGCTTTGTACTTATCACAATCGGTCTCGTATTCTTGAGCGCCTGTCTTGTCAAAAAACAAAAAGAATCCTAATCATTTTTTGAGCTTGAAAGCATGACTTTCAGGCTCATTTTTCTACTGCTCCACCTCCACTTGTGCTATAATTAAAGTTATGGATAAAATTATTAAAACACTATCAAAAAGTGGGCATTTCCGTGCATTTGTGCTAGATAGCACAGAAACCGTGAAAACAACCCAAGAAAAACACGACACCATGGCGTCGTCCACCGTTGCTCTAGGTCGCACCCTCATTGCCAATCAGATTTTGGCTGTCAATGAAAAAGGCGACACCAAAATCACCCTGAAAATCTTGGCCAGCGGTGCTGTTGGGGCTATCATCTCCGTTGCCAATACCAAAGGTCAGGTCAAGGGCTACATTCAAAATCCTGACTTGGACTACAAACGGACAGCGACTGGCGAAGTCATCGTTGGGCCCCTTGTAGGGAACGGACAATTCCTGGTTATCACAGACTACGGAACAGGTCATCCTTACAACTCCATGACACCCTTGATTTCTGGTGAAATCGGTGAGGACTTTGCTTATTTCCTGACAGACAGCCAACAGACACCATCTGCGGTGGGACTGAACGTGTTGTTGGACGAAGAAGACAAGGTCAAGGTAGCTGGCGGCTTCTTGCTCCAAGTTTTACCTGGAGCGACCGAGGTTGAAATTGCCCGTTTCGAGAAACGCATCCAAGAAATGCCTGCCATTTCAAGCTTGCTGGCTTCTGAAAACCACATAGAAGCTCTGCTATCCGCCATTTATGGCGACGACGACTTCAAACGCCTGTCAGAAGAGGAAATCGGCTTTGTCTGCGACTGCTCTAAAGACCGCTTCCTCGATGCTCTAGCCAGCCTACCAAAAGCGGACCTGCAAGAGATGAAAGAAGAAGACAAGGGCGTGGACATCACCTGTCAATTCTGCCAGACCCATTACCACTTTGACGAAAACGATTTGGAGGAACTCATCAATGGCTAATCTCAATACCCCTTTCATGATTGGTGATGTGGAAATCCCCAATCGCTGCGTGCTGGCCCCAATGGCCGGCGTGACCAACTCGGCCTTCCGCACCATTGCCAAGGAAATGGGAGCGGGACTGGTCGTTATGGAAATGATTTCTGAAAAAGGCCTTCTCTACAACAACGAGAAAACCCTCCACATGCTCCATATCGACGACAACGAATACCCTATGTCTATCCAGCTTTTCGGCGGCGACGCCGAAGGACTGAAACGGGCTGCCGACTTCATCCAGAAGAACACCAAGGCTAATATCGTAGATATCAACATGGGTTGCCCTGTCAACAAGGTTATTAAAAACGAAGCTGGTGCCAAGTGGCTCAAGGATCCCGACAAGATCTACCACATCATCAAGGAAGTAACCTCGGTCCTCGATATTCCCCTGACCGTTAAGATGCGGACCGGTTGGAACAATACCGACCTGGCGGTCGAAAATGCCCTGGCCGCAGAAAGTGGCGGTGTAGCTGCCCTGGCCATGCACGGACGGACCCGCGAGCAGATGTACACAGGAACAGTTGACCTAGAGACCTTGACCAAGGTAGCTGGCAGCCTGACCAAGATTCCCTTCATCGCAAACGGCGACATCCGCAATGTAGAAGATGCCCGCCAGCGAATCGAGGAAGTCGGTGCCGACGCTGTCATGGTCGGACGGACTGCTATGGGAAATCCATACATCTTCAACCAAATCAATCACTATCT
The DNA here is from genome assembly GCF_000294495.1 of Streptococcus suis S735. NCBI lineage: Bacteria > Bacillati > Bacillota > Bacilli > Lactobacillales > Streptococcaceae > Streptococcus > Streptococcus suis. The sequence continues at coordinate 1,760,639 of NC_018526.1, forward strand.
TGAAACAGGAGAAGTCCTACCCGACCTCTCCTTTGACGACAAACTCAATGTCGCCTTCGACCACCTGACCCGATTGACCAATCTTAAGGGTGAGTCCATTGCCGTACGTGAATTCCGTGGTCTTGCCCCTCACTACCTCCGTGGTTCAGCAGGCGCTGCCAAAATCCGTGGTGCTGTTGCCCGAGCAGAGACTATCGAGCAGGTCCAAGAACTCTTTGACCAAGCACGAGAAGCCTATCAGGAACGGATTGCTAAATAATATAGTCGAATGAATTAACTTTGATACATCGTCACTTTCGGCTTGCCGTACTCTAGTACAGCCTGCACCTCAGTTCCTTGTCTGAAAGCTAATTCATTCGACTATATCAAAACCTCCAGTTTGAGCTGGAGGTTTCTTTATCTTTTTATGAACTTTCTTTTAAGCGATAGGTCTTTCTGGGTTTGCGTTTGGGCAATCGTTCCACTCCAACTTCTTCCACAAAGTCTCCATACTTGGCTAGGAAATTATTGTGGAGGATTTTTTTGTCGGGTGAGATAAGATTGACCAAGTCTGTCGCAGCGTAGATGTTAAAGGGCTGCTGCAGGAGATTGAGAAAGGTTGGATTCCACTTCATCCGTCCCTGAATCCGCTGGATAGAGGTCATGACAATCTCGTAATGGTCAAAGGCAAAATCCTCTGCCGTCAAGACCTGACCCTCATAAGAACACTGCGAAGTCTTGAAATCCACATCGATAACAATCGGCTCCCGTCCATCTGGACCTGGTTTGACCAAATCCAAGGCCTGACTAGGCAGGTAAACCAAGTGGGCAATAGTCATCATCCAGCCCCGCGGATCCCGCTCAGAATCGGAAACCGTTAGGAGTTGCTCGATATGATTGCGGGGCAAATCCAGTCCCGCTTCTTTTTTTATCTCACGCTGACAGGTCTGGTAGGCATCCTCACCTCTGGCAATAAAGCCACCGACCAAGGACAGCTTGTGTTGACAAGGGTGGGCAGCACGACGAATCAGCAAGAGCTTGATTCTCCCCTCTACAAAACTATAGACCACCATATCAGCTGTCACGCTTGGTTTTTCAAATCGCGGAGCGTCCTGCTTTTTATACCAGTCTAAAAATTCTGCCTCTGTCACATATTTTTCGTAGTATTCCTTGTCTGATAGACCAGCAGGCCTAGCCATTTCGAGCCACCTGCCCTTCTTTTATGGACTTAGACCATTGGTACCAGCCGACAAGCGAGTTGATAGTCCAAACGAAGTACATAACCGACATTTGCAGGTTACCACTATCTGGACCAACCCACCACAAGTAAATGGAGAAGACATTGGTTGCAATCCAGAAAATCCATTGCTCACGGTAGAGGTAACTTTGCAGGAATTGTCCTGTCCAGTTGGTGCCATCTGTAATAGAGTCACGGAAGGGACGAGCTGATCCAATTGACTTGTAAATCAAGCCAAAACTTCCCCATACCAAGACAGCGAAGACTAACCACTTAACCCAGCCCCAGAGAGTCAGCTTACGGGCTTCAAATTCTGTTTTCTCTTCTTCTGCTGCTCCATTGACACGGGCTGATAGCCAGAAATACAAGCCAACTGGCTGCATGACAATGAAGAAAATCGCTGTCATGACTTCCCCATAGAACATATTTTGGTAAGATAAGACAAAATAGATGAGGTTACTGATAAAGCCAAAGAAATAGTTACTTGACCGTCCTTCTGCTACCAAGATAACACAGATAATCCCTGTCCACGAGGTAAACAAGCCCATCCAGTCCTCACTAGCAGACCATACATGTAAGATAACAGGCACACTAGACAAAACTAGCAAGTAGAGCCACTGACCTAGGGTACGACCGAAAAATAGTCCCGCAATGATTGCGTCCAGAACTCCGATAACTCCCAGTTTTTTGGCTCTATTTGCGATAGCAGACATGTTTTCTGGTACCTGCTTCAAGGAAGCTTGAAAACGGTCGATGAATTTGGTAAGTTGTTCCATAATGTCCTCCTAAAATTCCTGATAGATAGCATCGATTAGCTCGATAGCCTTGGCATAATTTTCTGCATAAGACCCACCGATAAAGGCCAGCGAAGCCTGCGGGTGATTTTTAGCAACCAGTTCTTTCAAATGTTCGGTAAAGGCATTGCGAATTTCTGCGTCAGCCATTGTCATATCCCGAAAACCGTCATCCACATAAGAGCCTGTCGGTAGAACAAAGATAATCAGGTCCCATTTTTCATTCTTAACCGTATCAGCACAGAGCGAGTGGAAAGAACTAGAAGTTTCGCCGATGTAGTAGTCGTAGTAGGCTTCCGTCACGGTCGCGTTGGTGTCCGCAATGACCAGACCACGATTGGTATCCGAGTCAATCAGGTCTGAGGTCTGGCGATACTGGCCCGTCAAGAGATAGTTGTAGTCCTTGCCTGTCAACTCATCATCACGCACATTGTAACGTTGCTGGTAGTAGCGGGCATATTCCAGCGAAACAGGACAGGAATAATAACGCCCCAAATCCCGCACTAGCGTGGTTTTACCATTTGAAGCAGAGCCAACCACCAAGATATTCTTAGAAAAATGACGGCGGAAAGGCTTGGCAATCATATTCCAATACTTAGCCGACTGCTCGCGGATAAGAGTGGCTGAAATGCCAAAATTTCGCTCTGTAAAGGAAGCCTTGAAACCACGAGAACGCAACTCTTCGGCATATTCCTGCTCCGAAACGTAGAAGACGAGCTCTTCGTTCTCCTTAATCGCCACCAAGGCCTGCAAGGCTTCTAACCAAGGTGCCCAACCTTCTGGATAAGGGGGCATTCCCTCCTCGTCTAGCTTAAAGACGGATACCAGAGGCTCGTCGTTGAAGGTTTCGCGGATATAGCGGAAACGTTTCTGCAAACCGAGACCAATCTGATGACCACGGTCATTTTTATAGCCCGACACGATGACGACCGCCCGATCGCATTCCCGCTTGGCTCGTTGAATCAGGTCAATATGACCCTTGTGCATGGGAGCAAAGGTCCCAAAAATAACTGCTACTGCTTGTTTCATAATCTACCTTTTTATTGTTTTTTATATTTTATATCCTACTCTTTTCTCAAACCAAAGTCAAGAGTTTTTTATATTTTTTTATAAAAAGATAGCAAGCCGAAAGAAAAGCAGGTCTAACCTGCTTTCACACTATCAAACTTCAACTGCTCGGCCTTGACCCCTACTTTTAAGGTCACACCAGCTGGCAGTTCTCCACGTAAGAGCATTTCTGCCAATGGATCTTCCAACTTGGTTTGGAGGAGGCGACGAAGTGGGCGGGCACCCATTTCTGGATCGTAGCCTTCTTTGGCCAAGAGTTTAAGAGCAGAAGCCTGCAATTTGAGGGTAATACCCTTGCTGGCCGCCACGGCAATCAATGGTTTGACCATGACCTTGACCACATCCTGCATATCTGCTTCTGTCAGGCTATGGAAGACCACTTTTTCATCAATCCGGTTAATAAATTCAGGACGATAGGCCTTCTTCAACGCCTCAAAAATCCGTTTTTCAACGTGTTCCTGACTCTTAGACAAATCAAGAGCCCCAAACCCAACTGTCTTATCATCACGTAAAGCGGTTGCCCCTAAGTTAGACGTCATAATGATGACCGTATTAGAGAAATCAACCTTGCGACCTTTTCTGTCCGTCAAGACACCGTCATCCAAGACCTGCAAAAGAACATTGAAAATATCTGGATGTGCTTTCTCCACCTCATCAAAAAGTAGGACAGAGTATGGCTTGTTGCGAACTTTTTCTGTCAGCTCGCCCCCTTCTTCATAGCCAACATAGCCTGGAGGAGCACCGTTGAGGCGACTAGCCGCAAATTTCTCCATATACTCACTCATATCAAAACGAATCAAGGCAGATTCGTCATCAAAGAGGATCTCCGCCAAGGCCTTGGCCAATTCTGTCTTACCGACACCTGTTGGCCCCAAGAACATAAAGGAACCAATCGGTCTGTGACCAGTGCGAATGCCTGACTGGTTGCGGCGAATTGCCCGGCTGACAGCTGAAATCGCCTCTTCCTGCCCGATAACACGCTTGTGCAATTCCTGTTCAAGATTAAGGTACTTCTTGGCATCTGTCTGACTCAGTTTGGTGACAGGAATACCTGACAAGCGACTGAGGGTTGCCAAAATGTCTTCTTCTGTGACTTCCAAGCTATAGCTAGTCGCCTGATTTTCCGCCTCTTGAGCCTTAAGCAAGAGCTGCGTTACCGTCTTGTATTTCCCAGCCATCAAGGCTTGGTCTAAAGCGGTCAATCCACCTTCTTCTACCTGTCCCTTGGCACGATTTTGAACCGTCGCACTGGCTTCATCCAGCAAATCAATAGCCGAATCTGGCAAATTCTTACTGGTCAGATAGCGTTTGGCATAGGCTACCGCCGTTACCACCGCCTGATCCGAAATGGTCACCTTGTGGTGAGCCTCATAGGCTGGCTTCAACCCCTGCAAAATTGCTACGCTGTCTGCTACACTCGGTTCCTCAATGGTCACCTTGGCAAATCGACGTACTAAGGCAGCATCTTTTTCAATATGCTTCTGGTATTCATCCTGAGTCGTTGCTCCAACTGTCCGCAAAGTCCCACGGGACAGAGCAGGCTTCAAAATATTGGCAGCATCCAGGATCGAGTCAATCCCTGACCCCGATCCCATAATGGTATGGAGTTCATCAATGAAGAGAATCACTCGACCATCTTCTTCAATATCGTTGATGATATTGTTCATCCGCTCCTCAAAATCCCCACGGAAACGCGTTCCCGCAATGACATTCATCAAGTCCAATTCCAAGATCCGCATATTGACAAGACTAGCTGGCACCTCTCCATTAGCAATCCGCTGGGCTAGACCCAGTGCCAGAGCTGTTTTCCCAACACCCGCATCTCCAACCAAGACAGGATTGTTCTTGGTTTTCCGCGACAAAATCTGAAGCATACGGGAAATTTCCTCATCCCGTCCGATGACTGGCTCCAACTGACCTGAGCGGGCCAAAGCCGTCAAATCACGTGTATAGTCTTCCAAGCCACCACTTTGTGACTGGGTCATGCCCATCATATTGCCAACCGTTGCCTGCTTGGGCTTGCCACCTTTCGTCATGGTGCGGATAGCCTTCAGATGCTCCTTGGTAAAGCCAGCCTTGGCTTCCAGATTTTTCCGCAAATCCAGAAAACGAACCTTATCATCCGAATCCTCAAAGTGAAAACCGACCTGATCCAGAATTTGTGAGGCAGTCGAACGCTTGTCCAAGAGCATTCCCATGAAAATATGCTCCGTTCCTAGCCCCTTACTCTTGACAATCTCCGCAATCTTCTCGGCAAAGACCTGCAATTCCTTCACCCGCTTGGACGATGGAAGAAAGAAAAAGCTCTCTAACTCTTCATGGTAACGCCGCCCCATCACCATATAAACTGCACGTTCATAGTCCAATACATCCGCAGGATATTCTGCTAAAATAGCTCCCGCAACGGTATCTGGATTGATGACAAAGGCTAACAACAAGTGCCAGGTCTCCAAATAGTCACTACTATAACGCTGTGCAATCAATTGAGCATCTTCATAGACACCCTGTAACCCTCTTGAAATCTTCATTCTAACTACTCCTCTTTCCTATCCAATCGACGTAAAATTTGGTACATCATCCGAGCCCGAATTTCACTAGCCTCGTTCCCTAAAACCTCATCTGTACTAGTAGCCAACAAGAGATTGCCCTCACGTTCCGTCATCAACTGCTCGTCAAAGAGCAACTGCAGAATGTCCGCAAAAACAGTTGCCGACAGGCTATCACCCATATTCTTCAGCAAATCATGGACTAGCTCATGCTTGTCCGAAAAGGTAATCCGCCCAATGCGAATGTAGCCACCACCCCCCCGCTTGCTCTCGACAATATAACCTCGACTGGCTGTAAAACGAGTTTTGATAACATAGTTAATCTGGCTGGGCACCACTTCAAATCGACTGGCCAGCTCGCTCCGACGCAACTCGGCTACACTGACCTGATCTAAAATCGCTTTGATATGTTCTTCGATATAATCCGACGTATTTTTCATCGCCATACTATCGCCTCTTTCTTTGACTATCTTTGACCATTATACTATTTTTATCCACTTTTTGAAAGCGAAAGCCTCACTTCCACACAAACGTAGCCAATTTTTGAAATTTGCTCTGCTTTCTTCTATAATAAAGGAAAAAAAAGGAGAACCCCATGAACTTTCAAGACTACATCCAAGATTTTACCAGCGTAAACGTGGAGCAGGCACAGAGCCTTCTAACTGCCAATGAGGGAGCGGTCCTCTTCATCGGCCGTGCAACCTGCCCTTACTGCAACCGCTTCGCACCAAAACTCCACAAGGTTGCCCAAGACAAGCAAGTGACCATCCACTTCCTTGACTCCAGCCAAGTCAGCCCTGAACTCCAGGCCCTCCGCGACCACTACCAAGTCCCAACTGTTCCAGGCCTCCTGGTCGCTAAATCTACTGGTGTCCAAGTCCGCTGCGATTCCAGCATGACGGAAGATGAGATTGCGGCTTTTATTCAAGACTAATGCTAGACATTTCCTACCAAGCCAACACCTTCCACATCTCTTATCAAGGAAGACCACTCGGCAAGATTCACAGCAACCAAAATCCCTACCACCAGACCAATATCTATCTGCGACTAGATTTGGTTGATTTCGATTGCAAAATAGCAAAGCAGCTCTTCCAGTCCCTACAGACTTCCTTAGGCGGAAAACCTCTTCAAGTTATGCTCTCCTCTGCAGAGCAGGAAAGAATCCATTTCCTTACCACAGCTGGCTTTGTCTGCAAGCGGAAATGTTATGAGTTCGAAGTGACCAAGCAAGACTATCTCAGTCAAACAGGCACTTCCAACTTAAGCATAGTCCTCAAAGGCACCGCACCTTATCAAATAGTCTGTCAGCAAATTTTTGACCACTATCAAACAGTCCACCAAGACATCAATCCTTGGACTGCCAGTCAAGAAGAATTTGAAAAAGGCTTACCTGATCTGGTTTATACAGACTCAGAAAATTGTGCCTTCATAGATACCGATGAAATTGCCTACGTATGCGGAAAAGATGAACAAAGCTTTGGTTCCTTCATCCAAGCAGTTATTTGCCAACTATTTGAACAGTATGAGCAAATTAGCTTTGAGGCTGATGACTGCGATCCTATCGCCATGCATTTAGCTGACCAATTCCGACAACCAAACAAGCCTAGCTGGGATGCTTACATTTTAGAAATCTAACAAAAAGCACCGACCACAAGGCCGGTGCTTTTTAAGGAGATTATGAAAAATATTTAGGATTGATAATAGTATAACCGAATCAAGCATATCCGACATCCGCCCTAAGACCGATTTTGCCAAAAAAGAACTCCCTTTCGGAAGTTCTTGTGATTTTGAATAGTCTATCAGTTTGCTTTTAGTACTAGGAAACGAGCCGCAGGCTGTACTGAAGTACGGCAAGGCGAGTTAACGAAGTAATGAAAGATAAAATGAAGACTAGCAATTATTTACCAAGAGCTGCTGCCATTGTCGCTGCAACTTCTGCTTCAAAGTCGTTTGAAGCTTTCTCGATACCTTCACCCACTTCGAAACGAGCAAATTCTACAACTGAAGCGTTCACTGAGTTCAAGTAAGCTTCAACTGTTTTGCTGTCGTCCATGATGTACACTTGTGCAAGAAGTGTGTAAGCTTGGTCAACTTGAGTGTTGTCAAGCAAGAAGCGATCCATTTTACCTGGGATGATTTTATCCCAGATTTTTTCTGGTTTGCCTTCTGCTGCTAATTCTGCTTTGATAGCTTCTTCAGCTGCTGCAATCACTTCATCAGTCAATTGAGCTTTTGAACCGTATTTCAACAATGGCAATGCTGGTTTGTTAACCATTGCACGGCTTTCGTTGTCTTGTTCGATCTTGTGGTTGATTTGTGCCAACTCATCTTTAACGAATTGCTCATCCAATTCAGTGTAAGAAAGAACAGTTGGTTTCATCGCAGCGATGTGCATTGAGATTTGTTTTGCAAGAGTTTCGTCACCACCATCAACAACTGAGATAACACCGATACGGCCGCCGTTATGTTGGTAAGCACCAAATGCTTGAGCATCTGTTTTTTCAACCAAAGCAAAGCGACGGAATGAGATTTTCTCACCGATTGTTGCAGTTGCGTTTACGTATGCTTCTTCAAGGGTTTCACCTGAAGGCATAGCCAATTTAAGAGCTGCTTCGTTGTCAGCTGGTTTACCTTCTGCAATTACTTTAGCAGTAGTGTTTACCAATTCAACGAATTGAGCATTTTTCGCAACGAAGTCTGTTTCAGCGTTCACTTCAACAACTGCTGCTACGTTACCATCAACGTAAACACCTGTCAAACCTTCAGCTGCTACACGGTCAGCTTTCTTAGCTGCCTTAGCCATACCTTTTTCGCGAAGCAATTCGATCGCTTTTTCGATATCACCGTCAGTTTCAACCAATGCTTTTTTCGCGTCCATAACGCCAGCACCTGATTTTTCACGCAATTCTTTAACGAGAGCTGCTGTAATTTCTGCCATGTCTATTCTCCTTGTTTGTATTTATAAAATAGAGGAGCGGGCTCAGCCCTGCCCCTCTAGGATTGTTTTTGTGTCTGATAAATAATGTAGAATGTACTCGGACTAAAAAGCTAGAATTTAGATATATCTAACGCTTTTCTTAACGCCTTCGTTACTTATTTTCCTTCTACAACTTCAACCAATTCTTCGATTGATTCTGTAGATGCTGGCTCAGCTGCCAATTCAGCTTCAACTGCTGCTACACTGTCTTCACCTTGGTTGCCTTCGATGATAGCGTCAGCCATTTTAGCTGTAATCAATTTAACAGCGCGGATAGCGTCATCGTTAGCTGGGATGATAACATCGATATCATCTGGATCTGTGTTTGTGTCAACCATCGCTACAACTGGGATACCCAATTTCTTAGCTTCTTTAACAGCGATTTGCTCTTTGTGTGGATCAACGACGAACATTACATCTGGAATGCGTGGCATGTCAGCGATACCGCCCAAGAATTTTTCAAGACGAGCACGTTGTTTGTTCAACAATGCTACTTCTTTCTTAGGAAGCACTTCGAAAGTTCCATCTTCTTCCATACGGTTGATTTCTTTCAAACGAGCGATACGTTTTTGGATTGTACCCCAGTTTGTAAGAGTTCCACCCAACCAACGGTGGTTGATGAAGTATTGACCAGCGCGGATAGCTTCGTCTTTAACAGCTTCAGCAGCTTGTTTTTTAGTACCTACGAACAAGATAACTGCGTCGTTTGCTGCAGCGTCACGGATGAATTCGTAAGCTTGGTCAGCCAATTTTACAGTTTGTTGCAAGTCGATAACGTGGATACCGTTACGCTCTGTGAAGATGTACTTAGCCATCTTAGGATTCCAGCGACGAGTTTGGTGACCGAAGTGTACACCAGCCTCAAGAAGTTGTTTCATTGAAATTACTGCCATGAGTATTTCTCCTTTTGTTTTTTCTCCTCTCCCGAACTTCGACTTGCAGCCCAACCTTTCGGCAACAAGACCACAATTGGTCCGGGATGAGTATTTGTTGTTTAGACAACTTAGTAAGTATACCAAAGTTTTAGGTGAAAATCAAGCATTTCAGTACACAAATCTCTAGATTATGCCAAGCTCATAGATCGGGATATGTCTCTCTTTATGTTACTACTTTTTTATTATTTTTAACTTCATCCATTTTACTTTCTATTTCTTAGAAATAGAAAGGAAGTAACGCCTATCTGGTGTTACTTCCTCTTAGTTGTATCCCTTAGATAAACTGTGATACAATGTCTCTCTATCATAAATCAATCTCTATCTCGTAACTCTCATCAATCCATAGGATGTTTGCATCATATTTTTTCGCCCTTCTAAAAAATCGAGTATTTTCTTCTAAAACACTTTCCATCGTACACCATTCATCATCTATACGATTTTCTATAAGGCGTGCATGTTTCTTTATGCTTCCAAAGTGTTTCTGAATATAGTTTTCACTCATCACAAGACAGTAATATCTGATATGGTCAAGGTAGGCTGTTGCAAAGTCGTTTGCCCAATCAAAAGGGATATAGATCCCTTCAACAATAAGGTTTTGCTCATTTTCTATAGCAGTTTTAATCATTTCACGAACAATAGGCCATAGATATGCTGTAAGTTTATCATCTTCTTCGACTGAAAGTTTAGTATTGCCGCTACGAATTAACCCCATTTTCAAATGGTCTATTGATAAATAAGGATAGTGATATTTTTCAAGTAATTTTTGAGCTAGCACAGTCTTCCCAGTGTGAGATGCTCCTGTTATTAAAACAATCATGATTTTCTCCTATCTAAGCGACAAAGCATCTATGTTTTATATGAAAATTTGTAAGAAACACTGCTTGTCATCCTATCTATTTTTTAATCTCTTACTCAATTTATTATATCATGTTCCCACATTTTTTCAGTTAATCTAATCAAGTACCTGAGTTATCTTTGCAATATACTGTAAATAAAAACAACCGTTTTAGATGGAATATTCTTCTTGGTTTAATCTTTATTTAGCAAAAATAAACTCTATCACCTCCAAATCTTTCTTAAAGAGGTGCACTATTATCGTAATTCTGTTCCCTTAACATTCCTTGCAGTAAAAATGAATTCACTTACCCAAAGTGTTTCTTAATTCTTTTTGCTCCACTCTTTTTCTATCAAACAAAGAGAGTGGTACTAGCCATCAATACTCAAAAAGTACTCCTATCTTTTTCGTCGTATTCTCCTATGTTTTCGCAACTGTTTTATAGATTTGTTATCAGTCACAAACAGTCACTAGATTTTTCTTGACTTTCAGCTTTTTTTTCGGTAGAATATTCTTTGTTATGGCGGTATAGCCAAGTGGTAAGGCACGGCTCTGCAAAAGCTTGATCGTCGGTTCAAATCCGTCTACCGCCTTTTAATATTCTAAAAAACCTAGGAATCTTCCTAGGTTTTTACTTATTCTTTTCGCTTCAAATTTCCGAGGGCCATAGCTCCACCAAATAGACCTAACAAAGTACTTATAAAGACACTTCCCAGGCTATCCCCAGTTTGAGGCAGTTTCCCACTAGTATCCGCCGCTAATGCACCTGTCTCTCCTATTCCGCTTCTTTCAAAGAATTCTCTGTGAGGTACGGACACTTCTATTCTCTCGTCAGAAATTCCTAGTGGCTCCTCATGTTTTGTAAGTTTCCCCAAATGCTCCACACCATCTTCTCTTGTATCGCCAGTTAACAGCGCGATTTCAGTGGATCCTGTTTGCGGAGCAAGTGAATTCTCTTCTTTTGGCATTGGTATATGCGCTTCCGATTTCAGAATAGGAATGCTAGGGGTTTGATCCTTATCTGATCGCTCCACATGAAGGTCTTTTTCAGGAACCTGCTCAGATACTTCCTTGTCATTTAACCGTACCTTATATTTCTTCACAACAGCATTTCCAAAACTGTCACTCAAATCAAGTTTGACTGTATCCCCGTCTTTCAGACTATGTAGCTCATAGCGAAAGGCTTTTTCATTATTTCCATACTGCCTCCAGAAGCCTCCTCGAGCTACAAAATCTTCGTTGATCTTCAAGGACCAATAAATTCCATTATCCTTGGCGCTTCCGGTAAGTGTCAAGTGCCCATCAGCATCTGCCAGGAGGACTCCTGCATACTGATTTTCCTCGTCTTCATCTTCTTCACTATCCACTACCTGTCTTTCCAATGGTAGCACCTCATTTTCCAGCTGTAAAACAGGGTTTTCTGTATCAACCAACATCTGATATTTCTTCGTGTAAGTCAACTCATCTGCCTCATTGTACACACTTATATCCACAACATTTCCCTCTTCAATCAGAGTAACTGGATAGGTCAACTTCCCATCCTCAAAATAGCGTTTTTCACCACCATTGATGCGCACAGAATGAGCTTGTTCGGTTTCTGCTTCTATTTCAAATGTAAATAGATAAGTCCCATCTTCTTGCTTTTTGAAGTCGACCAACCCGCTATCTAGCTCACGACCAAGACTTTCTTTATTGAAACGAATTGGGTCAATCAGCCAGTTATTGACAGTAATCGGAACTTCTGTTTCCTCCTCCTCATCCAGACTCTCTGGACTTGTATTGATACGAAGGTCCTTTAATTTATTTCCCTTCTCATCTACCGCAGTTAACATGATGGCTCTAGGAAAATCAGATTTAAAGAAGTCTTGCTCAAAACTGCCGTCTTCTTTTACATCTATGATTTTCAGCTCTCCCTTACCAATGTCTAGATTGGAATAGTAAAGTTTGATGTCCTTAGGAAGACTAACATTATCACTCACTTTCCCTTTCAATGTAAAACGCCCATTTTTACCAATCTGGATAACCTCTTCATCCTCTTCATCTTTTTCAATATCAAGATCAATCGTCGGCTTTTCATTATCTACCAAATAATTCAAGGTTTTAGTGTAAATAAGGTTGCCATCCTTATCTTTCAAGATTAATTCAAAACTATGACGTCCATCTGATTGCTCTGGAATCTGGAGAGATAGTTGACCATTCTCAAGAGAGTAATTCACAGCCTGAGCATCCAAGTTAGCCTGTACATCGGAAACTTGCGCTGAGACGTTCGCTTTAATTTCTACAGTTTTCTTACTGCGAATTGCCATCAAATCTTCCAAATTTTTAAACTGGATTACAGGCGCCATCAAATCTTTTTCAACAGCAACCACATTACCCGCTATATCCATCACCTCAACACGGAGATGATTTTTAGCATCGAGTGGCAGTTCCACTTCTTTGAGATGGTAATGTAGTTGACCTGCATCATCTACAACCTTTTCAACAAGAAGATCTTCTCCATTTAGATTAGCTCGAACCTCCCAAACTTTATTATTATCCTTGGCTGTGACGACCAGTTCTCTATGGCTGGATAGACGATTGGTATCAATCGCGACAATCTCTGGCTTTTGATTATCAATTTTGACTGGCAGATAGGTATACTGATAGGCCCCATTTTCTTTATTTTTTACCCGCAATCTAAAGAAATATTGTCCTTCCGGTGCTGGTATATTTTCATCATTGCTTGCATCGTACACTTTCCCATCCCAACGGTGCAATTCTATCGGAGTACGAAGCTTGAAATACTCCGATAGACTTTCAAAATAATCTACATAGCGAACACGAGACAGCATGGTTCCTGTATCAATTCGCCTTAAAACAGGAGCATCTTCTGTAGCTTCTTTTACAATATCCAAATCATAGTTGGTAATATCCCTCAATAGCGCAAATCGAACAAAGGCATTCCCAATCTGACTGTCCGAATGCTGGTTTTGAATTGCGATATTGTCTGGATTGAGAGGCGATTGATTATCTTGAATCTTTTCACGCCCAAGTTCAATATAGCGCCCAGACTTATTGTGTTTATAGCTAGATAAAACTGAGGTCAGTTTCAATTTAGAACTGGTTTCCCAAGCCGGTGCATCAACAATCCTTTCTTTTGACCAGTCACCAACAAAGCCAAAATAAGGTATGCTGATGTCAGACTGCCCCTCCGTCAATGATTTGAAGTAAATATACCCTTCTGCAAACTGGTCTTTCGCTTCTCCTGCATCCAATTTCAGGCGAATGGTTCTCTTCTCTTTTGGACCTAGTTGAATGGATTGCTCAGAAAGATGAATACTCGACCCCTTGATTTCTGTCGCATGAATCTCTTTAACTACTTTTCCAGAACGTCCTATTCTATCAACAGGAACATCTTGACTAGTCAACACTTTCCCAGCTGAAATAGCAAAGCTTCTTTGTTGGTTTCCCAGATTTTCCAAGGTTACCTCAAATTCTGTCTCACGCCCTATTTCTTTTAATTCCACCCCTCCTTTTAGACGGTGGTGAAGAATCACATCTGTTTCAAAGGCTCTATCAATCTGCAACAGACCAGCACCTTGTTGTCTCGGAGAATTTTCCAAAGCATGCCCAGATGAATCTAGAACATCAACCAAAGGGGTAGCAGTATTCATCAAAATGATTCTCAGCAAATCCATCCTAGTCATGCCTTCTGGTGGTGTCATTTGGCGAATCCGTGGCAATAAAAGTGCGCTGGCACCCGCCACAATTGGCGAAGCCATCGAAGTCCCTGACATGGAGCCATAACGATTGTCATTCAAGGTTGCATAAACATCCTCTCCCGGCGCCACAATCTCTGGCTTCAATTCTAAGTTGACCGTAGGTCCCCAACTAGAAAAGCCTGATACAGTCGGCACTTCAATCAACTTCTTCATTCCAATTGTAGGTTTAAGAACCAAACCAGTGTTGCCTTGCGATTGGTTGGCAACTTCTAATAATCGCCTTCCATCTTCCCCGCTAAGACTAATTCCCCAGATAGAGGAGTAGGAAAGCAAAGTCTTATCATCTACCAACAACTGATGGGTCCTATAATAATCCTTGTTCCATCCCTGATCAGTATTTATCACAATAATTCCAGCAACATCCTTGAATTTCAAATTACGAACAGCATCTTTCAAGTCAAACTTATCTTTTTTGATAACCGCTACTTTACCAGCCAAATCAAGCCCTTGCACTTCTTCCCAATGACCATTTCCAGCATCTACAAATTCATATTTTCCCTCTGTAAGCGTTGTATAGCCAATAGGATAGTAACCAAAAGACTGTCCATTCAGCATAAATTCTCGTTGAACAAGATGGGTATTTCTCGCCGAACCAACCGCGATAACTGCGGGAGTCGCTGCTACACCAACTGTTGTTGCCGTATCCACAGCTCCTAAGGCATTATTTGTATGCAGGTCAAAGGAGGTGTCTGAAGAGGAGGCACCAGCATTACCAATAGCCGCTGTAATGATAATTCCCTTTTCTGCTGCCCTCTTAGCAATCGTGTAGTAAGCATTCCCTGGTAGCCCGCTATCATAATAACCAACACTCAAGCTGATGACATCTGCCCCGTGTTTGATAGCATCTTCAATAGCAGCATAAGCAGCATCCTCCGTCTCAGCTTTATAATTTTTAGGGTCATTTGAAAAAATCTTGTAGACTAGCAGTTGTGCGTTGGGAGCAATCCCATCAACTCCCTTTTTAGACGCAACTTCTTCGTCTGTTGCATTTCCAGCCAGAGTTCCTGCTATGTGCATACCATGTGGTTCGTGGGTATCATCGTAGAGATTATCGTTGCCAGATACATAATTATAGCCATGGGGAACTTTCAATGTGTATGTCCCTGTCGTAGATGGAGTAATGTCCTTAATTTTAGGAATGACACCATCATCCAACCTCATGTCTTTGTGCTTAATATCCAAACCGGAGTCAATGACTGCAATCACCATTCCGCGACCATCTGTCTGATATTTAGAACTTGCTTTTAAGGCACCAACCAGCTGTTTAGCAGTATGAAGAGTCGGTCGGATACGGCGACTCTCTTCTAAAGAGGTTAATTCGGTAATTGCCTTCACATCAGACAAACTTTCTTTCCCTACCTCTACTGATGCTCCCGTTAAAACCTCCTTATACTCATGAACAATTTTAACGCCATCAATTTTCTTTAATTTATCCAATACAAGATTTCGGTTCTCTTCGGAAAATTGTAAAATATAGCGCCCTGTTGTCACCTCTTCTGGCTCAAGCTGTGATTCCTGCGGGATTGTTTGAGGAGCACTAGCTTCTTTTCCGCTAATGTCTTCTTTTTCCTTTGACTCATCTGTTGTCTTACCAGCTGTAGTTTCTATCTCGGTCGCAGCTTGATCTGTGAGAAGACCTGATTCTTCACCCGCCTCTGTATCTACAACTTCTTCGACCACTCCCTCTTCAGCAACTGGTTCATCCACCTGCTCCGTTTTAACTGGATCATCTGATAATGGTCCATCTTCTTTTTTCTCTACCGCAGAATTTTGCCTACTATCCATATCTGTTGCGACCGCAACTGTAGACTCCAATCCTTCTCCACTAGTATCTGCTTGAACCATCGGAACACCCGTGATAAAAAATCCTATTGATACCGATGCCACACCGACACTTAACTTCTTGATACTAAAGCGTTGTTTATTCTCAATCTGAGACCACTTCTGTTTCATAAAACCTCCGTTTTTTAAGTTTAATTAATTTATAAGTTAGGTACACCTAATTCTATAAAATTTTTAAATCTTTGGCAAGTTTTTTTTGAATTAGCCCTCAAAAACAAGAAAAAGCACAGGCTTCCCTGCGCTTTAACAACTTATTACAACTCAGCAATCTGGCTTAAATTAACTTCAGCAATGGTATCATTACCAAACATAGAGATAACCATTTTAACCTTGTTGTTGTCGATTTCTGTAATTTTACCTGTGTAGTCTGTGAAGGCACCGTCGATGATACGAACAGTGTCGCCAACTTTGACATCAATATCAAATTCTTGAACGGTTTGTCCCATAGACACCAAGATTTGACGAATTTCTTCTTCCAAAAGTGGAGTTGGTTTTGAACGGTTACCGTGTGAACCCACGAAACCTGTAACATTTGGCGTATTACGAACCACAAACCAAGCTTCATCGGTCATAACCATCTCAACCAAAACATAACCAGGGAAACGGTTTTCTTCCACTTCCTTGACCTCACCGTTCTTTTCAACCTGAACAGTCTGAGTTGGAATTTCTACACGGAGGATGTTTTCCAACATGTTATAAGTATGGGCACGTTGGAGCAAGTTTTCCTTCACTTTATTTTCATATCCTGAGTAGGTCTGCAAAACAAACCAGCCTTTATCAAAACTATCGTACATTGTTACTTCCTTTCTTTGGAAACACGGAATTTTTAGACGCTAAAAAAAGCCCGAAGGCTTTCGCTTTTCCTTATTATATCACTTCCATTTTACAAATGGCAAGTATTTTCTAGAAAAGATTGATCAAGCTCATGATTCCTCGTGACAAAATCAAGTCAAAGAGGTAAACCACCGCTACGAAAAAGGCAGTATATTCCACTACAGACACGAAATCCGTCCAGCTCTGCTTACGAGTTGGCCAAGACGTATCTTTTAAAATGCGGATAATGTCTTTGATAAATTTCATGCGTGACTCCTATCTGGTTTCCTTGTGAACAGTGTATTGTCCACAGTGTTTACAAAATTTATTTACTTCTAACCGTGTTGGCTTGGGATTGCTCGAAAGGCTGATTGAATAGTTTCGAGAACCACAAACAGTACAGGCTAGGCTTGCTTTTTTTAGTGCCATAAAGCCCTCCATCCTTTTCATTCTACCATGTTTTTATGGATTTGACAACTCTCCAAACCAAGACGTTATGTTATCCCACAAGGTTTTTGCTCGTTCTGGTAACTGGGCATCGATTAGATTTTGTTTGGTTTGCTCAATCAAGTTTTTCGCCTGTTCTGAAATTTCTTGTACCTGTTCTTGACCAAGGCTTGATTCAGTTTGCGCAGCTTCATCTGGAGCTACTTCTACAATACCATTTTGTGCATAGGCGTTTTCTACTTCGAACTTACTTCCTGCAGTATATGGCAAGATTGAATTGGCCACAGTCTGGAAGACCGACGGAGCCTTCCAGTAGCTACTGCTATCTATATAATGATTTTCATCTGTCTGCTCAAAACCAACCCACTGACTGATGACCAAATCAGGTGTGTAGGCAATATGCCACTGATCATTGACGAGATTGACATCAAAACTCGTTTCGGTTGTTCCTGTTTTCCCAGCGATATGATAATTGGCCGTATCTGCTGTCACTCCCGTACCATTGGTATAGGTACCAAGCATCATTGCTGTCATCTTATCTGCGACAGCACGGTCAATCACCTTGGTACTTGTTTCTCGATGCTCTGCTAAAACCTTTCCACTAGCCGTTTCAATACGAGTGATGAGGTGGGCATCCTTCATCACACCCTTATTCGCAAAAGTAGCGTAGGCCTGGGCCATTTGCAGAGGATTGGTCTCCACTCCAGAACCAATTGAAACACCCAAAACTTTCTCGACATTTTCCATATCAAGTCCAAACTTTTGTCCATACTCGAAGGCTTTGTCAATACCCAAGGTGTTCACTATATAAGCTACTGGTAAATTGTAAGAGAGAGCCAAAGCTTGATACATTGGAATGGTATCAGAAGTCGAATAATCATAGTTATGCAAGGTGTAATCGCCGTAGGTTTCTGTATGGTTATCCAGAGCCATATCAATCGACCAGCCCGCCGCTACTGCTGGAGCATAGGCAACAAGAGGCTTGATTGTTGAACCAGGACTGCGCTTGGCTTGTGTCGCAAAGTTGAAGGTCCGAAAGACCGCATCCTCTGAACTGTTAACTCGACCAACCAAGGCGCGAACTCCACCAGTCCTAGGATCAAGAGCTACGCTGGCAGCCTGAGCATGGGTACCATCAAAACTTGATGTTGGGAACATAGTCTCATCATTAAAAATCACCTGCATGCTGGCTTGAGAATTTTGATCCATCTCTGTGTAAATCCTATAGCCGTTATTAATAATGTCTGATTCTTTCAGTCCGTATCGCTCAATCGCCTCAGCAATCACAGCATCAAAATAGGATGGATAGGAATAATTGCTTTGTTTCCCTGTATAGGTATCTGAAAGCTGACTGGCTAGGTCTACTTGGAAACCTGCATCTGCAGTCGCCTGATCAATATAACCAGCATTGACCATATTTTGCAGGACTGTATCCCGACGATTAACTGCATTTTCTAGAGAATAATAAGGATTATAAATCTCAGGTCCCTTGAGCATACCTGCTATGACGGCCGCTTGCTCAAGAGTAAGATTACTAGCTGGAATACCGAAGTACTTTTGGCTTGCATCTTCCACTCCCCAGACCCCGTTTCCAAAGTAGGCATTGTTGAGATACATAGTCAAAATTTCTTGCTTGCTGTACTTTTTATTGATTTCCAGAGCCAAAAAGAATTCTCGAGCCTTTCGACTGATGGTCTGATCCTGAGTTAGAAAGGCATTTTTTGCCAATTGCTGGGTAATAGTTGAACCACCTCCAGACCGACCTAACGTCAAGGCAGCCAAAATTGTACGCTGGTAATTAATGCCTGAATTTTTGTAGAAGCTCCGATCTTCTGTAGCGATAACGGCATTCTCTAAATTATCAGAGATAGCATCCAGCTCTACATAGGTCCCCTTCTGACCAGACAATGTCCCAGCTTCCGCACCATCTTTATCGTAAATAATCGTTGTGGCTTTTAGCGCCTGCTGTAAATCACCAACATTAGCTGTCTTTGCAAGGAAAAATAGATAGCCACCTACTGTAAGAACTGTCAGGACCATTAAAATGATTAAAATTTTAGTCAGTTGATAACGGCGCCAAAATTTACGAATCGGCTCCGGAATACGTGATTTTTTCTTTGGTTTATCAATAGAGCCACGATTTCCCCTGTGGCGACGGCTAGGTCGGTCTTCATGATCAATTTGGAAATCTTCTGGAACTTCAATCGGCTGATGTTGCAAATCGTCCATACTTTACCTCTTTCTAGTGAATTTTGTACCATTATACACCATTTCCTAAAAACTAGCAGAAAAAAGCCTGCGATAACTTGTGACAACATACAGGGAATTTTTTCCAAAAATATGATAAAATAGGGTCATTCTGAACAAAGAAGAGGATTCCTATGACACAAGTATATGACATTACTATCATCGGTGGCGGACCAGTCGGTCTCTTCGCCGCCTTCTACGCCCATCTCCGTCAAGCCAAGGTCAAAATCATTGACTCCCTTCCCCAACTGGGTGGCCAGCCTGCCATTCTCTATCCTGAGAAGGCCATTTTAGACATTCCAGCCTTTCCAAGCCTGACGGGACAGGAGTTGACCGACAACCTCCTTGCCCAGCTGGCTCCATTTGACACCACCATCTGCCTCAATGAAACCCTGACTGCTATCGAACCTGGGGAAACCATTACCCTAACAACCAACAAGGGCAACCACCAGACCAAGACCCTGATTATCGCTATGGGTGGCGGGGCCTTCAAGCCTCGTCCGCTGGAGATTGATGGTGCTGACAGCTTTGACAACGTCCATTACCACGTGTCTAATATCCAGCAGTATGCCGACAAGGACATCGTCGTCTTGGGTGGTGGTGACTCTGCGGTCGACTGGTCCCTGGCCTTTGAAAAGATCGCCAAGACCACCCAGATCATCCACCGCCGCGATAACTTCCGAGCCCTTGAGCACAGCGTGGAAGAGCTCAAGCAGTCCAGCGTGACCATTCACACACCTTTTATCCCTAAAGGGCTTTCTGGGGAAAATGGCAGAGCTTCTGCCATTGATTTCGATAAGGTGAAGAGCGAGGACAAGCTGACCCTGTCTTTTGACCACCTCTTTGTCAACTACGGTTTCAAATCATCTGTCGGAACGCTGAAAGAATGGGGATTGGAACTCAATCGCCACCGCATTGTCGTCAACAGCAAGCAAGAAACCTCTGTCCCTGGTATCTATGCCATCGGTGACTGTTGCTTCTACGAGGGCAAGATTGACCTGATCGCGACTGGACTGGGCGAAGCCCCAACCGCTGTTAACAATGCCATGAACTACCTCAATCCAAACGAAAAAGTGCAACCCAAGCACTCAACCAGCCTATAAGATGAAAATTGATATTCGCATTCCCCAAGCCTTTCCTCAACTGACTGTCAAGGAAGTCTTGGAAGATTATTTTCTCATTCCCAGAAAAATTCGCCACTTTCTCCGCACCAAGAAACAGGTCCGTGTCAACGGTGAGCTGATTAACTGGCAGTGCCCGATTACCGCAGGCGACTTGTTAGAATTGACCTTTGACCAGGAAGATTATCCTGAAAAAAGCATTCCTCTGGGACAGGCGGACTTGGTGGAGGAACTCTATCAAGATGAGCACCTCATTATCGTCAACAAGCCCGAAGGCATGAAAACCCACGGCAATGATCCGACAGAAATTGCCCTGCTCAACCATGTGTCTGCCTATGTGGGACAGACTTGCTATGTGGTCCACAGACTCGATATGGAAACCAGCGGAGCCATTCTCTTCGCCAAAAATCCCTTTATCCTGCCCATTCTCAATCGGCTCTTGGAAGACAAGGTCATCTACCGTGACTACCTAGCCCTCTGCCAAGGCCAGCTAAAAATGACTGACTGGACTATTACCGATAAGATTGGACGGGACCGGCATGACCGTAGAAAGCGAGTGGTCGACAACCGCAAGGGGCAGACAGCTCTTACCCAGGTCCGCCTCTTGAAGACCCTTGGTAAAAATAGTCTAGTTTCCTGTCGTCTCCAAACAGGTCGTACACACCAAATCCGAGTTCATTTAGCCCACCACGGTCACGCTCTAATCGGCGACCCGCTTTACAGTCGAGTAGCTCCCCCTCGCCTCATGCTCCACGCCCAAAAACTCAGCCTGACCCACCCGCTGACTTTAGAAGAAATCAGCGTGGAGGCGCGGTCGGAGAGTTTTGAAAGAATAGTAAAAAAGAGCTGAAAAACCAGCTCTTTTTTGCATGTATGTTATTCAAAAATATTTCCCAACTCAACATCCACGCGATTTTCCTTGACATTGATGTCGGTCACAGCGAGCAGAGACTTGTAGTTAGCTACGCTACGGTCCCCTTTTTGGTTTTCTGCAAAGACAGCCACGCCTACCAAGGTTGAGTCAAACTCAGACAAGAGGCTAATCATACCATTGATGGTGCCACCATTTTTCAAGAAGTCATCGACGATTAAGACACGGCTTCCTGCCTTCAAACTACGCTTAGACAGGAACATCTTTTCGATACGGTCGCTAGATCCTGACACATAGTTGACAGAAACTGTTGAACCTTCTGTGATTTTCAAATCACGACGCACAATCACAAACGGTACATTAAGGACATTGGCAACAGCATTGGCCAAAGGGACCCCCTTAGTCGCAACTGTCATGACCGCATCAATCTTCTCATCTTTGGAAGCATCTGCAATGATACGACCGACATTTTTCAAAATATGTGGTGTAGACAGCAAGTCAGATGAATAGATATAACCGCCTGGCAAGATACGATTACTTTCGGCCATCTGATCACGAAGGGCCTGTGCAATTTCGACAGACTCTGCCTTAGAGATCGATGGAGTAAAAACAACTCCTCCACTGGCACCAGTAATGGTTTCAATATGCCCGATAGAGCTTTCCTCAAAAGCCTTTTTAATGATGGCAATATCCTCTGAGATAGATGACTTGGCAGATTCATACTTTTCCGCAAAGGTATTCAAACTAGTTAATTCATAAGGGTGGTTGATGAGGTAATTGGAAATGACAACCATACGCTCACTTCTTCTTAATTTCATAAAATCATCCTCTTTCACTTTTTTCTATTATATCACAACAAACTACAAAAAGCGAACTTTTTTGATTGAAAAGTCCGTCTTTTTCGTATTTTGTTTATCGCTTACATATACCACTTTGGAAGATGATGATTAAAATATTCATACCATTCAGAAATCTTCTGCGCTTGCAACTTCATCAATGGAATTTGTTCGGAATCTACTTGTTCTGCCCAAGAAAGAGCGCCTAGACTATTTACTGTTACATAAAGAGCCATGAGTTTCCAAAATTCCTCTGGAATAGCGCCGTCAAAATAGACATCTACCTGACCACGCGCAAAGGCTGGAGACAAATCTGCCGTGAAAATCAAACGGTTAAATTCTTCCCAGGGGTCTCCTATGTCGTAGCGGTCAAAGTCTAAAATTTTCAGTCTTCCATCCTGGCCCCGTAGAAAGTTACCTGTGTGAAAATCTCCATGATGGTAGGCAATCGGTCTCCCTTCAAGCAAGTGACGGTTGGCCTGAACAAAGGCTATCATGGCTTGACCATTTGGATAGGAATGACTAGCTGCTTGGTAGGCAGCTAATTTATTGTCAATCTTAGCCTGATAAAAACTGTTCCAGTCGCGCAGACTTTGATCAATCGGTAGGGCATGCAAGGTTCGCAAAAACTTCCCTGACTGACAGCCCAATTCATATAAGGTTTGTTCTGACAGACTGGTAGCCAAGTCATTCATATCCTGACCTTCCATCCATTCATAAAGGGTGTAGACTGACAAGTCATCCGCCCAAAAACTTAGTGGCTCTGCCACAGGCAAACCTAGACCAAACAGGTTTTCAACTAACTGAAACTCTAATTGCTTAGCCTCATAGGCTGGCCGCTCTGCTATTCTCAAAAGACCAAGGCGACCATCTTCTAGCTGGACCTTGTACTTTTGGTCCGTGGACCAGCCTTTGGTGAGGGGCTGTCGAGACACTATCCTAACTGCCATCAGTCGATATTGGGCTTATAGAAGGCGCGATTATCCATGGCAAAGATGCGGTTGGTCATCTCGCCTGGGCCGACCTTGTCCAAGGCCGATAGCATCATCATCATTTCCGCATCAATGTTGTCAATCATGTGGAGGATTTCCGCCTCCATAATCTGCGGACGGACAGGGCTTCCATACTCCAAGAGCCCATGGTGACTGAGGATAACGTGGCGCAGAACAGTCACTTCCTCCAGACTGTCATCGATGCCCAATTCCATCAAGACCTTGGTAATCTCTTCATCAATCAAGGAAATGTGACCAATCAGATTGCCACGGACAGTGTAGCCAGTATTGTCTGGACCAGTCAGTTCGATCACCTTGGCTAGGTCATGAAGCATGATTCCTGCAAAGAGCAGGCTCTTGTTGAGCTGGGGATAGATGTCACCAATTTTATCTGCCAAGCGTACAAGCGTACCATGGTCGCTGTATGGAAGGACAAGCCTGAGTAGAAGGCATGGTGATTGGTCTTGGCTGCTGGATAGGAATAGAATTCCTTGTCGTACTTGCTGTAGAGAGCACGGACGATCCGCTGCCAAGTGGCATTTTCGATGCGGAAAATCATCTGGCTCAAATAGTCCTTGGTGTCCTTGACATCCACAGGTGGTTTTTCCTTGAAATCAGCAGGGTCGTTGGGCTCGCCTGCCTTTGGCAAACGAAGAACCAGTTGATTGACCTGGGGGGTGTTGTTGTAAACCTCACGGCGCCCCTGCATGTGAACAACAGTTCCAGCAGTAAAATCCTTGATTTTCCCTGGTTGGGCATCCCAGATCTTGCCTTCAATCTCACCAGTATCATCCTGGAAGGTCAGAGCTAGGTAGTCTTTTCCAGCCCGTGTTTGTCGGACTTCTGCTGACTTGATTAGATAGAATCCTTCGAAGAATTCATCTTTTTTCATTTGGTTAATTTTCATTATCTTCCTCATCTAATGGGGACAGGCCAAGCAGCCCCTTGGTTTGGTCATCTTCGTACAGGTCAATGGTACGAAGACTACGCTCGATGGCGTTGGTGCGAGTGGTTAGGAGTTTGTCAATATTGCTGCTAGCTTGATTGAGCTGTTTCTGGGCCTTGACCAAGAGGTCAGAAAACTTGCCAAATTCCAGCTTGACATTGCCCAAGACCTTGGAAATATCATCGGCCGACCGTTGAATGTTAAGGGTCTTAAAGCCGACGGAGAGGGAATTGAGCAGGGCAGAAAGGGTAGTGGGTCCTGCTACTACGATATTTTCCTGACGGCGAAGCTCATCAAAGAAAATGGGATTGCGGACCACTTCTGAATACAGCCCTTCGGTTGGCAAGAACAAGACGCCAAAGTTGGTGGTTTCAGGCGGATTGAGGTACTTGCTCTGAATGTCCTTGGCAAAACGTTTGATAGCTGCCAGGAGATTTTTGCGATGGAGGTCAATCTGGTCCTTATCCCCACTTTCGTAGGCATCTTCCAAGCGATAATAGTCCGCCAGCGGAAACTTGGAATCGATTGGCAAGTAGATATAGTCTCCCTCAGTCCGTCCTGGTAGCTTGACCGCATACTCCACACGCTCACTAGAGCCTGAAACTGTGGCAAACTCTCGCTCATATTGGCTAGGTGTCAAAATATCCTCGATAATCTGTCCCAGCTGCAATTCACCCATGATGCCACGGGTTTTGGTGCCAGACAGCACCTTGTTAAGACTACCCACATCACGCGCCACCGTCTGCATTTCACCCAGACCACGATTGACTGATTCCAACTGCTTAGACACCGTTTCAAAGGAGGCTTGTAGGCGGGTTTGCAGGGTTTTCTCCAGCTTTTCCTCAACCGTCTGCCGCATTTCTTCCAGGCGTTTTTCATTGGACTCCTGAATGGCCTGCAAACGAAGGTCGGTGGCATCTCGCGTTTCCAAGTGGCTCTTATTCAGCTCTTGACGGATGTCGGTTAGCTGTTGGTAAAGCTCCGTGCGGAGTCTTTCCACCTCCTGGTGAATGGTCTGCTGCTGTTTGAGAGTTGCATTTTCTAGTTGATAGCTGAGCTGGTCAGACAAGTTGTCTGCTGTATCTTCGGCTTGATCTTGCAAAAGCAGGGCCAAGCTCTGCCATTTTCCATAAAGAAAAACCAAGGCAAGCAAGACCAGTATCAGCAAAATAAGTAGTACAATATCCATCTAATCCTTGTCCTTACTGTAGATCAGGACCACATAGCCCTGATCCAGTTGAATGTCTATATCCCTATCTATAAATTCGTTAGAAGCATAGCATTTTTTGAAAAAATAATTGCTGGCATCCAGCGGGTACTTGGCATAACGAATGGTCAGGTGGCTTTGGTCCGACGGCATAAAGGAAATGTACTTCATACCAGCAATCGGCGAAATCCTATGACTGCCTGCAGGTCGAAAACGGACGACGTTCTGACTGTCCACCAATTCAATCTGCTCCATATAGGCTGCCAAGTCGGGTTCTGCAACCAGAAAGAGATTGCTCATCATGTGGTCCATGCGACCACCCAAGGCTCCGTATATGCGAACCTGGGCCTGCGGATAGGCCTTGAAGATTTCCTTTAAAGCCAACTCCAAGTCTGTATCATCTTTTTCAGCAGGAGCTTGCAGAAACTGCTCTGCCATCTCCCTTATCTGCCCCAGCTCCTCAGAGGTCACCGAGTCAAAATCACCGATAGCCCAGTCAAGAGGCAGGGAATGGTCCAGAAGACGAAGAGAGCCTGCATCTACCCCCACATAGAGGTCGGCAGGCTCAGGAAGGCAGTCAAAGGAACCGCCTGCAATAACAGCAATCTTAATCATTGAGGGCAGCTCTCAATTTGGCAACGTTGGCATCCAAGTCTCCTTTGAAGAGATAGGAGCCAGCCACAAAGACATTGGCACCCGCACTTTTGGCTGAATGAATAGTCTTATCGTCAATCCCGCCGTCCACTTCAATATCAAAGGCCAAGCCCTTGGCTTCACGGAGTTTGACCAAATCTGCAATCTTATCCGCAACCTCTGGAATGTAGGCTTGTCCACCAAAACCTGGGTTGACCGTCATGAGAAGCACCTGATCCACCAAGTTAAGCACAGGCTCAATGGTCACAAGCGGCGTACCTGGATTGATGACCACACCCACCTTCATACCAGCAGCACGGATTTTCTGCAAGGTTCCATGCAAGTGAACCGTTGCTTCTGCATGAATGGTTAAAATATCTGCGCCTGCACGTGCAAAGGTCTCAATATGATTTTCAGGATTGGACACCATGAGATGGCAATCAAAAACCAGCTTGCTATGAGGACGCATAGCCGCAACCACATCCGCCCCAAAGCTGATATTTGGCACGAAATGACCATCCATGACATCAATGTGCACATACTCCACACCTGTCTTTTCTAGACGCTTGAGCTCTTTTTCAAAATTTGCATAATCTGCCGCCAAAATAGACGGTGCAATCTTAAAATGTGACATAGAGAACCAACTTTCTATTTGAATTTTTTACTGACTTTAGTATAGGTTTCACGCTGATTTTGGATTTCGCTGAGGAATTGGAGATAATTATCAAAGCGACTTTGGGAAATGGCAGAGCTGGCAACAGCTTCCTTGACCGCACAATCCGGCTCATGGGTATGGGTACAGGTCCTAAATTTGCAATCCTGGCTACTTTCCGCAATCTCTGGGAAACAATCTGTCAGAGCCTCCGCCTCCTTGACTTCATAGTCTAGGGATGAAAAACCGGGTGTATCCGCAATTTTTCCACCGAAGACATTGTAGAAGCTGACCGCACGAGTGGTATGGCGACCACGCCCCAGACTATCTGAAATCGCCCCTGTTTCCAAGGCTAATTCTGGCGCAATGCGATTGAGAAGAGTCGATTTCCCAACCCCTGTCTGCCCCATAAAGACCGTCACCTTGTCCTGTAAAAGAGGCATCAATTCCTCCAAACTATAGACAAAAGGATAGCCAATTTTCTCATAGATAGCCTTGAAGGCATCCATCTCCGTCCGATCTTCTACCAAGTCCATCTTAGAGATATAGATAATGGGATCCATATCCTTCTGTTCAAGGAGAACTAGGAAACGATCCAGTAGATTGGCATTAAAATCAGGTTCCTTGGCCGACATGATAACCACCGCCTGATCGATATTGACGATAGGAGGTCGAACCAAACTATTTTTCCGCTCATGAATCTTTAATATATAGCCTTCTGAGTTTTCCTCCGCAGAAAAGTCCACAAAATCACCCACGTAGGGCGTTTGTCCCTTCTTACGAAAATTTCCTCTAGCTCTGGTTTGATAAATCTGTCCATCCGCCTCGACATAGTAAAAACCTGCCAAGGCCTTGATAATTCTTCCTTGCAATGAAGACTCCTTTGTGTGTACTTGTTCCTATTATACCAAATTTCCTAAGAAAAAAGGAGCAGGAAAGAACTCGAACCTTAATAAAAGAGCGCGTCACCCGTTCCACGTTTCAAGTTGTTGAGCTGAAACAGTCTATTCCCAGACTGTTTCAATCCCACCCCCGCACAGCTCAAACTGTCTGGGAGACAGTTTGAGGTTGGATATAAAGCGAACTTTGTTCGCAACAGTCGTAATGGTTAGATTTGGAGTGTAAAACACGAACGATTCTACCAATCAACCACTGCGCTGAGATGTTGACACTAACCTTATGAAGTGAGATGGTCTTTTACCCAGACTCTGAGATTTTACACTTTACTCTAGTCATTTCAAATAAAAAATAGTATAATAAAAAGCAAGCGGAGGTGGTGGAACGGCAGACACGCATGCTTCAGGCGCATGTGCCCATCGGGTGTGAGGGTTCAAATCCCTTCCTCCGCATGATAAATGGAGAGACCCCAAGTCAAAGTTGATGACTTGGGGGCATTTTTATATCTTCTCACTCATACTCAATGAAAATCAAAAACAGACTAGCTCCAAAGGTTTTGGGAACCTTTGGAGGTTGGAAATAGAGCGAACGTAGTTCGTTTCTACTTACGCAGATAGAACCCTGTTACTATTTTGTTTCAAAGGAACAGGCTGGGAGTGGGAAAGAACTCGACCATTCATAGAAGAGTTCGTCTTCCCACCCCCCGCACAGTTGATTAGGTCAGATTTGGAGTGTAAAACACGAACAAATCTGCCAATCAACCACTGCGCTGAGATGTTGACACTAATTTTGTGAAGCGGTGCTGTGCTTTTTGCCCAGCCTCGCTCATCAAATCAAGTCAACAACGTCTGATTTTGATTTTCGAAGAGTATTAATTGCTCTCCCCAATCCGTACCACCCCATCATAACGGCTAAGGACCTCATCGGACACGCGGTGGGAAATATGAATGAGCGTCTTATCAGCTAGTGAGGCAAGGTAATTTTCAATCACTGCATAGGTTTCCTGATCCAAGGCAGACAGACTTTCATCCAGCAACAAGATATCCTTATCTTGCAGCAAGGCACGGATCAAGAGCAGGCGTTGCTTTTGTCCACCAGACAGTCCGCTATCATCACTAATTTCCTCGCTCAAAGAAGCATAACTTGGGAAACGACTGTCAAGGTTCACGGTCTTAATGTGAAACATCAGCCTATCTTCTGGAACCTCCCGTCCCATGGTCAAGTTATATAGAACCGTATCATGGAAAAGGGATCCCTCTTGTGGCAGATAGGCAATCTTGTCTTGAATGGCTTGGTAGGATAAGTCTGAAAGAGAGATTTGATCAACGTAAATATCCCCTGCTTGCAGTTGGCTATTCTTGGTCAAAATAAGAGCCAAGGAAGATTTGCCAGAACCACTTTCCCCAAGAATTAAATACTTCTTGCCACGCTCAAACGCTACGGTCAGGTCTTCAAAGACCTGTTTTTCACCGACAGCATAACTAGCCTTGACCAGTTGAATACTCTGGAAAGCTGAAGCTAGTTCCTGTCCCTTCGTTTCTTGACCAAAAGTAGATAGCTCAAACTCTTGCTTTAATTTCTTAACGGCATGCCTGTCCAAAAAGGCTGCCGCAATGCTATTAATGGGATCCACCAACTGCTCTGAAATGGTCAGAATAGCTGTCAAGCCACCGATGGTCAAGGCACCAGAAAAGACTTGAAAACCACCGATAAAGATAATCGAAAGAGTGGTCAGATAAAAGACAAAACCGACTAAGAGCCGCATGGTTACTGTCGTTCGAGTGGCCTGATTGACCTTGTCATTGACTGCTTGATAGCGATCGTTCAGACCATCTAAAACTTGCTGTCTTTGGTGGCTATTTTTCACTTGCAAATAACTCAGAAAGACATCTGAAACTCTTGTATTATAGACCTGCTGACTGTCCGAAATCGCCTCCTGATTGAGCCTTCTCCGCTTTTTAAACAAATAGGGAATCACAACTGGTAAGAATGAGATCAGAATCAAGAAAATAGCGGTCAGACCATCCAAGCTAAGAAGGGCCAAACTGGCAATGCCAAAGGTACAAGCACCTTGAAAAATTGTAAAGAAAGCGTCGTAATAATCTTCTTTCACCGTCTCCAAATCATTATTGAGCTGAGAAATATAGGCCCCTGCCCCCTGCTCAACAAACTGCCTAAAAGGTAAATCAAAAATTTTCCCAATAAAGGTCGCCTGCAATTGGAAACCTACTTGATTGAGATAGCTGACATTGGCAATCTGACGAATGTATTCAAAAACCAGCATGACAAGGACAGTTAACCCCATCTGCACAAAATAAGACACAAAGGCCTGTCTATCTCCAGCTGCAATAGCATCAATAATATAGCGATATTGGTACAGAAAGCCAACATTTAGCAGGGCTACTGCAAAAATACAAGATAAGGTTAGCCAAAAATTCCTCTTTTTCATTTCTTCTCCACCATTTTATAGATTTCTTCGCAAATATTTCTAGTTGATAACCCAACCGTCTGGAGCAAACCTTCCCAATCATTTATTTTCCTTACAATATTCTGTTCGTGATTTTGCATTGAATATTCTTCAAAATTTTGAAGAGAGTAAGAAGAAAACTCACCATCCGGAAAGAATGTACACGGCTTAATATGGCCACTCTCATTGATTGTCCATTCAATAACACCTGCTCCGCAACGCATTGTCCCATCTACAATGTCTTCAAAATAGTTAAAGCAATTATCTTCTTCCCATGTATGTATATTAATTCTGCTCCCATACTCTCTACTTTTTTCTATAAGCATCTCATAAAATTCTTCTACTTTAGAGGGACTTAAAAACCAATCTGATCCGACTAACTTACCTCTACCCAAATGACTAAATAGCCCAAATCTCACCGCTTTTACTTGGTTTAGTATTAAAAATTCTATAAAATTATCAAATTCGTCGATAAGACTGTTTCGAACAATATTGGTCACTGAATAGTCTAAATTCTCATTGTTTAGAAATCTTATTCCTCTAATCGTTTTATTTAATGTATCCTTTCCATTGGTAATTTGGTCGTTTAGAATCGGATTATGATGATATAAAGAAATTTGAATGTAGCTCATTCCCTTCAAATAAATTATACTTTTGGAATTAATTAAATGACCAGTGGTTGTCATTGTTACTTCTTGAAAGTTCTCCGTAGCATATTTTGAAATCTCTTTAAAATGAGGATGTGCCATCGGCTCCCCACCCGTTAACTGTATTTCATAAACCTTTCCTTTTACCCTATCTAAAAAATTTATTAGCTCTTCATACTTCAAAAAATTCCTGTTAATTGGTCCAGCTTCCTTAAAACAGTGTGTACACTGTAAATGACATTTATTCGTTAATTCTATAACTATTTTCCTAGGGTAAAATTTCCCAACTTCACCATAAATATGCTTCGGATAAACAGAAACTCCTTTAACAATAAACTCTTTCTTCAAGAATAATTTTAATGTATCCAATAATAGCTTTTTTATTTTTGTTTCACATTCCCCCGCTATATCAGAGAAGTAACCTATCAAACTTTCTACACTACCCGTTTCGTTTATCTGTTTTAAAACTAACGCTTGATATTCATTTAATAAGTATTGACCGTATTTTCCTATAACCATCAAATCTTCACCAAAGTAATGGTAGTAGTAATCACAATTTAGCATAAATTTCATTATCATATTCTCCTTAAAAATACGTAAATTTATTTAATGGAATCAATACACTATTATGTTTTTAAAATACAATAAGTTTAATCAACGAAACTTGTAGCGATAATAATATAAAAAATCTCTGTCAACTAGACTAATTTTACTAATCGAAAAACCAAAAATTAATACCATCCTTTTGTTTGCTGTGTTCTTTTTGTTCCACATCCACTGAGGGTTTCAATTTTACTTACTTTTAATAATTTTGAAGACAACTTTTTAAATTCAATTACAGACATATTCTTCTCCTTTTCTTGTCCAATAAATAAATTTACGCATTATTAATAATAAATTATAAATATAGGACAACAAAATATGTCCCTTATACGCAACCACTACTCAATAAGTATCTTTTCCAATATACTTTCATACCAATCTGCTATATTCTGGCTATCGACCGCTCGTAAAAGTCCAATACACTTTCTCATCTCCAAAATAGCATTAGAAGTTCCGGTATTTTGATAATCATAAAAAGCCTTACCAAATTTAAACAAAATGCGTTCAAAAATTTCTGTCTCGTCGAAAAGCAAACCTTCGATAGTCTTTTCAAGAAAGATTGCGTCGACAAGTTCCTTAGTTTGAACGCTGACTAGATAAGCACTAAGGAGAACTTGAGAAACTACCAATCGATGTTGTTTCATTTCACGGTAAAACTGTGTACGATGAATTAACTCTCTACAAAAAAGCATCATTGTTTGATGACCCAATTTGTCAATCGTATTCGCAAATAGTAAGATCTCATAGTAGCTCCAATTCTCAACTCGAAATAAGTAATCCGTTAAAAAGGCTGTATCTTCTTTCGAAACAACTATTGTCTTATCTAAGTTTCTCAGTTTATAAGCGATTAAAATAGCATTCAACCGATGAAACTCCCTACGAGAATCTCTTTCTGCTTTTGCTAATTGTTCAGACAAGATTTTCTTTATGGTTACAACATCTCTGATATAGATGGATTGTTTTAGTTGTTCCAAAATTCTAGTCAGCTCATCTTTTTTGAAATCCTGACTGGCATACACGAACTCGTCCACATCCACATTCATTTCTGCCAGCACACCAAATAATTTACTAACAGTAATGTCGGATTCCCCATTTTCAAACCGAGAAAGTTGAGAAGTAGAAATATGTCCCTTGGCGACCTCCGCCAAACTCTTCCCCTTTCCCTCTCTGATAAATTTCAACGTTTTCCCAAAACAACTCATTTCCAGACCTCCTTTTGTATATAAGGGATTTGTTTAAAGCATAACTTAATAGATGTTATCATGATTTTAAAATAAATATTATCTATATTCAACAATGGGGAATATCAATGAAACAAAATTATCTAATTGCAAACATTACTATCGTTTTAATTTTACTTATTAGTATCCTAAAAGACATTCCACCAATCATTGTTATAAAATAATAATACTCAACGAAAATCAAAAGTAGACCACCTTCAACTATCTTCCAGATAGTTGAAGGTGGAAAATACAAAACAATGTTTGCGTCTTCAAGCCGACGATAGAACACTGTTACTTTCTTATTTTAAGGTAACAGGCTGAAAAGTTTTCCATTCATCAAGACTCTTGACAACGGATAATTTTGATTTTTGAAGTGTATAAACACCTTTATTATACCACTCCTTCCCATATTTGTGTCCATTTTCACATAAAGAAAAACCAAGCCAGCTATCTGACTTGGTCGTGATTTTATTCTGTCGTTTCAGTCGCTACTTTGAAAAAATCTTTGTATTTCAAAAGGTATCCTTTTCCTGTAGATAGGTCATATTGGACCAGTTTGAGTTCTTCTGCAACTTTCGCATCTCGCTCAGCCTGTCCTACTCGGTCCTTATGAAGTACTTCTGTCAAGAGGGCATAGTAAGGACTGACCTTGTTATTGGTCGTCTCCAGCATCAGTGCATTCATGTCGCTAGAGTTAACTAGCTCATAATTGTATTTCGCTGTATCAAAATTGCTCCAAACGAAATAATCTGTCTTATACTGCGCACTTGGGTCCGTCACGAAAGCTGACTCTGGATACAAACCTGGCAAATGGTCCCCGTAAAAAACAACTGTCACTTTCTTATCCAAGGTCTTAAGCTGGTCTAGAAAATCCCTTGTTGCCTGATCCGTAAAGGATAGGAGGCGAACATAGCTGGTCAAGTTTTCATTTTCCTCAGCCGTGAAGCCCTCACCCGATGCTATTATACCTGCAGGCTCTAGAGAATTCCACTGAACATGGTTCTGCATGGTAATAGCCGACACAAAGCTGGTATCGGCAGAACGTACCTGATCCAAAATCAAGTCATAGGTCTTCTTGTCACTGACAAAATTCCCCTGATAATCCTCAGCCGTCACAGTAAGAGGATACTTGGCACTATTGAGAGTGTAGAATTGCTCAATCCCCAGCTGCTTATAGATAGAATTTCGGTTGTAACTGGTATCGTAGTAAGGATGGATGGCAATACGATTATCTGCTGGATAGAGGTCACTGATACTTGGCAACTTCTTCATATTTGGCGCCACATCCAGATAGACTGAAGAAATGGATGAGCTGTAATTGTAGAAGGGCAGACCACTATAGACCTGAAATTCGATATTAGCCGTACCACCACCATAGTGGTCACTCTTCATCAAGCCACTGGTAGTCTGGCTCATGATGTACTCAATATTTGGAAGGACATTTTGACTAAGGGTTACACCTGGAATCCGACGCGGGTCAGCCAAACTCTCACTAAGAATGTAGATAACCGTCTGGTCAGTCAATTGACCTGTCCGTTCTGCATTGATTTCCTCAGCCAAGGCGGTATACTTCTTCACAATGGCCTTCATGGTCTTCTCAGAGTAATTCTCAGGCATTTCCATACTGGTCTTGCTGAGTTGCTGCAACCAGAGGAATGAAAGAGTGCGATAACGAGCCACAAAGGCGTAGCCCTTCCAATCTACATTCCGCCAGTTATTAACCTGAGAAAGAATAGGAATCCAGCCAGCAATCTTATGGTCTTTTTCATTGCGAATTGCCCAGCCCATTCCTAAAATCAAGGATACGATGACTGAAATTCCTGCCAGCCTTTTCCAGATAGAAGCGACAATCCTTCCTTGGAAGTACTTCTTGTGAATACGTCGGTAGATAAACACAAGGAGGACTATAAAGACGAGCGATACCAAGACAACACGTAGACTGATAAAGCTGAGAATCATCCCCAAGTTCCCGACCCATTTGAAATCATTGGGGGTCAATGGCTCCGAACGGTAGCGGAATTTGAGAAAATTGGCCGTAACCAAAATGACGTTTAGACTAGCAATCACGGCAACAGATAAGATTTGGCGGTTGATAACTAGGCTAATGATGACATTGAGGAAAAAGAGGCAGGCAATCTGGAAGACAATAGCCCCTGGAAAGAGATGACGTGTGAAATAAGAACCAGTCGCTCCAGCCATAGAAGCCTGATAACCAATATGCGATAGCGTAGCCAGTGCCAAACTGATAAAGAGCATGCTGTAGACATTGGTTCGATTGGCCTTAAACTCTACAAATGCCTTATGAAGATAGCGAAGAAAAATGTAGGTCCCTATAAAATGGATAGGTGCAAACAAGGGTGTCTGGCTGAAAAACTCTATGTAAGAACCTTTCTCAACCAAACTCTCATAATGGCTATCTTTCCAATAAGATATAGCTAGTGGACTGAGAGAAAGTAAGCTGGTCAAGAGCAAATAGCCATCTGGTACCAAGTGATTGGCTGACCACTGGCTTAATTTTTCTCGAATTCCCGTCTTCTTCCGCCATAAAAATGCCAACAATACAGGAAGAGCCAACATCAATAGAAGCTCAAATTGAAAGAG
This sequence comes from Streptococcus suis S735, assembly GCF_000294495.1. Classification (NCBI taxonomy): domain Bacteria; kingdom Bacillati; phylum Bacillota; class Bacilli; order Lactobacillales; family Streptococcaceae; genus Streptococcus; species Streptococcus suis. The sequence continues at coordinate 1,795,816 of NC_018526.1, forward strand.
ATTATTCCGGAAAATATTCCAGGGTTGATACTTCTTGGCATTGAGCCGATAGACCAGGTTGATAAGATATAGAAAACCTAGAAAATAGCCGACATACTTGGCAAAGGTTTTGGTCTTTATAAATTTCTCATATTTATCAAGCAAGACCAATACATAAAATGTAAAAATAAGATAGGCAATCAAGGGCAAGGGAATAAACCAGAGTGGAAAAGATACATCACTCAGTAAAAGGGCTCGCCCCATAGCCAGCAAGACGGTCATTACCATGACCAGAATAAATTGCTTGGTTGCCTTGAGTTTGATTTGTTTCATAGCATTTCTCTCTTAGGAAATATTTGATTTTCGGTAGATAAAGGTATAATAAATCGACCAAAGTATCCAGCCAGTCAAACTGATAAAGATAACTGGCAATAACCACCATTGTTGCTTATAGGAGAGGATTAGGGTGTTCTTCCCTTTTTGGCTGGTAACCGTTGGCACACCAATAGTGGAAAGATAATAATCCATCTTCCCTAACCTCTTTCCATTCAATGTCAATTCACTATCTCGGTAAATAACAATCGGTATTTGGATTTCCTCTGATTGATTTGCCGACCAACTTATTTTTAAGCTATCCCCAAAAACTTGCTTATTAAATTGCTGGTTAGGTAAAATAATCTGGTCACGGTAACGATCATAACGAGATTTAGCCTCATTTACCGCACGAACATTCTCTTCTTTTTCAGATAACACCGGCACATAGTCGGGAGTTGATTTCTGAGCCAGTTGAACAAACTCACCTAAATTTTTTGAATGCAAGGATGCACGTAATTCTTCCGTTGTTCCGTATAGAGTAGTATGAAGCATATCTTGTAAGAATTCTGCTTTGTTGTACTGGTCATTGACTGCTTGATTATATTGATCCCAAGTAAAACCAACACCAATTATGGTAGATAAGATTGTCAACCCCAAAAACAACTTTTTACGTACTTCGTAATCTGTTAATTGAAGACCAACAATCGTCAGAAGTAAAGCATTAGCATACAAAAAGAATCTAAAGGGAAATTGGATTAAATCCACTAATCCAATACCTTTACCAGCAAATAGTTGCCACGGAAAAAGATTTGTTGAAAAAATAAAAAATACCAGAAAAGTTACTGTCAGACCCCTCAATATCACCGATTGCTTCTTCCATTTTTTCAGCATAAAATAAAGAGAGGTTGCAAAAATGATTGGTAGAGAGTATGGAAAGTATAAGAAATAAGCCTTAGACCAGGTAACTGTTGACTGAATAAACTTTTTGTTTATAAATGGTGCTGCTAATTCATTTGTTGCATTTACATATAATAAGGGTAACCAGATATTTACAGTTAAAATCAGAAAAACTCCAACCGAAAACAGTACATCTTTCATTACGTTCCATTTGTCTTGCGATTTTAACCAACCAATTGAAAAAAGAATTGCATAGGCTAAGATGAGAAACAGAGCCGACAGCATGTGTATCTGCAACATTAACCCTACAGCTCCTGCCATCAGAAAAATAGGAACTTTACCAGTTTTTAGGAATCGAACTGCTGGAATCAAACAAAGCGGAAATAAGGCCACTCCCCAACTTGAAAATCCTTGAGCTACCCACCAGTATTGAACAGAGTAGGTAGTCGCGAAAAACATGGATAACCCAACAGATAGAGAATAGAGTACTTTCACTTCTCGCATTAGAAAATAAAGCGAAGTGGCACTCAAAACTCCTAAAAGAAGATTAGACAGTAGTTGGTATCGATACCAAGTTCCGGCCAACAACAGCAAGGCTCCTTGCAAATAGGCTAGATATGGACCATATAGAGCATTGACAATCCTTCCAGATTGCTGATAGCCATGCAAGCTCATTATATAAGAAAAATCTCCTGACTTAATTTGTATAGCTGTATCATAAAAACGATTATAATGAAAAACAATATCGTCTCCTGTCACCACTGCTTTTGTCAAAATCTGTGGCAATAGAAGGGTGAGCGAAAAAAGAAAAAATACAGTTACTGCAACAATATCTGGATGCTTTTTCAGTAATTTTTTTAACATAAGATACCTTCATAAAAAAAGAGGGAACCCCTCTCTTGTTTTTGTAAGAACCTGTACTCAGAAGTGAAGTGATTATCAATAAGAGATAGTTTTTCGCTAATCAAGGCAGTTTTATTGAGAGAATACTGACTGTACTTTGAAAAAACTAACGATGACTAGCTTAAAAACTATCCTTAAGTAGAAGTGCTGAACTGTGAATACGGGTTCTTACTATTCTGCTCATTTGCAGACAATAATTCCTTAAAATTTATCAACTCCCAGTATAACAAGCTTTCCCCCCACTGTCAACGAACAAGGCAAACAGGAAAACAATTTTCCATTAAAATAAATATTGATTGCAGATTTCTCCGCAATCAATACTTGCTTATAAACCAACTTCCTGAAGGCTGTCAGACAAACGTGCGAAGTCAGCCATGGAAAGTGCTTCGCCACGAACACTGGCTTCCAGCTCTGCCATGCCAAGTGCCTGCGTCAGCTTGTCCTTGACTTCTTCGGATTTGCCGAAATGGTTGGTCAGGTTGTTCCACAGGGTCTTGCGGCGATGCACAAAGCTGGCCTTGGACACTCGGAAGAAAAAATCTTCGTCTTTGACGCTCACCAGAGGTTGCTCGCGGCGGACCATTTTGAGAATGGCGGAGTCCACGTTTGGTGCAGGCACAAAGACGGTGCGAGGCACGATAAAGGCCACCTTGGCAGTCATGTAGTACTGGACCGCAATGGACAGGCTTCCGTAAGCCTTGGTGTTTGGCTCAGCAGAAATGCGGTCGGCCACCTCCCGCTGCATCATGACTACGAACTCGCTGAAGGGAATCTTGCTCTCAATCAGGTGCATGAGGATAGAGGTGGTGATGTAGTAGGGCAGGTTGGCCACGACCTTGATGGGCAAATCAGGGTTCTTAAAGTTCTGAATCTGGGTCTGCAGGTCGGTCTTGAGGATGTCTTGGTTGACCACGGTCACATTGTCAAAGCGACCCAAGGTGTCCGCCAAAATCGGAATCAGGCGGTCGTCAATCTCAAAAGCCAAGACCTCAGCGGCATTCTCCGCCAAAAACTCGGTCAAGGCCCCGATTCCAGGACCAATCTCGATGACATTGACATTTCGGTCAATCTCTGCCGTGTCCACAATCTTCTGTAAAATATTGGTATCAGTCAAAAAATTTTGACCGAAGGATTTCTTAAAGGTAAACCCGTGGCGTTCAAGGACGGCACGAGTAACGTTTTTGTCTGCAATTCTCATGTGTGTTCTTTCTTGTTTTTTATTTCGCCATTTCACTCAATCGTGAAATAACACTTAGTTTTCTCATCGTCGCTGTAATGTCCAGCTGTTTTTCTAAATAATTGGTATTTAGTTTTTTCTTTCGAGCATCTCTCGGAAGATACATGTATAGACATTGACTTCCCAGACGCAACTCCTCATCGCCAAAGTCTTGGTGCAATAATTTGTTTAATTTTTCACCATTTATCTCATCATTGGTAAAGACCAAATGAACACGAGAAGGATCATAGCCCTCACCAAAAGAATTTTCAGCAACTGCTTGTGTTAACTCCATCTGATGTTTGACAATGATCGCTAACTCTGCACCTATTTTTTCTTTAATGGTTTGATGGATAAGCCGACTGAGTTCTTCATCTAATATATCTGTTTCACAAACAACATTTCCGCTTTGAATATAGGTTTGGACAGAAGTTAAACCAGCTTCCGTCAAAATTTCCGCCAAGTAAGACATCTTGGGAATTTTATTCTTGCCAACAGGGGTAACACCTCGAAGGAGGACGACTTTTTTCATTTGTTAATCCCCCTCACCTATAATGATCCTTTAGCGACAGGATGCACAACCGATCAGCTTCCACCATATAAATCAACCGATTCTCCGCATCAATTCTCCGAGACCAGGCACCTTGATAATCATACTTCAAAGGTTCTGGTTTGGCAATGCCTTCAAAAGGATGTCGCTGCATATCCTGGATAATCTTATTGATTCTCTTCAGTGTTTTCTTATCCTGACCCTGCCAATAAAGATAGTCTTCCCAGGCGTCGTCTGTAAAATGGATTCCCATGTTAGTCCGCCTCTATCAGGTTTCGTTCTTGGGTTTGTCCCGTTTTGACTTTAGCCATACCACGTAGGACTTTTTGAGACAGATAAGTGTTCCGAGCAACAGCGAGGGTTTCTTGTAAACTATCCCACTCACTCTTTGAGAGTACAACAATATCTTCCTCTGGATTTTTATTAACCACGACCAAAGGTTCAAACTCGTCATTGACCTTTTTCATATAGTCCTTTAAGTGATTTCGAAAATGGGAATATACAATAGCTTCCATAAGCAATACCTCTCATCATTTCTAGGCTTACTATAGCATAGAAAAAAAGAGTTGTCAAACTTATTGTACAACTCTTTAACGATTCTCCACCTTCCATTCGCCGTCTTCAAACCAGTAAAAATTCTCCGTCAGCTGCGGCTGTTCAAAGATTTCCAACATGGTTTCAAAACCGTCAGCAAGTTGGAGATTCTTCAATTCTGCACGGTCAATCCAGAAGACCTCGCCCTCATCAGAAGATTGGATAAAACCTGAAAAATAACTGGTTTTGTAGCAAAATACCAGATAGCGATAATGGTCAGTAGGATCCGTCCAGTTTTGAATGCCACAGAGTTCGAGATTGGATACCGTCAAGCCCGTTTCTTCCTTGATTTCACGAATGACGGAGGAAATAATTGACTCATTTGGCTCGACATGGCCCCCAGGGAAAGTCACACCAGGCCATTTCTTTGAATTCCTATCCTGAACTAATACCTGCTGACCGTCTGTAATCATGCACATATTGGTTAGGATGACTTGCTCTGTCCTACTCATGCTCTCTCACTTCAACAACTTCACATAATCACTCTTGGTCGCAAAAAGATGACCAACTCGAACTTCATTTTTCACTACGCGATAGAGGGCGATGTAGTCTTTTCCAACGACATAGCCTCGGGTTAGATGAGGCGGGTCTATCTGCTTACCAAAACGGTTATCGGCGTTAAAACCACGTTCAGGAAAAATTTGCAAACTCTCCAATGCTTCGACAATCATCCCAATTCGTCTTTTGGCAATTTCTTCTGAGAACTGTTCCGAAAAATAGGCGTAAATAACTGCCAATTCCTTCTCCACTGCTGGAGCAAGTATCACTGAATAAGACTCAAATTCCATACTTCTCTTTGACACTTTCTAGGCTGATCCCGTGACCTGCCTCAATCGCCTGTTGGTTTTCCTGGATTTCCTTCTGTAACTGTAAAAACAACTCTTCTCTTTCCAACTCTTCTTCTGTCAGAATTGGCAACTCATTTTTTACAGCGATATTTTGCAAGAAGAGGTTAAAACCAGCAGTCAAATCCAGCTGGTTCATAGCAAATACTTCCTTGGCTTTTTCTAAAAGTCTGGAATCAGTTTTAAAATTTACTTGGGCATCTTTATTTATAGTTATCAATCTAGTCCACCTCCTAGTTTTCTATATTTTAACACAAATAGACACCGCTAGCAATTTTCAAAAAAGCAGAAATAGTAATATTTCCGCTCTAGATTGCCTATCTCCCCAAATCATCAAAATAATAGAGATTCAAAAATTCTTCCTCAGTAACTGGACGTTCAAAATTGTAAAACCAGCGATAGACTTCCACGGCTAGTCCATCAAACTCTACCCTGTCGTCCATTTCTTGCACACCGGCAATATGAAACAAACGGCTCTGCTTCCAAATACCATCCGCATGGACATAGCCATCTTCAACTAAACCAAGCAAATAGTCTGCTAGTTTGTTCTTATCAACCTGCTCATCCTCCCAAACAAGGACATCAGCCGGCAGCAAGTAGGTCACTTCTTCATAAGATGAATAATTTTCATAAGAAGGTTCAAACTCGTTTTTAACCAAGCACTTAACAGCGTAGACCCTATCCATGATAGCTCTCCATAGCCTCCTCAACCTCCGCCAAACTTATCCCAAACAATTCCAATCGTTTGAGGAGTTGTTTGCCGTTGCAGTAGCCGATGCGGAGCTTCTCTCCCAGATACTCCCTCCGCTTGCGACTGTCGCCACCCATAAGCAACCCTAGCCGAATCAGGGTCTTCTGGCTAATATCAAAGTTATTTTCATCATCGTAATGACCACGTACGCCTGCTAGGGCCTTTTCCAAGTCTTCAAAGCTGGCGTGCTCAATGCCCAAGGACCGCCCTTTTGTTTTGGACTTGGGGGCAGCCTCGTCCCGCTGTAAAAAAGCGTGTTTGACCGTGGGAATGGCCTGCATAATGATTTTTCGAATCCGCTCGCCATTGTAGTCTGGGTCAGTAAAGATAATCACGCCACGCAGGTCATGGAGTTTCTCGATGCGTTCCAAGTCATCGTCTGATATGGCAGAGCCTCTGGTTTCGTAGGTATCCACCTCGTAAAACCGCTTCAAGTTTGCCGTGTCGTCCTTGCCTTCAACAACGAGGACTTCTTGTATCTTAATTTTCTGAGTCAATTCTGAACAAACTCCTTGCATTCTCGTAGGTCGCAGCCGCCACTTCTTCGACCGACTGGTTGCGAAGCTGGGCCAGCATATCCACCACATATCTGGTGTAGCCGGTGCGATTTTCCCGACCACGCTTGGGAACAGGCGCCAGGTAGGGTGCGTCCGTTTCGACCAGGATTTTTTCTAAGGGCAATGCTTGCGCCGCTTCCTGAAGTTCAACGGCTTTTTTGAAGGTCACCACTCCCGAGAAGGAGATGTGCATGCCCAGGTCCATGAAAGCTTGAGCCTCCTCCAGAGTGCCAGAGAAGGAATGCATGATGCCTCCACGCGGACCGACGCCGACTTCCTTGATGATCTGGTAAGTATCTTCCAAAGCATCGCGAGTATGAACCACAAAGGGCAAATCCAACTGCTTGGCCAGCTCCATCTGTCGCTTGAAAACACGAGCCTGGATTTCCTTATCCGCCGTCATCCAGTAGTAATCCAGTCCAATCTCTCCCAGGGCAATGACCTTGGGATGCTGGAGGGCTTTGAGCAGATAGTTTTCCACTTCCTCGTCATAAGTGCCAGCCTCTGTGGGATGCCAGCCCAGTGTCAGATAAATTTCAGGGTGCTGGTCAGCAAGCTCCATAGCCTTGTCAATGGTTGCACGGTCAAAACCGACCACATTGTGGAGGGTGACCCCCATCTCCTTGGCAAAGTCTAATTCTTCTTGGACCCGACCGTCAAACTGCTCTACGTTGAGGTGGGTATGGGTATCAAAAATTTGTATCATCGTTCCATCACTTTCTTTCCTACTATTGTAACATATTTCAGAAGATTCTTATGAGAAGAAAAAAACCAGCAGACTCGAGTTTCTGCTGGCTTCTCTTTTCATCTTCTTATGCTACTGTAAGAACTTTACGTCCCTTACGGCGACGAGCAGCTAACACGCGACGGCCGTTTTTAGTTGCCATACGGCTACGGAAACCGTGTTTACGCGCGCGACGGATTTTACTTGGTTGAAAAGTACGTTTCACGATGAATACCTCCTCTTAGATTCTTGTATTCGTTTAGCCGGCTAGTTTTGATCAGTTACTAAACATACCAAACTATTTTATATAAATTCTGTTCGTTTGTCAAGCTATTCTGCCATACTTTTAGGAAAGAATCAGAAAATCATTGAAAAAAGAGGACTAGCCTCTTTTTAATCATGATTTCCTTCAATATCTACAACGACATATCGGTTCGGCTCGCTACCTTCTGAATAACTTGTCAAACCATCCATTTTAGAGATAATGCGGTGGATAATTTTACGTTCGCTACTTGACATCGGATCTGTATGGTAGGCTTCCTGCTCTGCCAAAACACGTTCTGCCAATTTTTGTGCGTAGCCTTGAAGAACCTCTGCGCGGTGTTCTACATAATCATTCACATTGATTGTGATATAGAAATTACGCTCATAACGGTTGTATAAGAAGTTCTGAGCCAAAAGTTGCAAGGCTTTCAAAACTTTTCCGTGATAACCGATAACACGACCTGGTTCATTGGTATCCACTTGAATATTGATTGTACGGCGATTATGACTTGTATCAATACGCGCCTCAACATCCATATCATCCAGAATTTCTTGTACATAAGCTGTCACTTCCGAAACAACTTGTTCAATATCATACTGGGGCTCAATCTTAATATCTAAATCAGCAAAATTATCTGCTTGATTTTCTGAGATGACTTCTTGATTTACGTCTTCCTTAGCAGATGTTGTTGCATCTGTAGTAGTTAGTAAATCCTCTGAAAGAATTTCAATCCGACCTGTTTCTTCCAAAATCGTTGTCGCTTCTTTTTCATTTTTCAAGATCTGCGCTTTAATATCATCATCAAGCGTTTGACCAGACTTTTCAAATTCTTTCACCGCTGCAACAACTTTTCCTAGGTCAATCGTAGCCTCTGAAACGCTTTTTACTGGTTCATTGAGGTCATTAATTTCACTTGGAACGCCACGAACTGCTTTCTGATTAGCCTTAACAACCGTTGTTTCATTGATGACATCAATATCCACAATCGCTGGCTTTTTACCGAAACCAAGGAAACCTTTTTTCTCACGCGCAACCACAGTAATATGTGCTTTTTTTCGAGGAATATTCAGCTCTACCAAGCCATTCTGGATGGCCTCTTCAACACTTGCTCCTGTAAATTTCATCTTCTCTCTCCTAGTTTTCCTATTTCTTTTTCTGTGCTTTTTTCTGTGCCCGTCGGATTTTTGCCTGACGCTCTTTTTCAGCATCAATTTTCGCTTGACGCTCTGCTATTATTTTAAACGGATTATTGAACACCAAGGTTTGAGCAACCTGATAGGCATTTGACACTGTCCAATACAAAGCCACCCCACTAGCAGCTGCCACAGCAAAGAAAAAGATCATCACGGGCATGACATAGGTCATAATTGTCATAGCCATATTCTTCTCAATTGCTGATTTATTGGTCAACCATGAGCTGAGGAATGTAAACACTGCAGCTAGAATCGGCAAAATAAAGAACGGATCCGGCTCCCCAAGATTTAACCAAAGGAAGTGACCTACTTTCAAGGCTTCAACACGTGTCAGAGCTTGAAAGAGGGCCAAAAGGATTGGCATTTGAATAAAGAGCGGAATCATGGACGCTCTCATGCTGACGCCATTCTCTTTGTAGAGAGCTTGCGTTGCTTCATAAAGCTGCTGGCGACTTTCCATATCCGTTCCTGGATACTCCGCTTGCAACTTTTTCAGCTGAGGTTGAAGCTCCTGCATCTTCCGTGAGGAATTCATCTGTATTTGGAACAACGGCAACAGAAGGGTTCGAATTAAAATGGTAAAAAGTATAATACCGATTCCAATTTGACCGTTGATAGATAGGAACTGAATAATGCTGGCAAACCAGTAAATTAATCTATCCCACGCATCTGTAGATTGACTGGTCACTGGCCCTGTTCCGCAGGCTGTTAAAACAATTAGAGATGCTACCAGTAGACCTGCCCATTTAACTTTCTTTTTCAATCACAACACCTTCCTGGTATAGTTTAGCTAGTTTCAAAACATGGATGAGGTTTTGCTTCATTTCTTGATAGGACAATTCCTCTACACCTTTTCGAGCAATGATAACAAAGTCATCTGCTACCAGTTGATGTTGGCATTCAATTAAGATGTGACGAATCCTGCGCTTAATCTTATTTCGCATGACAGCGTTTCCCAATTTTTTGCTGACAGATAAACCTACTCGGAAATGCTTTTGCTCTTTAGGTAATCGGTAGACAACAAACCTCCGATTGGCGACATTGTTTCCTTTTGTAAAAATGTCATTAAAATCTCGTTCACGCTTGACACGATAGCTTTTTTTCAAACTGCCACTCCATCTTTCAAAATTACTTCTATTATACCACAAAATTCAAAAAAGCCAATAAACATACCGTTTATAGGCTTTTTGCGTTCTGAATTTCCTCTTTGGCACTTTTCAACTGGTCTGCAATCGATTCAAAACCTGTCCCGCCAAGGGAATTTCTACGACTAACAGCAACTTTGGAGGACAAGGCATCATAAATATCTGCTTGAATAAGAGGCGAAATAGCCTGATAGGTCTCAAATGATACATCCTGGAGATAGTGTCCTGCCTTGCTACACTCCAAGACCAGTTTTCCAACAATCTCATGCGCTTGGCGGAAGGGCAGACCTTTACTAGCCAAATAATCAGCCAACTCTGTAGCATTTGAAAAGTCCTTCTCTGTCGATTGAGCCATCCTTTCCTTATGAACCGTCATCGTTTTCAGCATACCCGCCAAAATATCAATTGAAATCAAAACTGTTTCTGCCGTGTCAAACATGCCTTCCTTGTCTTCCTGTAAGTCTTTATTATAGGTTAAAGGCAGGGATTTCATGACTGTCAGTAGGCCAACTAAGTTCCCATAAACTCTACCTGTTTTCCCCCGAATCAGCTCAGCCATATCTGGATTTTTCTTCTGAGGCATGATGGAAGAACCTGTTGAAAAGGTATCGGATAGGGTGACAAATTGGTATTCATATGAACACCAGTTAATGATTTCTTCACACAAACGCGACATGTGCATCATGAGGATACTGGCATTTGACAGAAATTCCAAGATAAAATCACGGTCAGACACAGCATCAAGAGAATTACTATAGGGCTTGGCAAATCCCATCAAATCAGACGTCATCTGACGGTCAATCGGAAAGGTCGTCCCTGCCAAGGCCGCCGCACCAAGTGGGGATACATTTGTATGCTGCATGTTGAATGCAAAGCGCTCACTGTCTCGGCTGAACATGTTGTAATAGGCTAACAAGTGCTGAGCAAAACTAATGGGCTGGGCATGTTGCAAGTGGGTATAGCCGGGCATGATTGTTTCCACATGCTCCTGTGCAAGGTCTACTAAAATCTGACGTAGGTTGGTCAATTTGTCTACAACTTGAAAGAGTGTATCCTTCAAATAAAGGTGCATATCCGTAGCCACTTGGTCGTTACGAGAACGAGCTGTATGGAGTTTGCCTGCAACTGAGCCTATTTTCTCCGTCAATAGACTTTCAATATTCATGTGAATGTCTTCGTTTCGAATATCAAATACCAGCTTGCCAGCCTCATACTCCTCTAGCAATTCTTCCAGACCAGCTTGAATGACCTGAGCCTCAGCTTGAGAGATAATCCTAGTTTGCCCCAGCATCTTGACATGGGCCAGTGAGCCTTGAATATCATACTTGGCCAATTTTTGGTCAAAGCGAATGGAGGCTCCGAATTCTTCAACCCATTCCTCAAGACTGGCTTCAAAGCGACCTCCCCATAATTTCTTTGCTTCCATAGGCTCCTACTTTCTAGCTCTTTTTATGAATTTCCGCATTGACCTTGGTTGGCAATCCCCAAAGCTTGATGAAACCGACTGCCGCATCTTGATCAAAGGTATCTGCACTGGTATAGGTTGCCAAATCTTCGTCATAAAGGGAATTTGGAGATTTCCGAGCAACTACTTTGGCTGACCCCTTATACAATTTCACTTTTGCGGTGCCATTAACAACTGCCTGGGTCTGAGCAAGATAGGCCTTCAAGGCATCTGTTGCTGGATTGAACCACAAACCATTGTAAATCAAGTTAGAGAGTTCATTTGAAACAATCGGTTTGAAATGCGATACTTCCCGTACCAGGGTCAAATCTTCAATTTCCTTGTGGGCTGTCAGAAGGGTAATAGCTCCTGGGCACTCGTAAATTTCCCGTGACTTGATTCCGACTAAACGATTTTCCACGTGGTCAATCCGACCCACACCATGTTTACCAGCAATGACATTGAGTCTTTGAATGAGATTAGCAAGACTTAACTTTTCACCATTTACAGCAACAGGAATACCTGCTTTAAACTCAATATCGACATACTCGGGAGTATCTGGTGCATTTTCTGGAGAAGTAGTGATGCCAAAAGTATCTTCTGGCGCTTCATTCCATGGATTTTCCAAGACACCACACTCATTGGCACGACCCCAGAGGTTTTGGTCGACTGAGTAAGGACTGTCCAGATCGGCAGGAACTGGAACACCATTTTCCTTGGCGAAGATGATTTCTTCTTCACGCGCCCACTTCCATTCACGGACAGGAGCCACGACTTTCAAGCTTGGATCCAGGGCTGCAATGGCTACCTCAAACCGCACCTGGTCATTTCCCTTACCAGTACAGCCGTGGGCGATAGTGGTTGCTCCTGTCTTATGAGCCATTTCCACCAACTTTTTGGAAATCAAGGGACGGCTGAGAGCCGATACCAGCGGATATTTTTGCTCATAGTAGGCATGGGCTTGTAGGGCAGGCAAAACGTATTCTTGAGCAAATTCTTCTTTCACATCCAAAACATGCGATTCAATTGCACCGATGGAAAGGGCCTTGTCATGAATAAATTCGAGATTTTTCCCTTCACCAACATCCATACAAACCGCAATGACATCATAGTCTTTCTTCAACCAAGCAATCGCAACTGAAGTATCAAGTCCACCAGAATAGGCCAAAATTAATTTTTCTTTTGTCATAAACTTTCTCATTTCTATATATATTAGCAAATAAAACTTAGTGACTATTATAGTGTATATTTATACTTTTTTGCAACATATTTATGCAAATTTTCTTAAAAAATGAATAAATATCGTACATTTCCAGAAAAATTTCCAAAAAAAGCTAGAGAATATTCTCCAGCTTCTAAAATATATTCCTCATCATAACTGATTATGGTTGATAAATTTTCCGTTCTTTTAAAATTTTCCAGAAATAATAAGCTAAACTAAAATCAAGCAATCCATGAATAGCCGAGCCAACACCCACCAAGCCAAGCATCGTTATCCAGTAGGTAGCAGAAGTTTGTTGCCCCGAAGTAAGCACCATCACCACAATATATTCTCCTAGACCATGCAGGAGATTAAGCCCAATTCCTAATAGTAAAAAGCGCTTAGAATCCATGAGAATCGGAAAACGCTTGACCAAGACCGCACCTAAGGTAAGGAAGAACAGGTGCGTAAGCGCCCGAAATACAATAACGATTGGAAAACCGGCGAGGAAAAAGCCTAAACTAGAACCTAAAGCAACAAAAATAGCAGTAGCTGGTGAAATAAACATGGCTATAAACAAAGGAATGTGACTAGCAAGTGTATAGGATGCTGGGCCAATAATGATTTTAATCGGCATCATTAAAGGTATTAAAATGGCAAATGCGGTTAAAATTGCACTAATTGATAGCTGCTTAACTGAATTTTTAGATGATAGTGTTAATTGGGACATTAGGCACCTCTCTTTCTATTGGTTTGATTATAAAACAAAACCTTACAGGTGTCAAGACGCCTGTAAGATTTATTAATTTTCTAGTAAAATACCTGCATGTTTTAAAGCTGCTGAAAGTTCATTATAGGCTTGCACAGATGGGAAAGAGACTGTATGTGTATGAACTCCTTCTGTTAAATTACTCAGTAACACACCTTGGTATTGACCTAAGGCATCCAAAAAATGATCCCTATCTTCTAAACTTGCAATATTCAGCTTGCCTGATAATAAGCCGTAAATGGGATGCTCAATTTCAACATCTAGTATTTGAGCTCCACCCTCTAGCAAGATTGTCAATTCTTTTTCTACCTCTTCTGGACCATGTTGACAAGCTATCTTTCGAATGTAGGCTCCTTCAGTAGATGGCAAAGAAGATTGGAGTAAGTACCCTCTCGGAGTTGCCAAGACAGCTTCTCCCTCCGCACGAAGCAAGGCTACATCTCCAACAATTACTTGTCGACTCACTCCAAATTCTTTCGCCAGATAATTAGCTGCAAGGGGATAGGGGCTTTCTCGTAAAAGGGATAGGATTTTCTTACGTCGTTCTGTTGCTTTCATACACATTCCTTTCGTACACTTTTTTCCATTATATCAAAATTCCTGTAAATCAACCTTTCCTCAACCCAAAAACGGAAACTGCAGAACAGTCTCCGTTATCATCTGCTAGTTTAGCAATGCTTGAATAGCCGCAATGTCCAAACGTTTCATGGTCATCACAGCCGCATTGACTGCCTTGACCTTTTCTGGGTTAGCCGTATCGTATGCTTCCATCAAAATACGCGGCACGATCTGCCAAGAAATCCCAAACTGGTCCTTGGCCCAACCGCAAATCTCCGCTTCTGGAACTGCCGACACTTTTTCATACCAGCTCTCCGCTTCTTCCTGACTGTCTACATAGACCATGAATGAGAAGGCTTCGTTGAAAGAAGCCACGCCACCGTAGCCGTGGTCCATAACAATCATTTTCTGTCCAGCGACAAGAAGTTCCGCATAATTCAGTTTGGCAGCCTCAACAGCAGCCTCCCCTTCACCGTAGTAGGAAAGTTGACCGACACTAGCCTGAGGGAGCTTGTCCTTGTAGTAGTCCAACATAGGCTGGGCCAAACCGACCTGTTCCTGCGAGAAGAGCAGGCAGATGTCAAACTGATAAGGCTTGTCCAAGTCCGGTGCATAAGACAGTTGCCAAGACAGACCAAAGCGGTCTTCCAACCAGACATAGTAAGGGCTGAAAGGATATTCTCCCAAAGGCATGAGAATACGACCGCCTTCTGACAAGGCTTGGTACAAACGTGTCACTTCATCCTTGTCGGCTACATTGACCATAAGGGACATGGACTCATTGAGCGTAAAGTATGGACCCGCACTAATAGCCGCCAAGGTCATATCCCCCAGTTGAAACTGAATCAAATCCGAATCACCAGAAGGCGTATCCGTAATCGTGTAGGTCCAGTCAACATTGCCACCAAAGAGGTCCACATAAAAAGCCACCGCTTCTTTTGCCTCTGTATCATACCAGAGATGAGGAATAATAGGTTGCATAAATTTCTCCTTTTCTTTCGTCTGCCCATTATACCACACACTTGTCCGTACAAGCTCACAGGAAAACTTCCTATGCTATAATAGAAGGATAGAAAAGGAGCAAGCTATGGAAATCTGGAATGCCTACACAGCCGACGGTCACTTGACCGACCACACCCTCACACGCGGAGAATCCATTCCCGACGGCCTCTACCACCTAGTCGTCGAGTGCATCATCCGCCACCACGACGGCAGCACCCTCTTCATGAAACGCGACAGCACCAAACCCTCCTACCCTGACTATTATGAAGCGACAGCAGGAGGTTCGGCTTTGTTTGGAGAAATAGCAGAGCAGGCCATTTTGCGCGAAGTCCGCGAAGAGACAGGCATTGAGCTGACAGCTGACCAACTACGCCACCATAAACACTTTGTTGCCCATGACGACCAGTGCATTTTCCACTGCTACTGGGCTGAAACCGACTGGGACAAAGTTGCTATCCAACTCCAAGCCAACGAAACCAGCAATTATATCTGGGTGCAACAAGAAAATTTGAAAGATTTCCTGGAAACAGAGCTAGTCATTCCAAGGCAGAAAGACTATGTGGAGAGGCTGTTTTTAGAAAGCTAAATTCCCCTAACAGACAAATCCCCGCCGTCACAGGACAGCGGGGCTCCTTTTATTTCAAACCTGCAACTAGGTCAGCAATATCGGCTGGTCGGGTTCGGCAACAACCTCCAACTACCTTGGCACCCAGTTCGTGCCATTCAAGTGTGTTGTCCAGAAGAGAATGGCTGTCGTCTGCCTTTTCCTTCCAAGTTTGAGTGGCTCCATCATAGACTTCCCCAGAATTCGGATAGGTGACAAATGGTTTATCCGTTTTTTCTCTCAACTGACTGAGAAAGGCTGGATAGAGCGAGGGAGCCGTACAGTTAAGACCAACCGCCAAAATCTGCTCACTGCTGTTGACCAGCTCTGCTATTTTTTCAATAGACGTTCCGTCAGAAATCGACTGACCGTCTTGTGAGGTGAAACTAATATAGGCTTCAGCCTCTGGAAAATCCTCTGCCAGCAACTCTACTAAGGCTTGTGCTTCAAGAACATTTGGGATGGTTTCCAAGGCTAAGAGTTCAGCCTCCTGTTCTAAGAGGAGTTCAATTCTGCGACGGTGGAAATCTTTTAATTCTGACAGACTAATGTTGCCATAATCGCCTGTATATTCAGCACCGTTCGCCAAATAGGCTGCGTAGGGACCCACGTCACCTGAGATGAGAGGATAGGTTCGTTGTACTTTTTCAGCTTCAGACAATTCTGCCCAAACCTCATCACGCGCTTCCTTGGCCAAATCAACGGTCAAGCGAATGAGTTCTTCAGCCTCTGCTTGTGACAAACCAACTTCTGCTAATCCTTCAAAGGTTGCCTGATAGGTTGAAGTCGTGACCAAGTCTGCTCCGGCACGAATATAATCCTTGTGGATATCCTTGATATACTGGGGATTCTCCAAAAGATACTTGGCTGACCAGAGCTTACCTGATACATCATGACCTCGAAATTCCAATTCCGTCCCAAGAGCACCGTGTAAAATGATGTATTCCTTTTGTTCTAATAGTTCTTTAAAACGACCCATACTAGTTTCTCCTTACCACTTCTTGAAGCGGATGTAGTGATAAATATAGCAGCCAATCATGAATGGCACACCAAAGTAAAGACCGGCACGCTGAGAAGGATCCCAACCGATTCCGATGATGGAAATAACCAACAAAACAACCGTAATCCACGGCAAGGTTGGTGAGAAGGGTGTCTTGTATTCCAATTCATCTTCGCTATGATTCTTCAAAAATTCACGTCGGAAACCGATTTGTGCCAATGGAATGGCCAACCAAGCAATCACAACTGCAAAACCAGCAATGGAAACCAGAGCAAGGAAGATAGTATCTTCTGCATAAATTGACGCAACCAAGGCAATCACAACACCAATCATGGACAAGATCATGCCACGCATTGGAACACCGTGTTTATTAATTTTTACCAATTCCTTGCTAATCATGCCTTCATTTGCCAAAGACCAAAGCATACGGCTTGAAGCGTATAGCCCTGATGTAGAGGCCGATAAAATAGCCGTCAAGATAATAAAGTTCATAATATCTGCAGCGTAAGGAAAACCGATTTTATCCAATACAAGTACGAATGGCGCTTCTGTCACACCTGCTTCTGACATAGGAAGTAGGGCTGCCAAGACTACAATGGTCAAGACGAAGAAGATGACCAAGAGACCGATTGTTGACTTGATGGCTTGTGGCACGGCTTTCTTAGGATTGTCAGTCTCTCCAGCGGCAATTCCGATCATTTCCACACCTGAAAAGGCATAGTTAACCGACAGCATAACTGAAATCAACCCAACTAGGCCGTTAGGAAGTAAACCTTGGGCTGTAATATTAGTAAAGAGCGGCGCAGCATTGGTTCCCTCAAATGGCAAAATACCAAAAATAGCTAAAGTCCCAAGCACAATAAAGGCTGCTATGGCATAGACCTTGATAGACGAGAGTGCATCCTCCGCCTTGGCAAACCAACCAACAGAAAGGGTATTTAGCCCAAAGACAATAACTGCAAAAATCGTCGCAAAAATCCAAATCGGTACACTAGGAAACCAGCGTTGCATAAGCTGTGCTGCTCCAACGAACTGAGAAGCTAGAGCGACTACCCAACAAAGCCAATACATCCAGGCCACCATAAATCCTGTTCCAGGACTGATAAACTTGGTCGCATAGGTATGAAAAGAACCTGTGACTGGCATGGCTACCGAAAGCTCACCCAAAGAAAACATAACCAAATAGACCATAACAGCTCCGAAAAGATAGGCTGCAACAGCTCCAAATGGACCAGCCTGTGCAATGGTATAGCCTGAACTCAAAAACAATCCTGTCCCGATAACCCCGCCGATGGACAACATCTGCAAATGACGACTGTTCATCTCGCGGTTAAAGGTCCCTTGATTTTCAAAATTATGATTTTCCATAAACTCTCCTAAATTCTTGTGATTATTCTATCATACCATGGATTTTCAAAAACTGGTTATATCGTTTTCAATCCAGGTGTTATAGCTTCAAACTATGACAAATCCCCACCGCCATATGACAGTGGGGATTATTTCATTACAAACTCTTCAACATATTGTCAATATGCTGGATGGATTTTTCACGGCCGAGCAGGTAAATAGTATTTGGCAACTCAGGTCCATGCATTTCGCCTGAAACAGCGATACGGATTGGCATGAAGAGGTTTTTGCCCTTGATGCCTGTTTCTTTTTGAACAGCCTTGATTTGTGGGAAGATGTTATCTGGTTGGAAATCTTCGTCCGTCATGGCTTCCAATTTTTCCTTGAGGGCGTTGAGAACAGTTGGAACCGTTTCGCCTGCCATGACTTCTTTTTCTTCCGCAGTCAATTCTGGGAAATCAGAGAAGAAAAGGTCTGTCAAACCAACGATTTCATCCGCAGATGACATCTGTGGCTTGTAAAGTTCCACCAATTTTTCTGCCTTGTCTGTCAAACGCCCCGCTTCTTCCAAGAATGGCTTAGCAAGGTTGAAAATAGTTTCTAAATCAGCATTTTTGATGTACTCATTGCTCATCCAGTCCATTTTCTTCTGGTCAAAGGCAGCGGGTGACTTGCTGAGACGGTTCTCATCGAAGAGTTGGATAAATTGCTCACGAGAGAAGATTTCCTCTTCACCACCCGGGTTCCAACCCAAAAGACCGATAAAGTTGAAGACAGCCTCAGGCATGTAACCTTTACGGCGGTAATCTTCGATGAACTGAAGGGTGTTAGTATCACGTTTAGACAACTTTTTACCTGTTTCAGAATTGATAATAAGCGTCATGTGACCAAATTCTGGCGCTTCCCAACCAAGTGCTTCATAGACCATGAGCTGCTTGGGTGTGTTGGCAATGTGGTCATCCCCACGGATAACGTGCGAGATTTTCATGAGATAATCATCAATGACCACGGCAAAGTTGTAGGTTGGGTAGCCGTCACGTTTCTGGATAACCCAGTCACCACCGATGTTGCCACCTTCAAACTCGATCTCACCCTTAACCATGTCGTTCCACTTGTAGATACCAGCTTCGTTGACAGCCAAGCGGACCGTTGGGACAATGCCAGCCGCCTCACGCTCTGCGATGTAGGCAGTTTTTTCATCCTCAGACATACCAAGGTATTCGTTGATGTAGCGAGGTGTTTCGCCCGCAGCTTCCTGACGCTCACGCTCCGCCGCCAACTCTTCTTCGGTCACATAAGACTTGTAGGCCTTGCCTTCTGCCAAGAGCTGATCAACATACTTTTGGTAAATATCCAAACGCTCAGACTGACGGTAGTTCTCATGGGTTTCTGGACTCTCATCCCAGTCAATACCCAACCAACGCAGGTTTTCAAGTTGAGAACGCTCGCCGTCTTCCACATGGCGCTTGCGGTCTGTATCCTCGATACGAATGAGGAAAGTACCGCCATGATGACGGGCAAAAAGATAGTTAAACAATGCTGTACGGGCATTTCCGATATGCAAAAGTCCCGTTGGACTTGGTGCGTAACGCACACGAATTGGTTTAGTCATGTTTCTCTCCTGTAAAATTTCAATCAAGAACATTATAGCATAGATATGCATAAGAAAACAGAAAAATCAGTCTAAACAGACTGATTTTGAGGTGTTTTTTGGTTACGTGCCAGCCAGTAGAAGACATAGAGGACTAACAAACCAGTTGCAGCTAGGAAAAGTCCGCTAATCTGATTGACAGTCAAGATTAAGACCAAACCCGAAACCAACAGTCGAGTAAAGGCTTGACCTAGCATAAAATAGGTTGATACCGCTCCGCCAATGGTCGCCAACTGCTCCTCTGGCATAGAATTGACAAACTTAGCGTTAAACTTAGGTCCACTAGCTCCAGAACTAATTCCCATTGTAGTAAGGAAGAAGAAAATAATTGGCAGTTGATGAAGCAACATTCCGACAAAAACGCCAAGAAGAGAGAAAGTGGCTGCCACTTCCAGCGTCACCATGCTGGTATTTTTGAAAAGGGTAAAGACTAAGGTCGAGCCCAGAATATGTCCGATAAAGAAGATCAGAATGGTCAGGGCAAGGGTTGTTTCAACATTGAGGAAGACGAGGCCTGGGTCTTCGCTAATCAGCAGGACCAGAATAGGATAGAGAATCGCTCCACAGGCGTTGATAAGAGGGTTGGTAATCAGGACCAGGCGGAACTCGGGTATCTTGCGCAGCTCCACGATTGCTTGCTTGAAAGAAGCTAGAATGCCTGGTCCCTTGGTTTTTGGCTCAGTCTGGTTCGGCTGCTCCGCTATTTTCAAAGGCTGCTCCGTCAGGAGTTTGCGAAAGGCTGGCGTCAGCAGCTGCATGATGAGAAGGGAGGCTAAAAAGGTGCCGGCGTTGAGAAAGGCCAGGTTTTGGTAGGAGAGGAGGCCGACCAAGAGGGCAGAGAGGGCCTGAAAGGCGATGTTGAGGAGGCTGGTCACGGTCTGGCGAAAGGCCGAGTACTGCTCCCGCTCTTCTTTGGGCGCTACGCGTAATCCCAGAGGTGTATAGAGGCCGTTTTCATAGAAGCCAGCGAAGTCTGCAAAGACATTGAAGCTAGCTGCCACTACGACAATCCAGAGGGCTGGCTCAAAGCCCATGCAGAATCCGAGGATGAGGTAGAGAAGGACACGAAAGAGTAAGGTCAGCTTGATGGTGCTGATTTTATTGACCGTCTTGTCTGCTAGATAGCCCGTAAAGAGCCCCATAAAGCTAGGGAAGATTTCCGAGAAGGTCACGATCGCCAGAGCCAGACGACTGTTGGGCACCAGTAAAACATAGTTCATCAATGCCAGATAATAGACCACATCGCCAAAATTGGACAACATATCCGCAGTCAGTACCCATAGGTAAGTAGCATTTTTCAAAATCTTTTTCATGATAATCCCTTTCTTTTGATTAATTTTCAGAATATTCTGATTTTTTGTCCTACAGAGGAGCCTGGATAGACCTTCCTCTGCGATTATTCTTTTACATAGAGTAAATATTTAATGTAGAAAATGCCATATCACCCGTCACCAAGAGAATCTTTTCTTTTGGCTCAGATGCGTAGTTGTTAGTTGTTGACATGGCGCTATCCAACTCTACAACCGCTTGCCAGTCAGCAGGCAGATAGAGTGTGATATTTGAGAAGGCCGCATCGATATGAAAATCTGCCTTATTACCCAGAATCACCGCCTGATCAAAATAGACTGTACTAGATCCAAAGGCTACATCCACACTATCATGGATAAAATTTTCCTCATGGATGTATCGAGTCGAGGAACCAAAAGCTGTATCGCGTCCCTTATCGCCAATCACCCCTGTGACAACTCCATGAGCCAGTCTGCGCTTCCTTGGTTTAAAAATTAGTTTCAAGCCAAGACAGAGTAAGACAAGCGACAGAAACATGTTCCAAGTCCCAAACTCCACCCATTCATAGACAGAGTTGGCAGCTATAAAAGCTAGGCCGAAACAAAAGATACTGGCAAGCCAATCCAACTTTACCAAGCGGTGAAAACCTGTCACAAAGGTTAATACAAACCAGACAGTGGTCCAAAAGGGCATTGCCAAATGCAAACCCAATGACTCCCTCAACAAGACCAAAACCGCCAGTCCTATAACTGCAGCTCCAATTAATAAACGTTTCATCTTCCTACCTCATTTCCTGTAACTTTTCTTTTAATAAATGATAATAATGCCGCGACACGTGGACTTCCTTGTGAGTCTTATAGAAGGAAATCCGACTGGTGCCCGAGAAGGACTTATTTAGCGAATAGACTAACTTGCTATTGACAATGGTTGACTTAGCTACCCTACAAAAGTAGATGGGCAAATGCTCCTCAAGTTCATAGAGTTTCATCTTAACCTCGTAGGCATCATCGCCTGTATGAGCAAAAATCTTGGTTCCATCCGTTTCAAAGAAAAGTATGTCCCCCAATGAAAGAAAATACTCGCTGCTCCCCTTGTAAAAAACAAGCGAGGGACGACTAACTTGTTGCAAAGCTTGCTGAATCTGTTCAATCTCTGGTCCCAGCTGGCTGGTTCGGATAACAACTTCAACCTGATCTAAGCTGTCATCAAATTCAATCCTAACTTTCATAGCTCCCTCCTTTTTGATAGCTCTATTATACCAGTTCGACATCCAATTACAAGGGCATTTCAGTAAGTGGCAAAATTAGACAGGTAAGTGGTAGAAATAAACTAAGAAAAGTCCCTTGCATTACGCGAGGGACTTTATTTTTATTATATGATTTTGAAAATTGCAGAGTTTTTCTTCTTAAAAAATCGCATCCAGCAACGATGTGCTTCCACCACCACCATCACCACCTGCACCGACAATATGATTGCCAATGACCTGAGCAAAGGTCTCAATGTTCAAACTCTGTACATAGATTTCTCCATAACCAGTAAAGGTATTAACGATTCCTTCACCTGTACCGATAGATTGGAGGAAACCATTTTCCATATGGATATTGTAGTCCAAATCACGACTCCAAGCAACCACATGAGCATTGTCAATGGTGATACTTCCACCATCCAAAGTTAGCTTCTTAATAGAACCAAACGCATTCGCCAAAAGTGTGCCATGGCCCTCTGTAGTCATCACAAAGAGTCCACCCTGACCACCAAAGAAAGCTTTCCCAACACTCTGGCGTTCCATTTTATACTGGGCAGAACCGTCAAGGGCAAGGAAGGCACCATCATTTAGTCGATATTGCTCTGCACCAAGTTCCAAGGCAATAACCTGACCTGGCGTTGAAGGCGCAAGTGCAATTTTTCCATCGTCACTATTGGAAATGGCTTGCGTGATAAACATAGATTCGCCTGATACCATTGACCGACCGATGGCCCCCATCAATTTACCAAAACCTGAACCACCACGCGCATTGAGCTTGGTATTCAAGGTCACACTCGGCGTATGGTAGACCATGCTCCCCTGTTGAATATAAGCTGATTCACCAGCTTCCAAGGCGATTTCCACCAAAGGAAACTGCATATTACTATCGATAGTATATTTCATCCGATTGTCTGACATAGTTGACTCCTATTTTTTACGAAAGGTCCTGTTAACCACAGGATAGCCATAATAAACCTAGAACAAGCTAAAATAAACCAAGTATCATTTATCTCTTCATTTGTTCTGTTGTGATAATACAATTTTATCTCATTCAAAAAAACTTGTCAAGGATTTCCCGGTCATTCAGATAAAATTTACAGGAAAAACCGAACTTCCTGAGCATTCCTATATAACTTCTGTTATACGACCCGTATCCACATCATAAACCGCACCAGAAATTTCAACGTCGTCAGGTATGAGCGGAGATTGTTTCAAGAGAGCAATATCCTCCCGCACGCTTTCTTCAATGTCTGTAAAAGGAAGAAAGTCCTGACCAGCCACATCCACTCCCAAATCTCGCTTGAGTTGGACTGCAAATTCTTCATTGGTAAAGGTCTGTGCACCGCAGTCTGTATGGTGGAGGACAACGATTTCCCATGTACCGAGCTGCTGCTGGGAAATGACTAGCGAGCGAATCATGTCTTCTGTCACGCGCCCACCCGCATTCCGCAGAATGTGAGCATCCCCCAGAGCCAAGCCTAAGGCCTGCGCCACGTGAAGCCGTGAGTCCATACAGGTCACGATAGCCACCTTGGTCTTTGGACGAAGAGGCAAATGGTAATCACCATGCAGGTCAACATAGGCCTTGTTGGCCTTCATAAAGTTTTGAAAATAAGACATAGGACCTCCTTGTCTGATGAGAATTTCTGAAATTTTCAGAAATAGGTTAGACCTAGCTTATCACATTCCCGACTATTTGTCGCAAAAAGAGGAGCGACTAGCTGTAACTCCCGAATGATTTCATCAGTTGAATACTTTCTGCAAGACTTCGCCAATGGTGGTCACGCCGATAACGGTGATTTCCTTGGGCACCTTGATACCTGTCAGGGAATTTTTGGGGGCATAAACCTTGGTAAAGCCCAATTTGGCGGCTTCGTTAATCCGTTGTTCAATACGATTGACGCGGCGGATTTCCCCTGTCAGACCGATTTCGCCCATAAAGCACTCTTGTGGGTTGGTTGGCTTGTCCTTGTAACTGGAAGCAAGGGCAACTGCGACTGCCAGGTCAATAGCTGGCTCATCCAGTTTGACACCGCCTGCTGATTTGAGGTAGGCGTCTTGGTTTTGGAGCAGCAGGCCTGCCCGTTTTTCCAAAACCGCCATAATCAAGCTAGCACGGTTGAAATCCAGTCCTGTCGTGGTCCGCTTGGCATTGCCAAACATAGTCGGCGTCACCAGAGCCTGCACTTCCGCAAGGATTGGGCGGGTACCCTCCATGGTCACGACAATAGCCGAGCCAGTCGCTCCGTCCAGACGCTCTTCCAGAAAGACCTCACTTGGATTGAGGACTTCGACCAAGCCCTGCGACTGCATTTCAAAAATGCCGATTTCATTGGTGGAGCCGAAGCGATTTTTGACCGCCCGCAAGATACGGAAGGTGTGCTGCCGCTCGCCTTCAAAATAGAGAACGGTGTCTACCATGTGCTCCAAGGTCCGCGGTCCAGCCAAGGTTCCTTCCTTGGTCATGTGGCCGACGATAAAGGTTGCGATATTGTTGGTCTTGGCAATCTGCATGAGCTCATTGGTCACTTCACGTACCTGACTGACAGAGCCTTGCACGCTGGAGATGTCAGGACTCATAATGGTCTGGATAGAGTCGATAATCAGGAAATCTGGCTTGATTTTCTCAATCTCGGTCCGAATGCTCTGCATATTGGTCTCTGCATAGAGATAGAACTCGCTGTCAATGTCGCCCAAGCGTTCCGCTCGCAACTTAATCTGCTGGGCAGACTCTTCCCCCGACACATAGAGGACGGTGCCAATGGTAGACAGCTGAGTGGATACTTGCAGGAGCAAGGTGGACTTGCCAATCCCTGGATCGCCGCCAATGAGAACTAGACTCCCCGGTACCACACCGCCACCGAGGACGCGGTTGAACTCCTCCATGTTAGTCTTAGTGCGAGCCACTTGAATGGATGACACTTCATTGAGTTTCATGGGACGGGTCTTCTCACCTGTCAGGCTGACCCGCTCGTTCTTGACTTCAGCGACTTCCACTTCCTCGACAAAGCTAGACCAGGAGCCACAGTTGGGGCAACGACCCAGGTACTTGGGCGAGTGGTACTCGCAGGATTGACAGACAAAGGTTGTTTTTTTCTTAGCGATGGTCATTTCCTCCTATAGAGTGTATTCTAGGATTTCGCAGTAGGCTATAGTTTCTTTGGGAACAAACTGGCGTATCAGCATACCGTGACAGACGATAACGATTCGGTCATAGGCTTTGTATTTTCCAAGGGCCTGTAAAAATCGCTCTCTCATCTCCGCAGCAGTCTCATAGCGAACAGGTGAAGACTCAGGCACCGCTCCGCTATTTTCCAAAAATAATCGATGAGCTAAGACAGCCTCGTCTTGACTGGCATTTTGCCCCGTCATATCTGGTCGCCATTCATGAAAAAAGGGCTCGACCATAAGAGGTAGTTGCTGGGCATGAGCAATGTAGGTCGCAGTTTCCAAGGCCCGTGTGACGCTTGAAGCGACGACTACTTGAGCTTGGGAAAAGATAGGATTACTAGCAATTTCCTGAGCTAAAGTCCGCCCCTTTTCAGTTAAAGGAGCCAAATCCCGTCCAAAACCTGCATACAGCCGAGGATTATCATGCTGGTCAAACATACTGTAGTCGGGTTCGGAATGCCGCACAAAGAGAATCTGCATAGTAGTCTATTTCCCTGTCGATCCAAATCCGCCCGTCCGAACGCCGTCGGCCTGATCACCGTCAGCCAAGAGGAAGGGGGCAAAAACAGCCTGCACAATCCGCTCACCAGCTTCCACCACGACGGTTTCCTCTGTGATGTTTCGCATCTGGGCAAAGATGTGGCCTTCGTTGGCTGGATTGCCGTAGTAGTCCCCGTCGATAACCCCAACCGAGTTAATCAGGACCAGACCCTTCTTGCGAGGATTGGACGAGCGGTCGTAGAGATAGAGGACTTCGTTTGCCTGCATATAGGCCTTTACACCTGTCGGCACCAGCTTAATCTCGCCTGGCTCCAAGCTGACAGTTTCTGCAGCTTTCAGGTCATAACCTGCTGCATGAGCGGTCTCACGTTTTGGCAATAAGTTTTCATCAGTAAACTGGCTGACCAGTTCGAATCCACGGATTTTCATAGTAGTTTCCCTTCAATTTCTTCATGCATAATACATACGCTCTCTATTATAATTTATTCGCAGGCTAAAAGCAAAACTCCAACCTAGTGGCTGGGGTTTTCAACTTTATTCAAACACAAACTGGTTGTGGTAAAGTTCGGCGTAGAAGCCATTTAGTTTGAGAAGTTGGCTGTGGTTGCCTTGCTCGATAACCTTTCCATCCTTGAGGACGATGATTTCATCCGCATTGAGAATGGTTTTGAGGCGGTGGGCAATGACGAAGCTAGTCCGTCCTGCGATAATGGCCTCCATAGCCTTTTGAATTTTGGCCTCCGTTACGGTATCAACGTTTGAGGTTGCTTCGTCCAAAATCAAGACTTGTGGGTCTGTCAAAAGCGTACGGGCAATGGAAATCAACTGTTTCTGACCTGTTGAGAAGACATTCTCATCATCGGTCACAAAGGTTTCATAGCCCTCTGGCAAGCTCATGATGAAGTCGTGGATATGGGTGGCACGAGCTGCGGTTTCCACCATTTCCTGCGAAATGCTTTCATCACCAAAGCGAATATTGTCCGCAATAGTACCCGAGAATAACACCGACTCCTGCAAGACGATACCGACCTTATTCCGCAAGCTATCCAAATCATATTCCCGAATATCGCGACCATCAAAGGCCACACTACCACCATTGACATCGTAGAAGCGGTTAATCAAGTTCATAATGGTAGTCTTACCAGATCCCGTCGGACCAACGACCGCCACCATCTTACCCTTAGGAGCAGAGATAGACACCTTGTCCAAGACCTTCTGACCTGGCAAGTAGCCAAAGTCGATGTCCTTAATTTCAACACCTTCTTTTAATTCGGTAAATAGCGGAGCGTTTTGAGGACGAACTTCCTCAGGCTCATCAAACATTTCCTGAATACGATGAGCTCCTGTGAAAGCTAGCTGCAATTCTGCCCAGCTGGCAGCAACCTGCATGATTGGCTGGTAATACTGTTGCGAGTATTGAACAAAAGTCACCACCAGACCAAGTGCGGCAGCTGTTTCCAGTGAGCTGTCATTGAGAACAATGCTGGAACCTGCAAAGATAACAATGGCCGTATTGACCAAACTCATACCATTCATAAATGGGAAGAGAATCCCACCAAACAAGCGTCCCTTGAAAGTTGTGCGACGAACTTCTTCATTGAGCTCCAAGAAACCATCAATTGTCTCTTCCTGCACACCTTGTACAATAATCGCTTTTTGTCCAGAAATTTTCTCGTCCATGTAGGCATTGAGTTTAGACACCGCAGCCTGTTGCTTATCCGTATATTTCCGTGATAGGCGGATGATAACGACCAAGGCAATCAAGGCAACTGGCGTAGAAGCAATGGTCACCAAGGCCAAGCGAGTATCCTGACGGAACATCATGATGACCATACCAACATAAAGAGCGATGTTGGTCACCACTTGGGTCAAGGACTGGTTGAAAGCGTTTTGGATATTGTCCAAATCACTGGTAAAGCGAGAAAGTATATCCCCGTCCTTGTGGCTATCAAAGAAGGCAACTGTCAAGCGTTCCAGTTTGCCAAACAAGCCCTTACGCATACGGTTGGTCGAATGAGCCACGATACGCGTGAAGAGGAGAGTGTAAATCAAGGAAGCCACAACCGTCGCCGCATAGGCAAAGAAAAGATTGAGCATAACCCCGTTAAAATCAGCCATGTCTGGCTGAAAGTCAGCCTGACCAGCTTGATTGGCCATAAAGTAAGCCTGCCCGATTTTCCCCATCTCCGCAATGGCATTTCCAAGGAAAACAGGTGTCTTAACCTGCAGGTAGGTCGCTGCCACAATGGCTAGAAAAATCACAGCAAAGGACAGTTTATAGCGTTTAAAATAAAACCAGAAAAAACGTAACGTCTTCATCTATTCCTCCCTCCCTTTCTGTGTTTCGTAGATTTCACGGTAAACATCGTTCGTCGCTAC
The DNA here is from genome assembly GCF_000294495.1 of Streptococcus suis S735. Taxonomy (NCBI): domain Bacteria; kingdom Bacillati; phylum Bacillota; class Bacilli; order Lactobacillales; family Streptococcaceae; genus Streptococcus; species Streptococcus suis. Next base: position 1,823,910 of record NC_018526.1, read on the forward strand.
CAACTCAGCGTGAGTTCCTTGTCCAATTAGACGGCCTTCGTCAAGAACCAAAATCTTATCAGCTTTGACAACAGAAGAAATCTTCTGGGCAACGATGACAGTGGTTGTCCCCTTCAAATCATGGTTGAGAGCCTCTTGGACCAGTTTCTCAGACTTGGCATCCAGGGCAGAAGTCGAGTCATCCAAGACCAAAACCTTAGGCTCACCAATCACCCCACGAGCAATGGACATCCGCTGCTTCTGGCCACCAGAGAAGTTATTTCCACGTTCTTCTACTTGGCTCTCATAGGTATCATCCAAGCGGTCGATAAATTCTTTGGCTTGGGCAATACCTGCGGCCCGCTCCAAGCGTTGCAAATCAGCACCAGGTGCCCCTTGACGCAGGTTGTCCGCAATGGTTCCCGAGAAGAGAATAGCCTTTTGCAAGACAATCGATACCGTATCACGCAGGGTGTTCTTGCTGACTTCTTTCAAGTCCCGACCACCGATGGACACCGTTCCTTCTTGCGGGTCAAACAAACGCGGAATCAGTTGAGCAAGAGTGGATTTACCCGCACCTGTTGCACCAACCACACCGACCATTTGACCTGGCTCAATCTCAAATGAGATATTTTTCAAAGTCGGCTCCGTATCGTGTGGATAGGTAAAGCTAACATTGTCAAAAACAATCTTACCAGTCAATTCTTCATCCGCCACATCCTTGAAGGTCATAGCAGGTTCTGTATCCAAGACCTCGCTGATCCGCTTAATAGAAATAGCAGCACGTGAAGCCTGCATCCCCATGAAGCTAGTCATGATAATGGCAAACATGATTTGCATGAGGTAACTCATAAAGGAAGTAAAGCCACCGACTGCCTCCAAGTTGGTTTCCAACATCCCGGACACCAAGTAGAGCGATGCAAAAATCGCCATGTAAGAGATAAACATCATCAAGGGTTGCAAGATAGCAAAACCATAGCCGATAAAGAGGTTGAGGTCCAAGAGTTCATTGGATACTTTCTTGAACTTGGCATACTGATTTTTTTCCTGTACAAAAGACTTAACCACACGAATCCCACGGAGGTTTTCCTTAGCAATACTGTTCATCTTGTCCATGAGGGACTGGAATTTCCCAAAACGTGGTCCCATTTGCCCCATGACAACTGCCATAATAGCCATAATCAAGACCACCATGAGAATAATCATCCACCAGAGTTCTGGCATGGTCCGCACTGCCATGATAAAGGCTCCGACAAACAGCAATGGAACCCGCATCAACACTGTAAAGAGCATCATGACAAGGTTCTGGATTTGATTGACATCGTTAGTCATCCGAACAACCAGGTTCCCTGCGTTAAACTCTTCGATATTAGCATAAGAGAAGCTTTGGATCTTCCGAAAGGTCTTCTCACGAATATCTGCAGATACCCCTTGTGAAATTTTTGCTGCAGCAATGGTATTGACAAGCCCTGCCAAAAGACCAATTCCAGCAATAATCAGCAGTAATTTGCCCACACGAACAATTTCATCCTTGTCATTGGCCAAGACTGCTGTCAAAACATCCTGCAAATAACTAGGTTGCATCAAGGTCGTTGCTACGACAATTGACGTCAGCAAGACCGATGCCAAGGCGTACCATTTATAACGTAAAATGGCTTCTTTAAACATGATTCTTCTCCTTATAGCGTTGAATATTTACTTTTAATTGATTGCCCACCTGTTTAACCAAGTCAAAGTCCTCTTTTTGAATGCCCCAAAAAAGTGAATGGTGCATTTCTTCATGAAAAGCTTTCAGGTGACATATCTTCCCTTGTCCCTTCTCTGTCAAAACCAGCTGTTTGAAGCGTTTGTCAACCTTAGAGGGAAGGACTTGGATAAAGCCATTTTTCTCCATTCTCTTGACCAGATTGCTGGCAACCGATTTGGAAATCTTTAATTCCGCTTCTATATCTTTTACAAAGGTTTCGGCTTCCGACCGTTCCGCAATGAAGCGCAAGGCCCAGCCCTGTGGACCAGCCAAGTGCTCCACATCGTATTCTTTTGCAATGGTTTCACTAATTTGTTCAATCTGATTGAGCAAGTTCCGAAAATCTGCAATAGTATGTCCCATGACAGCTCCTTTCTACGAAAATAATTACCATGAGAACTATTATAGTTCTCTTAAGAACTATTGTCAATTATTTCGTTTGCTCTTTTCTGAAAATATTTTGTTATTTCAGCATCATTACGCACTTAAAACCCATAATATATATACCGTATAAATTATATAAGATTTTATGTATCAATTATGGTATAATATATCTAAATTACACCAACTAGAAAGGATTTTTTATGACCAAACAAACCATTGCCATCTTGGGACCCGGTTCATGGGGCACCGCCCTAGGACAAGTTCTCAACGACAACGGTCATACTGTCCGTATTTGGGGAAATGTCCCTGAACAAATCGACGAAATCAATAAAGAACATACAAATAAGCGCTATTTCAAGGATGTTATCCTAGATGAAAACATCAAAGGATATAAGGATTTGAGTGAAGCCTTGGACGGTGTTGACGCGGTTCTTTTCGTTGTGCCAACCAAGGTAACACGCCTAGTTGCCAAGCAAGTCGCACAAGCTCTCAAACACAAGGTAGTTGTCATGCACGCTTCAAAAGGCTTAGAGCCTGATAGTCACAAGCGCTTGTCTGAGGTACTGGAGGAAGAAATTCCTGCTGAACTCCGTTCTGAAATCGTCGTGGTTTCAGGGCCAAGTCATGCAGAAGAGACTATCGTCCGTGATTTGACCTTGATTTCTGCAGCTTCAAAAGACTTGGAAACAGCCAGCTACGTCCAAAATCTTTTCAGCAACCACTACTTCCGACTTTACACAAATAATGATGTCATCGGCGTAGAAACAGCAGGTGCCCTTAAAAATATTATTGCTGTCGGTGCCGGCGCTTTACACGGACTTGGTTATGGTGATAATGCCAAGGCAGCTATTATCGCTCGCGGTTTGACAGAAATCACACGTCTAGGCGTTGCTATGGGCGCAAATCCTCTGACTTACAGCGGTCTTTCTGGTGTTGGTGATTTAATTGTTACCGGTACATCTGTCCACTCCCGCAACTGGAGAGCTGGAGATCAGCTCGGTCGCGGTGAAAAACTCGAAGATGTAGAACGCAATATGGGGATGGTGATTGAAGGTATTTCAACAACTAAAGCAGCCTATGAATTGGCACAGGAATTGGGCGTTTACATGCCTATTACTCAAGCCATCTACAAGGTCATCTACCAAGGTGCAGGTATTGAAGATGCCATCAAAGAAATCATGACGGGTGAATTCCGACATGAAAATGAATGGCATTGATTTTTATTAAACAGAAAAAATAAAATTAAAAGGATTACATACTTATGAAAAAAGTTAGAAAAGCCGTTATCCCTGCAGCAGGTTTGGGAACACGTTTCTTGCCTGTCACTAAGGCTCTTGCCAAAGAAATGTTGCCGATTGTTGATAAACCAACTATTCAATTTATCGTTGAAGAAGCTCTACGATCTGGTATCGAAGATATTTTGGTGGTCACTGGTAAATCAAAACGTTCTATCGAAGACCACTTTGATTCAAACTTTGAATTGGAATACAACCTCAAAGAAAAAGGCAAAAATGATTTGTTGAAACTTGTTGATGAGACAACAGGCATTCGACTACACTTCATTCGTCAAAGCCATCCACGTGGACTTGGTGATGCCGTTCTTCAAGCTAAAGCATTTGTCGGGAACGAGCCATTTGTTGTCATGCTGGGCGATGACCTCATGGACATCACAGATACAAAAGCTGTCCCATTGACTAAGCAACTCATGAACGACTATGAAAAAACACATGCTTCAACCATTGCTGTTATGCCCGTTCCTCATGAAGAAGTTTCTGCATACGGTGTTATCGCTCCACAAGGTGAAGGTGTCAACGGTCTCTATAGTGTGGAAACCTTTGTGGAAAAACCAAAACCAGAAGACGCTCCTTCTGACCTTGCTATTATCGGACGCTACTTACTCACTCCTGAAATCTTTGAGATTTTAGAAAACCAAAAACCAGGTGCCGGGAACGAGATTCAATTGACAGATGCTATCGATACACTCAATAAAACACAACGCGTGTTTGCTCGTGAATTCAAAGGCAACCGTTACGATGTTGGGGATAAGTTCGGTTTCATGAAAACTTCTATCGACTACGCCCTCCAACACCCTCAAGTAAAAGATGATTTGAAACAATACTTGATCGATCTTGGTAAAAAATTAGATACAAAGAAAAACTAGCAAGCGCTAGTTTTTTCTTATGTCAAATAAAATATCCCTAATAATAGGGCGATCAGACCCAGATAGCCAATGAAACTGAAAAAAATCTGTTTTCCTGTAAAGAGATCTTTTTCCACAAGAGGTGGAAGGAACATCACGACCAAGCAACCTCCAACAGCTCCTCCAATATGTCCTGCCATACTAATGGTTGGATTAAAAAGTCCCAAGACCAAGTTCAATCCTAAAAGGACCATGTAGCGTTGACCAAGAACCTGTAGATAAGGGCTGCGACTAAATTTCCTCAAAAGTGCCATAGCCGCAAAAAGACCAAAGAGCGAGGTCGATGCACCTGCACCAACTACATCTGGTGTAAAAAAGAGAACAAAAAGATTGCCCATTATCCCAGACAAGAGATAGAGGAGAAAGAAGCGCCTTGAGCCAAACAGTCCTTCTAATTGATAACCCAAACCAAGCAAAGTAATGCTGTTAAAGATAAAATGCTCCCAACCAATGTGGACAAAGATGGGGGAAATCAACCGCCACAACTGAGTCGGATCATACCGCACAACTTGACCATACATGCCACCAAATTCAAAAATTGTATAGGCTGTAGTGGTCTGCCCAAATCGAAATACTTGTATCAAAAGAAAAACAAGAGCCGTGACTGCCAACAAGCCATTGGTCACAGGATAGCGCTTATCAAAAAAGTTCTTCAAAAATCAACAACTCCTTCACTGGAATATCAAAAACATCTGGTTCGAAATCATAGACTTGAAAGTCTGCCAAGGTCGATACCGTCTCCCCCTGATAATCTGCTAGGTAGCGATCATAAAAACCACCACCATAGCCCACTCGAAAACCCGCTTGATTCCAAGCTAAACCAGGCACATGGAGCAACTTAACCACAGACTTATCCACAGGTTGTGAATAAATACCAGGTTCCCAAACTCCAAACCTAGATTTCACCAAATCATCAGGATTATATTCTACAAAATCCATACGTCCTTGTGAATAGGTCTTAGGGATGAAAATCTGCTTGCCGTCCTTTTGAGCCTGTTCAATCAGGTAAGAAGTGTCAAACTCATGGGGCATGGAAAGGTAGGTCCCAAGCGACTTTGCACCCTGATAAGTATCAGAAGCAAGGAGGCGTTCCGTTAACTGCTGACTCCATCTTGCTCGCTGACTACTAGTCAGATCTTTCAAACTCTGCAAGACCTCTTGCCGAATGCTCTTTTTATCCACAGAAACTCCTTTCTTTTCAGAAAAAGGCTGGAAAACCAGTCTAGTTTGCTTTCATTTTCAAAAAATCACTCAACTTATCCACAGCAAAGGGAAGCACTTCCTCCTTGGGACTAAGGCGAGGATTGTGGAGGGGATAAGGCGTATCCACACCCAGCCAGAACATAACACCCGGCACCTTGTTGAGCAGGTAGCCGAAGTCCTCACCCGTCATGGCAGGTGGACAGTCAATCATCTCCACTCCGTCAATGCCATCAAAGTAGGTCATGAGTTCATCCGCCAACTGAGGATTATTTTCCACAGGTAGATAACCGCTAGGATTGAGCTCGATTTCCAAGTCTACTCCAAAGGACAGGGCGATTCCCTCTGCCACTTCCCGCACCCGCTTTTGCACCAGAAGACTCATGTTCTGGGTCAAAGCCCGAATGGTGCCGTGCAAAAAAGCTGTTTCAGCAATAACATTATTGGTCGTGCCCGCGTGCATGGAGCCGAAGGTGACCACCGCTCCCTCAATCGGATCAACGTTACGGCTGACCACCGACTGCACCTGAGTCACAAAGTAGCTGGCTGCCACCAAGGCGTCATTTGCGGTATAGGGAAATGCTGCGTGCCCACCCTTTCCTGTAAATCGTATCTTGACTTCACAGGTCCCAGCAAAGAGGGTCGCACGGTTGGTGGCCATTTGACCAACTTTGAGGTCCGGTCGGACATGGAGCCCATAAAATTCATCTGGTAACCAATCCCCGAAAGCTCCCGCTTCATACATAAGCATGCCACCTGCTAGATTTTCCTCCGCAGGCTGAAACAAGAAGAGAAGATTATTTCTCGGCTGCTGCTCTGCCATTTTCTCCAAAAGCCCCAAGGCAATGGTCATGTGGAAATCATGTCCGCAGGCGTGCATCCTGTCTGGGTGGAGGGACTTGAAGTCCAGGCCCGTCTCCTCCACGATCGGCAGACCGTCAATATCCGCCCGCCAGCCAATCGTTTTCTCTGGAGCAGAGCCTGTCAGATAGACCAGAATCCCTGTCTTCCAAGTGCGGACTTGGGCAAAAGAACAGTCTTGAAGTAAACCTTCAATAGTTTCCATAAGAAAGGCGTGGGTCTTGAACTCCTCCATGCCCAGCTCTGGAATCTGGTGGAGGGCCCGGCGTGTCGCAATCAAATCTAGCATAGCTACCTCTTAGAGTGTCCGCAAAGCCTCTTCCAAGGCTGTTTTTTGTTGGGTTTGAGCGTCGATTTCCTTGATGATGCGGGCTGGCACACCTGCCACCACTACGTTTTCAGGAACATCTTGAGTCACAATGGCACCCGCCGCCACTACAGAACCGCTACCGATTTGCACGCCCTCGATAACAACGGCATTGGCACCGACCAAAACGTTGTCGCCGACACGAACTGGCTCGGCAGAAGCTGGCTCGATGACACCTGCAAGGACCGCACCTGCACCGATGTGGCTGTTTTTACCAACGGTCGCACGGCCGCCCAAAATCGCACCCATATCAATCATGGTACCTGGACCGATTTCCGCACCGATGTTAATCACCGCGCCCATCATGATAACGGCATTATCGCCAATGGTCACTTGATCGCGGATAATGGCACCTGGCTCGATACGGGCATTGATATTACGCTTGTCCAGCAAAGGCACAGCCGAATTGCGGCCGTCTTGCTCCACCACATAGTCTACATTTTCAGTCAAGTTTGCCAAGAGTGGCTCGACATCCTTCCAGTCACCGAAGAGGACATTGCCAAGCTTTGTCACTTCAGCAGGAACAGCTCCTGCCAATTCTCCTTCAAAGGTCACTTTAACAGTTGTCTTCTTCACAGCATTACCGATAAAAGCAATGATTTCTTGCGCAGTCATTTTTTGTGCAGTCATAATGTTTCCAATCTAAAAATAATATTTTTTCTATTATATCAAAATTTTCTGAAAATTTGGGAAGAAATGCAAAAAAATGAAAAAGGGAGTGGGAAAGAACTCGATTAGGTCAAAAAAGAGTTCGTCTTCCCACCCTCGCACAGTTGATTAGGCCAGATTTGGAGTGCAAAACACGAACAAATCTGCCAATCAACCACTGCGCTGAGATGTTGATACGAACTCTGAGAAGTGATCCTGGGCTTTTTGCCCAGCCTCCTAAATACTATAGAACTCTCTATCCTCCTAAAGCAGCTGACATTTGCTCTATCTGCTGTTGCAAACCATCTCTATACTCTTTCAAGAATGTAATAATCTCTGCTCTTCCAACAATTGCAGCATTTCCTAATGGACCATATTGTTTTTTCTGTTGCTCAACAGATTGTGATACCGTATCACGCACAGACTGGTACATAGTGGCATCACCCAATCCATACTGGCTGACCATATTTTCATAGTTCGTAATATATTCATTCACAATGAATTCATACATCTTCATATAATCGCTATAAGTTTTTATACTTTCAATTGTTGCATCTGAGCTATCTGTCGGATTAAATTCTGAAACTGTAGCAGTACTTTCTGAACTTGTTGGGGTTTCCGTAGTTTTAGAGGAAGATTCTACTACCTCATCACTAATATCTACGCTATTTAAGATCTGTTCAAACTCTTGTTTCCTAGTGGAAGAATAGTCATCCTTTGACATATAAATTACATTTAAAAATCCCTGTTGGAGTGTCGACTAAAAAGAGTTGACCTTTATATGCTTCGCCATCTATCGTACCTGTCGCATCATAAAGGAAGCTGTCCATCCCATCAATCTTAGCTGAGCTTTCGTTAGCTGGTATCACTTTTCCTGACTGTTCCATCCCCTTCAGATATTGGGAGCGAACAGTTGCATCTTTAACTGATTCCTCTAAGGGCAACCAATATGCCATTGCCAATGATGAATCATCGGGATAAAAATATAAGGTATCACTCGTATCCCCTTCTTTACTCTTCCATGATTCATTTATGCTGATAGCCACTTCTGACAATTGGTAAGTTTTGTATCTTATAGAGCTTGTACTTACCTGTTCTGTCGAAGATTGGCCACCGCTAGAGCTCGTAAGGTTCTTAATCAGACCAATCGCAAACAATCCAACCAACACAATAAACCAAATTCGCTTGTAAAATGGTTTCTTTTGCACATAGACATTCCCATGTTCATCTCTAATTTTCTTCGCCATATAATCCTCCAAAAAATTGTGTACAACACCATTATATATATATATATATGCGTTGTCAAGTAGAAAAACAAAAAAATTAGAAGTTTTACCTCCTAATTTTCATGTATTATCTTAATCTTCAATTTCTTTTCTGGGATTGACAGCTCCTACGATGTAATCCTGTACCAAGCCTGTACCATCCAGCACGATCCCATGCAAAACTCCGCCGTAAACAGCTCCACCGTCAATCCCCATTTTCCCATCTGGACTGGTCCAGATTTGGCTAATGCGGAGTTTTGTTTGATAAAGGTTATAAACAGGAGTATGCCCAAAGACAATCATCTTCCCTGTGGTATTTTCGGCCTCATGGAAAGGGGTGCGTAACCAAACCTTATCATGATTGCTGGTTTCACGCCAGTCTGGTAAGGTCAAGTCCACACCAGCATGGACAAAGATATAATCTTCCGTTTCCAGATGATAGGGACAAGATTTGACGAAATCAATCAGGTCCTCATATTGTTCCAACACTGCATTGGCATCCACCAATCCATCTACAGGAGCATCCAAGGGCCGACCAAGAAGGGAGTTAATCGTCGTATCGCCACCATTTCGCCGATAGTGGTCATAGCGGTCAATCGGATCACGCAACCAGGCTAGAAACATTCGCTCGTGGTTACCCGTCAGACAAATTGCCCCCTTTTCCCGCACCAAGCTCCAGACCAACTCCAAACAGGCTTTGGAATTTTCTCCGCGATCAATCAAATCACCTAGGAAGATCAACTGTTGTCGCTTCTCGTTCCATTTCTTCAAAATATCGAGTAGCAGTTCAAACTTTCCATGGACATCGCCGATTACAAAAAATTCTTTTTTCATAGACTCTATTCTACCACATTTAATAAGCAAAGAAAAACTGACCGTTTCCGATCAGTTTGGTTTTCTTACAAACGTGCGTTCAATTCTGCACCGAGTTCTTCAAATCCTGGTTTTCCAAGAAGAGCGAACATGTTTTTCTTGTAGGCTTCTACACCTGGTTGGTCAAATGGGTTGATTGCATTGAGGTAACCAGAGATCGCAATTGCCAACTCGAAGAAGTAGAAGGTGTAACCAAGTGTGAACTCATCTTGTTGCGGAAGAGTGACAAACATGTTTGGTACGCCACCATCTGTGTGGGCAAGAAGTACGCCGTCCGTTGCTTTTTTGTTTACAAAGTCAACGTCTTTTCCTTGCAAGTAGCCAAGACCGTCAAGGTCTTCTGCCATTTCAGGAATCAAGATATTTTTTCTTGGTTTATCAACACGAACTACTGTTTCAAAGATATTGCGGTTTCCTTCTTGGATAAATTGTCCAAGTGAGTGCAAGTCTGTTGAGAAGTTAGCGGATGTTGGGTTGATACCTTTTTGGTCCTTACCTTCTGACTCGCCCGCCAATTGTTTCCACCACTCGCTGAAGTATTGGAGTGATGGCTCGTAGTTAGCCAAGATTTCTGTTACATAGCCTTTTCTGTAAAGGATGTTACGGACAGCTGCATATTGGTATGCTTGGTTTTCAGCAATCTTATCAGATGTAAATGTCGTGCGGGCTGCGTTTGCACCTTCCATAAGGGCATCAATGTCTGCACCAGCTGCCGCGATTGGCAAAAGACCAACTGCAGTCAAGACTGAGAAACGACCGCCGACATCATCTGGAACTACAAAAGTTTCCCAACCATTTGCGTCCGCTTCAACCTTAACTGCACCTTTTGCCTTGTCAGTTGTCGCATAGATACGCTTGTTGGCTTCTTCTTGACCGTATTTCTTGACAAGTAATTCTTTGAAGACGCGGAAGGCAATAGCAGGTTCAGTTGTTGTACCTGATTTTGAAATCACGTTAACTGAGAAATCCTTATCAGCAACATAATCCACCAAGTCAGCAAGATAGCTTGATGAGATAGAGTTTCCAGCGTAAAGGATTTGTGGAGCTTTGCGCTCTTCACGTGTTTGCAAGTTTACAAAGGCATTGCTCAAGAAATCAATAGCTGCTTTAGCACCAAGGTAAGAACCACCGATACCGATAACTACCAAAACTTCACTTTCATTTTGGATTTTAGCTGCTGCTTCCTTGATACGAGCAAACTCTTCTTTGTCGTAGTTTTCTGGCAAATCCAACCAGCCGATAAAGTCGCTACCAGGACCTGTTCCTTGACGGAGCATTTGGTCTGCAAGGGTAACTTGTGGTTGCATGTATTCTACTTCTTGAGCTCCAACGAATTGGCCCAAGACTTTTGAATAATCAAATGTAATATGTGTCATGTTTTTCCTCCATTTATGTACCATAATATGATAACGCTTTATCATATTTTTTTCAAGAAATTTATCAATTTTCATTTATTTTCATGAAATATGTTGTATAAATCTTAATTTTTGTGAAAATCTAACGAAATTTTCGCGTTTGTAATAATCCTCCAAAGTCTCTCCCGACTGGGTTACTGTAATCCATTTCGGGAGAATCTTAGATAGTAGGTAAAGCGGAATGAGGGCAGGATACCAAATGAACATGACTTCAAAGATGAACCGGTCGTTGTTGCCTCTTGAAATGTAACGTTGGCGGTATTCTTCTTTGAGAGAAGGGTGGGGAATATAGATATGAAATGGTACACCACCGCGTATAGACATGGCCAGCAACATTCTCATCAGAAAATTCAGCGCTACTAGGACTGTCTTTCCTTGTCTATGAAGAGTGTAGCCCTTATTGACATAGATTGTTTTATAGCGTTTATCCTTCAGTGGGCGTTTGGTGGATTTTCGCTCCTCTTTCGTTAAATGACGAACACTGCTATTATCGTACTTAATGTCAGACATTTCTAAGTCCACAACATCTGTATATTTCTTAGCAAGTGTCGTTTTTCCCATACCTGGAAAGGCAAATAAAAACATAGGCTTTCCTCCTTATTCCTCAGTAGAATAGCAGAGCATCCAAAAAGTTTTCTTAAGTTGCCCCTATTTTGCCTCTCATTTCTAAAAATAAGCCAAAGAAAACCCTCTGAAAGCCTGATTTCAAAGGGTTCTTAGATTATACGCAAAAAGAGCACACACTCGACCTCGCTTAGGGCTGCTGGATTCCTCCCCTGACCCGCTTCACGCACGAATGTTGCTCCATTTAATATTATAACACAATTTGGCCAGAGTGCAAGTTTGGAATATTAACTAGCTATCCGAAGTTGCTTCCTCTTGCGTCTTCATGATAAGTTTAGCAGCCTTCTGACTTTCTCTGCGTTGTCTGAAAAAATCTTGCATGATATTGGCACATTCCGCTTCTAAAATACCTGTTTCTACCTTGACACGATGGTTGAGCCGCTCATCTGTCAGAATGTCATAGAGGCTACCTGCAGCTCCAAACTTTTTGTTGGTTGCTCCATAGATGACCTGCGGAATGCGTGCTAGGCCAATAGCTCCGCTACACATCACACAAGGTTCAATCGTCACAAAAAGGGTCGAATCAAGCAAGCGCCAATTCCCCTCAACATTGTTAGCCTCTTGGATTGCCATAACCTCAGCGTGCATGATTGCCTGATTGAGTTCCTCACGCGCATTATGCCCTCTGCCAATAATCTGGCCATCCTTGACAATCACACAACCAATTGGAATTTCATCCTTTTCTAGCGACTTTCTAGCTTCTTGCAATGCTTGAGTCATAAAATACTCTTTTTCTTCATGTGTATAGTTCATAAATCTATTATAGCACAGCCCTGATAACAGTTCAAAATCACTTCTTTATTCGCTGCTATCAAAATCAATCTAACACTACTTCTTCCTTATCACACATTTCTTTCAAAATTCTGCCCTTCTATTAACTTAAAAATATAAAAATACCTCCTCAGTCGAGAAGGTAGGGGGAGCAATATTGATTTTTACAGATATTAATATATCATTTATTGTCGATATTGTCAAGAAAATTTTTAAAAAAATTCAAAAACAGCCTCGAAAGGCTGTATCTGACATTTTCTATTACAATTCGCCAACTAATTTCACAACATTTTCTACTGTGAAGCCGTAGTTGTCAATAACTGTTTGGGCTGGAGCTGAGGCACCGAATGTGTCGATACCAAGGACTTTACCGTCAAGACCGACATACTTGTACCAACTTTGAGTTGCACCCATTTCAATTGCCAAACGACGACGGATGGCATTTGGAAGGATTTCTTCCTTGTAAGCTGCGTCTTGTGCATCGAAGAGTTCAGTTGATGGCACAGAAACCACACGAACCTTAGTGCCTGCTGCTTCTAATTCTTTGGCAGCTTTGACAGCCAAGTTCACTTCTGAACCAGATGCAAGAAGGATTGTATCAAAGCCTGCTGCTTCATAGACAACATAAGCCCCTTTTGCAACCTTGTCAAAGTCTGTTCCTTCTTCAACTGTCAAGTTTTGACGAGTGAGAACAAGGGCTGATGGTGTAGACTTGCTAGTCAATGACAAGTACCAAGCTGCCTGTGTTTCACGCGCATCTGCTGGACGGAAAACGTTGAGGTTTGGCATAGCACGAAGTCCTGCCAAGTGCTCGATTGGTTCGTGAGTTGGTCCATCTTCACCAACTGCGATAGAGTCATGAGTGAAGACATAAGTCACAGGAAGTCCTTGAAGAGCTGACAAACGAACTGCTGCTTTTACATAGTCTGAGAAGACGAAGAAGGTACCACCATAGACACGAAGTCCGCCGTGGGCTGCCATACCATTCAAGATAGTTCCCATGGCAAATTCACGCACACCGAACTGAATATTGCGGTTGAGTGGATTTACTGAATCTTGCAAACCATCTTCCTTGATGTAGGTCATGTTTGAGTGAGCCAAGTCAGCTGAACCACCGAGGAAGGTTGGCAAGACCTTAGCCGCTGCGTTAAGCGCATCTTGTGATGAGTTACGAGTTGCTTGTGAGAAGCCATTCTCATAAACTGGGAAGTCTTCTGGCTTGATTTCAACTACGTCACGACCTTCCAAGATAGCTGTTACTTCAGCTGCTAATTCTGGATGAGCTACTTTGTAGTCTTCAACTAATTTCACCCAAGCATCGTAGGCTGCTGCACCGCGATCAGCTACATTAGCTTTGAAGTCCGCATAGACTTCAGCTGGAATTTCAAATGGACCATAGTTCCAATCAAGCGCCTTACGAGTTGCTTCTGTTTCTTCTGCACCAAGTGGAGCACCGTGAACGGCATTTGTACCTTGTTTGTTTGGCGAACCATGACCGATAACAGTCTTGATTTCGATAAGAGATGGCTTACCAGCTACTTTTGCCTTTTCAATAGCAGCAAAGATGGCATCTACATCTGTACCGTCTGTTACAAGGTCTGTATGCCAGCCATAAGCATTGTAACGGGCACGTACATCTTCTGTGAAGGAGTCTTTTGTTTCGCCATCCAAGTTGATGTCATTTGAATCGTAAAGAACGATGAGTTTTTCTAATTTTTGAAGACCTGCGTAAGAAGCCGCTTCTGCAGAAACACCCTCCATCAAGTCGCCATCACCACAGATTACGTAAGTATAGTGGTCAAAGATTGGGAAACCATCACGGTTGTACTTAGCTGCAAGGAAACGCTCTGCTTGCGCAAAACCTGTCGCAGTTGAGATACCTTGTCCAAGAGGACCTGTTGTTGCATCCACACCTGCTGTGTGACCGAATTCTGGGTGACCTGGTGTTTTTGAGCCCCACTGACGGAAGTTTTTAATCTCGTCCATAGTCACTTCTTCAAAACCTGAAAGGTGAAGAAGTCCGTAAAGCAGCATTGACCCATGACCTGCTGATAAGATAAAGCGGTCACGGTTCACCCAGTTTGGCTGAGCAGGGTTGATACGAAGTTCTTTAGTAAAAAGGCTGTAGGCCATTGGAGCCGCACCCATGACGACACCTGGGTGACCTGATTTTGATTTTTCGATGGCATCAATACCAAGGAAACGAATCGCATTGACTGAAAGATTTGACATGTTTTTCTCCTTTTTTAAAGTCATGAATTTATTATACCATAAAGCGTTTTCTATGTCTGTTTGAATGAAGCGAGAAATAAATTGTCCGTAGAAAAGAGGCAGGACTTTCGTCCCGCCCTTGGAGTGAACAGTAGTAATTCGCACATTTCATACTTTATCAGAGTTTATAGTGCCTCTCCTCGTCTCTATGGGGCAAGAGAGTTCTAAATCTTATAATAAAGCCTTAAATTGAATATTTGAGTCTTCTAAGAAGCAATCATCAAAGCCACGTGGGTGGTGATATTCGATACGGTCCTTGTCCATCGGGTAAGTATACTTGCCACCAACTTCCCAGATGAATGGATGGAAATCGTATTGCAAGCGTTCTTTCCGCATTTTCCAGAGCTGTAGGATTTCATCTGTTGACGCCATGAAGTTAGACCAGATGTCGTAGTGAACAGGGATGATTACCTTAGCACGCAAGTTTTCTGCCATCCGGAGAAGGTCGATTGATGTCATCTTGTCTTGGATACCGATTGGGTTGTCACCGTAGTTGTTGATAGCAACGTCGATGTTGAAGTCACGACCGTGTTTTGCAAAATAGTTTGAGAAGTGGGAGTCTGCACCATGGTAGATAGTTCCGCCAGGTGTTTCAAAGACATAGTTGACTGCCTTGCGAGCCATGAGTTCATCTGTCACAGGAAGTCCTGCTAATTTACCACCATTTTCGTCATAACCTTCGATCGGAAGTGTCACCAAGCAAGTACGGTCGAAGGATTCTACAGCGTGGACCTTGATGTCTTTAAACTCAAAGCTATCGCCTGGTGCGATACGGATGATACGGTCAGCTGGAACCCCCCATTTTTCCCAGATATCGCCACTTTCAACCGGTCCGACAAATTTCACATGGTCCAATTTAGGATTGTTGATGATGGCAGCGGCAGTGCTGATATCCATGTGGTCGCTGTGGACGTGCGATACTAGATAGTAGTCCAATTCATTGATGGCAAATGGATCGATAACCATTGGCTGCACACGCAAGTTTGGTTGCAATTTGCGCACGCCAGCCATGTTAGCCATCTGGTGTCCCCAAACCATATCTTTCACTTTTTTAGTGGATTTTCCACGTGATGACCAGAGGTCCATGACCACGTTAGCTCCACCTGGTGTTTTAATCCAGACACCACAGTTTCCAAGCCACCACATAGCAAAGTTGCCCTCTGGCACTACTTCTTCTTCGATTTCTTCATTGAGCCAAGTTCCCCACTCTGGGAAGGTTGAAAGAATCCAGGATTCTCTTGTAATATCTTGAACTTTAGCCATTTTCCATTCCTCCTATAAGGTACGTTTCTATGCTTCTAGTATATGCTCCAAAGGCAACAAAAAAAAGACCAAATAAAACACAGGCTTGTGTTCAAACTTGGACTTTACCCTAATACAGATCTGTTTCAATATCTTGACTGGATAAATTGGTTAATAATTCATTGGTAATCAGTTTTTGTAGCCGTTGTTTGAGTTCTCGAGCGGTCCTTCCGTCTGCGATATATCCCGATAGAAGCTTGTCTAGTTCTACTGCAAAAACTTGTTTTTCATCTGCCAAACTACGATATTTTGCAAAATGAGTCATGTTTAGCACATCATCAAAATCTAAAATGGGGTGAACCTGCACCAAAGGGAAATCAGTTTCCAACCCATCGCTGGTTGTAATCAAGAAATCAACCTCTAGTAAGTCTTCGACACTCTTGAATTGTTCAGTGGTAAAGACTGCGCCAATCTTCTTATCTGGCAAGTGATGCTGGCATTGTTTATAAAGTAAGCGTTGGACTGACACCCCTTCATCACAGATTAAATAGACAATCTGTGTCTGTGCCTTGCGTGTCCCACTGCGTCGAATAGCTCCTCCTAGATGAATCGTCAAATAGGCAATATCTCCATCGGATAACTCAATCTGCCACTCCTCCTCCAAAATCTTTCCAGAAACCCGTGTCATAGCAAACAGGGTGCTGTATTTATCTTGGATTTGTTGGACCATTGGATTTTTAGATAGGATGCCGTAGGTTTTTCTGAACAACAGAGCCTTACAATGTGCCAAGAGATGTTTGGCTAATTCGTCAGGATTTTCCAATTCAAATGGTGAATGTATCTCAAAATGATGAATAAATCGCTCTACCACTCGCTTCAAGTCAATGAAATCTTGGCTGAATACATGAACATCGCTGTCCTTTCGATAGGATAGAAGTAAAATGGCAATCAGGGAGATTTCTATTTCATCCAATTTCAAATCAAAGGTTTGCAACAAGGCATCTTTCAATTCCTGAGCAACTCGGTACTCGATACGCTCTCGAACTTGTTCAAATTCTTTGAGAATGGCTCGTTCTTCCAAGTCATCCAGCTCCATATTGCGATAGCTAAGGAGCAAGAAAGGCAATACTTTGAGCATAAACTCGATTTCGTAGCGATTGATTTTCTTGCCCAGTTTCTTTTCTAACTGCGATACTTGTCCCTGTAAAAATTGTGCCATTTCTTCTGAGAAGAGCAACTGACACCCCACCAACTCAAATAACTTAGCTTCTAGAACCTGCAAAAAACCTTTATTGGCATCCAAGAAGATGGTATAGAGAAGTGAGTGGACATATTGGATTTTATTTAAAGGGTGACAAACGAGACTATAGCCATGACTCTTAGACACATAGAGGGTCATCTTGTATTGTTCTTGAGCCAACTGGGTTCGAATTTCATTCAAATCATTTAAGACCGTATTACGAGAGACTTCTGTCAACTCCATTAGCCGTTCAATGGTCACTCTTTCTGGTGTGATACAGATATATACCAACATCAGCTGAATGCGCTCAGGCATGCTCATGACGTAGGTGTACGAATCAATGGAATCGAGAAGATCTCGACAGGCTAGTTTTTGCGCTTCGGTAAGTCGAATACCGAGGCGAGGTAAGCTTTCAATACTCTCTACAGTTGTTGGTAGGGCATCATTGATTTTTTCTAGATGGTAATAGATTTTTCGACGTGATTGTTGCAAGCCCTTGGAAATAGCCATGATTGTCTCAGGTTCCTGTAGACCAATCAGGTACCTCAGTAGAGCGCAACTACTCTTATCTAATAACAAGATTCTCCTCCTCTTTCCCCCGTCCCGTTACTATCTTAACATAATTATCTGGGATATTCTAATAATTATTAAAATTCATCTGATTATTACTTGTTTTACATTACATAAATATTTGTAGTTAGAATTAATAGATGCTTTTAATAATTTCTACTCGGGTAATCAGTTCTCCGTGCATGTTATCTATCCGAAGGGCAACATTTTTCAAATATACACAGGCACCAATAGCAATGGTTTTCTCTTCTTCATTGAGTTTTCGTGTCACAAAATCTCTCAAAGTCTCACTACCTTTACTTGGAATTTTTACTCGTGCGATGATATTAGCCACTTTTACTTTCTGGCTGGCGCGCATAATAATATTATTAGAATCATCAAACTGAGTGAAGAGGTATTTTCTAACTGCAAATAGGATGGCGACCGAAATAATTCCAATCAGGTAATCACTACTAGAACCATGCTCTACAATCAGTTGGCGAGCAATGGCAACCAGGAGTACCTCAATCACGGTGCTAGGTGACTGTTTGCAAAGCATTTTGATAAATTCGACTCCGACCGCCAAGGTCATTGCACGACTCAGAAAATTTTGAATAAACGTATCCGCTTGAATATCACCAGCTAATGAGCTGAGTAGGTCTGCAAAAAGAAGCGTTGACAAGGCTAAAAGTGCTAAGCCAAGTATGGCAGATAAAATCAATTCTAAATAGTAGGCTGTTTCTGTCAGACTATCCTGTAAAAATTTCCTCATCTTTCTCCTCATCAAAAGGGAAAAAGCAGTTCTCCTTTTGGGGGAGTCTGCTACTTTTCCCTACTGTTTTTTTCACACAAGAACTTAATGTTCATCACCCTTTTGTCCATAGTAGGCATTTGGACCATGTTTACGGAGGTAGTGCTTGTCCATGATATAGCTTGGTGCTGGCTCCACCCTTGGATTAATCTGCTCGGTGTAGCGGTTCATCCGAGCTACTTCCTCAAGGACAACGCTGTGGTAGACTGCCTGAGCAGGATTCTTGCCCCAGGTAAATGGTCCATGGTTACGGACAACAATTCCTGGTACAGCAACTGGGTCGATACCACGGCGTTCAAATTCCTCGATGATGACTGAACCTGTTTCTTTTTCATAGGCCGAGTTTACTTCCTCAGCTGTCAAAGAACGGGCACATGGTACCGGACCATAGAAATAGTCCGCATGAGTTGTCCCATAAAATGGAATGTCACGACCTGCCTGAGCCCAACCAACTGCTTCTGTCGAATGGGTATGGACAACAGCGTGGACATTTGGCCAAGCCTTGTAGAGGGCAACGTGGGTCGCCAAGTCAGACGAAGGATTCAAGTCCCCTTCCACTACATTTCCGTCCAAGTCGGTCACCACCATGTTTTCCGGTGACAATTTTTCATAGTCCACACCAGAGGGCTTGATGACGATGCGACCAAGTTCTCGGCAGACTTCTGATACGTTGCCCCAGGTAAACTTGACGAGCCCATGAGCAGGCAGGGCGATATTGGCTTCATAGACCCGTTGACGCATTTCCTGTAAATCTTTTGGCATTAGTTTAACCCCGCTTTCTCAATCAATGGATAGAGGAAATCTTGTGCCTCCTTGATAGCTGCTCGTGTTTCCTCAACCGTTTCGCAGTTTTCAGACCACATCTCAATCAAGAATGGACCTTGGTAGTTGGTCTTTTTCAAGACTGCAAACATATTGTCCCAGTCCACACAGCCCTGACCAAATGGGACATCACGGAATTGACCCTTGGAGTTTTCGGTTACCGCATAGGTATCCTTGAGGTGAAGGGCTGCGATAGAACGGTGTCCCAGGTAAAATTCGCTGTAAATGTCATTATGCCAAGCAGACACGTTTCCAGTATCTGGATAGACAAAGAGATAAGGCGAGTCGATTTCTTTTTCAACGGCTAGGTATTTTTCAATTGAGTTGATAAATGGATCATCCATAATTTCAATGCCCAACATGACCTGAGCCTGTTCTGCCCAGTCGCAAGCCTGACGGAGATTCTTGATGAAACGCTCTCTAGTTTCAGGTGATTTTTCCTCGTAGTAAACGTCGTAGCCAGCCAACTGGATGACACGAACGCCCAAATCCTGAGCCAGTTCGATACACTGTTTCATGGTTTCTAAGGACTTGGCTTCAAGAGCAGGGTCATTGGAGCCAAGCGGGTAGCGACGGTGACCTGAGAAACAAATGGTCGGAATGCGGACACCTGTTTCATAGATGGCCTTGACCAAGTCTAAACGCTCTTCCTTGGTCCATTCCAAACGAGCCAAGCGTGCATCGCTCTCATCTACCGACATTTCCACAAAGTCGAAACCTAATTCTTTGGCAAACTCCAAACGTTCCTTCCATGTGAAGTGTTTGGGCGTTGCCTTTTCATATATTCCGATTGGTCGTGCCATAGGTCTTACCCCCAGATACGACGGATTTCGTCTTTAAATTCACGCGCCGCTGCTGCTGGGTCGGCTGCTTCTGTGATACCGCGACCTGCGATAAAGGTGAAGACATCTACACCCTCGAAGAGTTTAAGGGTATCAACGTCCAAACCACCAGTTACAGAAACACGGAAGCCCATGTCAACCAATTTTTTCACTTTATTGAGGTCTTTTTCGCCCCAAGTTTCGCCAGCAAGGAGGGCGTCACGCGATTGGTGGTAAATCGCTTGGGAAATACCTGCGTCCAACCAGAGTTGAGCCTGTTCATAAGTCCAGTCACCATAGAGTTCGATTTGGATTTCACCCTTATCACCACGCACTTCCTTGATAGCCTTCAAAGCAGCTGCCATAGTTGGAATAGTTGCTGAACAAATACAAGTCATCCAGTCCGCACCACGAACAGCATTGTTTTTAGCCACAGTACCACCCGCATCCGCACACTTGGTATCTGCAACGATAATTTTGTCTTGGAAGAGGCTACGTAGCACTTCTACCAATTCGCTACCAACTTGAAGCAAACAAACGGTACCTGCCTCGATAACATCCACTTCATGACCAACGGAAACAGCTGCTTTAATCGCTCCCTGCAAGTCTGAATGGTCAAGGGCAACTTGTAAATTTGGAATATGTTTCATGTTTTTTCTCCTAACTTTCTAAATCTAAACCTTCTAGGTAAGGACTGTTTTTGGACTCTTCCACCATTGCCAAGACTTCCTCAGGAGTTTGACAAGCAATCAAACGCTCAATCGAATTTTCCAATTCGAAGAGGGCGATAATTTGTGGAATAGCTACGGATGTATGAATCTTTGGATCGGTAGCTGCAAGAGTGAGCAGAACAGACACTTCTTTCCCATCTGAGAAGACGACTGGTTTTGTCAAGGTAATCAAAGCAAAGGAATCCTTCAAGACGCCGACACCTGCTTGGGCGTGAGGCATAGCCATACCAGGCATGAGCACATAGTAAGGTCCATATTCTTCAGTTGATGCGATGATCGCGTCGTAGTATTCCTCAGTTGCAGCACCACTTTCAATCAGCGGTTCAACAGCCTTGTGAACAGCCTCCTGCCAGGTTACCGCTGTCAATCCCAAGCGAATGGAATTATTTTCTGTAAATGATTTTTGTAAATTCATAGTTTTTCCCTTCTACACGCTATATGAAAGGGGGAGGGAAACTCCCTACCCCTAACGGCTATTTATAGCACTGCTTGTAATTTTGTTTTGATTTCGTTGTCGTCCATGAGGTTGTCAAGACCAACCAAGTGACCTTTCGTGCGACCTTCCAACTCAGAAATCAAGTGGTTAGAGGCTACGACAATATCATATCCTGCCGCTAAACCTTTTGCTTCACCGACTGAGCAAGAAGCTGATTGAAAATCTGTTACGCCGAGTTGACGAAGGGCGTTTTCTACCTTCATCTTGATGACCATAGATGAGCCCATGCCGTTTCCGCAGGCTGTTAAAACTTTAACCATAATTTCACTCCTATTTTATTTTTAATACATTATGTTCTGATTTTACAGACCAAGGATACTATTCTGCTTGTGCCTCGCCACGATAGTACGCTTCCTTATCTTTTGCTTTCGCAAATTGAAGTTGCGGAATAGCCAATAAGAAGAGGCAGACAAGAACATAACCAGCAATACCGAGGTACTTAAATGCAAATCCAAATGGTAACCATGGCACTTCAAAGTCAATGTTTCCGTGGTAACCACCGCTCAATTCAAGCAAGCCAACGCAGACTGCACCAAGAGCAACTTGAAGGACACCTGAGATGAAGGAAAGGATGGCTGCCGCTTTCCAACCACCACGTTTGTCAGCGTACACTGCGATAGCTGCGTTATCGAAGAATACAGGTACGAAACCAGTGATGATGAGGATTGGACTCTTGAAGACAATCAAGAGAACGATTGTAATCAACTGACCGATTAAACCGAAGGCAAAACCTGAAAGAACTGCGTTAGATGAACCAAAGCCGTAAGAAGCTGCAACGTCCACCGCTGGGAATGAACCAGGAAGCAATTTGCTTGAGATACCTTGGAAGGCATTTGTCAATTCTGCTACGAACATGCGGACACCTTGCATCAAAATGAAGAGATATACTGAGAAGGTGAAGGCTGTTTGAATCACATACATAAAGAAGGCTTGTTTAGCTGGGTTGTATGGAGCACCTGAAGTGATAACTTCTGGATTTGCCATGATTTCTGGACCCAAGATGAACAAAATCACACCGAAGAATACAAGCATCAATGTCGCTGAAGCAACAACTGTATCGTGGAAGATGTTGAGGAAGCTAGGTAGCTTCAAGTTATCCAAGTTTTCTTCTTTTTTACCAAGTTTTGGTGCAATCTTATCGACAAACCAGATTGCGAATTGTTGTTGGTGACCGATGGCAAATCCACCGCCACCTATCAATCGTTGGGTTGGCTCAACTGTCATGTTTGAGCTGACTGCCCAGTAGATACCACAGATGATACCAATCGCTGCTGTACCGAATTGGTTACGAAGAGCCGGGATGAGGAAGAGCACCATCAATGAGACTGTTGCCGCTTGTTGTACCATGATGTGTCCAGTGATGAACAGAGTACGTACTTTGGTAACCTTACGTAGTGCCACCAAGAGGATGTTGACACCGAAACCAATCAAGAGCGCTGTAGTGGCTGCTGATACGAAATCAGGGAACTCCTCAGCAATTTTCCCATTTGCTGCTGCAAGACCGAAGTAAGGGTCAATAACTGCCGCATCAATTTGGAACTTATAGTTCAAAGCCGCCAAAATCGGACGGAAGGTTGTGACCAAACCACCGGCTGCTACGTTCAAAATCATATAGCCGACTGTCGCTTTGATAAACCCTGCAAAAACATCATGAGGCTTTTTCTTTAAGAGGGCATAGCCCACCAACACTAAAAGACCTACGAAGAAGGCTGGATTCTGCAGGATATTCTGTGAGAACCAGTTTAATGGGGTTTGAAGGAAATCCATTTTTCATTCTCCTTTTTTGAAATGATTTTTATGGTTTTATTATAAGTTATGTAAGCGGAAACAAAAAGACCAAATAAAGCACAGGCTTGTGTTCACTATTGGACTATTTCCGAACTTTAATGGCTGATTTAATCAGAATTCCTCCCTATAGTTCACCAGCCCATTTATTCTAATAATCAATAAATAGACGTTATTTTACCTAAAAATTTAAAAGAAGAGGTTGGTTTGAAACCAACCTCTTCTAGAGGGAAGTGATACTCTCAACTCTTGTATTTATAAGAAATTCACAAGGTTTTGAGTAATGCTCCTCTGGAGAGCCAAATATTATTACTCTTCTGATTTTTTAGTTCTTCCTTGCGCAGCAACTGTCAAACCAAGTCCAGCAAGTCCGAGACCTAGAAGTGCCAAATCGCTTTGTCGGTCACCCGTAATCGGCAGACTCGCCTTGCTTGCACCACTTGTCGCTTGTCCAGACGCTTGAGCTGTTGGAGTAGAAAGACTTGGTTTTTCTACCACATCCTTAGCCTCCATACTACCCTTAACAACAATCCGCGCCTCACCATCTACAACTGTTTCAGATAACAGATTTGTTGCTACTACCTTGCCGTCAACCAAGACATCTTGATAAACTAAGACTCTCTTACCTGCCTTACCTTCTTGAAGCACATAAGATTGACCTTTTGCAAGTGTTGCATCATAGCGAACTTCCTCTGCAATCGGAAGGACTGTTTCTTCTGTACGTTCCTTGGTAGTAAAGTCTAGACTTGGTTTTTCTTCAGCAGTAGGCGCTGTATCTGGAAGCGCCGTAGTGATATAAGGCAAACGAATCACTGTTGCAGTCAACGGTGCAAGAACAACTGAGCTATCAGTCAATTCGACACCCACTAAATCAGACAATGCTTCTACACCTGCACGTTCACCGTCAACCAGCACTTGACCCTTAAGCAATTCTTTGTAAATATCAGAAAGAACAAAGCTGCGCTCCTTACTGTCGGCGTTGACAAAAACAGCATAGCGGTCCCCATTGCTTGCAATGGTTTGATAGGCAATGACCACATCATTTTTAGCAATACCATTTTGACCTGGAATTGAAATCAAGCTAACCTTCTGTTCAACTTCTTCTTTTGTTCCCAAACGGAAGGCATCTGTAGATTTGCGCAAGGCAATCAATCCTTTTGTAAAGGCCTGAGTACGGGTATTCTCTGGATAGAGCGCCTCATCTGTCGCTTTGGTCCAGTCAAACTTGTTGACCGCATCCGATGAATCGTAAGAATCATGAATGTAGTATGGATAGTCAAATGGTGTACCATCAGCATTTGTCAACAAATGCGCTTTGTTCGGTACCTTGTCCTCTGTAACTGGTTCCTTATAATCAGGATGGCGGAACTGTTTGGTCCGTCCATACTCCTGACCAGAATGAATAAACGGTGTCCCTTGAGCAGTCAAAACTAGCAAATTACCCAAGCGTTGACGTTGGTGAATTTCAGTATAGTTTTCAGTAACTGACGGATCCTTCTTGATGGACTGAGCGATAATATCAAAGAGGGTCAAGTTATCATGCGCAGCAATATACTGGATCACATCACCTGGATCATCTGCCAAGAAGTTGCCTGGTTGTGCCTTGATGTTATTGAAGACAGACTCAACACTCTTAGCACCCCCTGTGATAAAGGCTGGCTGACCTTCGTTTGGATAACCAGATTTAAGTGTATTGCGAATTTCATCTGAGAATACCGCAACCGTATCTGTTGAACTCATCCAGTCTTGGTCCGCTGGCTGAACAGGCTGATTAGCATCACCTGTAAAGGTTCTCCATCCTTCACCAAGCATAATGATGTTTGGATTGAGTTTTTGAGCCTCAGTAAAGGCCAGCTCAATTGCTTCGGCATCATGGTCCCCCATCATATCGAAGCGGAAACCATCTACCTTAAACTCATCCACAAGATACTTGATGGAATCAACTAAGACACGACGGCTCATGTAGTGAGTGGTCCCCAGACGACCACCACCAAAGCTTGATTTAGCCGTACCATCTGCCTCCATGAAGTGATAATAGTTTGGCTCTAAGTCTTCAAATAAGAAGGTCTTAGAAGTGTGGTTATAGACCACATCCAAAATCACACCCATGCCTTGTTTGTGGATTTCATTGACCAGATTTTTGAACTCTTCGATACGTTTCATTGGATCTGTCGGATCTGTAGAATACATACCTGTAAAGGCAAAGTAGCTCTGTGGATCATAACCCCAGTTGTAGTTACTGTTGCTTGACGCGTACTCACTCATCCGCTCTGCATTTTTCAATTCATTGACAAAATAGTAGCTCATAACAGGCAATAATTGAATATGAGTCACACCCAATTCCTTGAGGTAGCTGAGACGCTCTGCAAAGGCAGCAAAGGTACCAAACTGAGCAGTCAATTCATCGGAAATAGCAGGATCGGCTGTGAAGTCACGGACATGAGCCTCATAGATAATAGCATCTTCACGCTGATTGAAGTTAGGAATTGTGGCATAGTTCAAATCACTTGGACCAACTTCTGCTGGGTCCACAATCGCAGCTTTTGCAATCCGATAAGATGGATCTGTATCTGCCAAATCACTATTCCACTCCGCTAAAGATTTAGCATATGGGTCTAAAACAAGAACAGATTGATCCCCACGAGTGATTTCATAATGGTAGTAGTAACCACGATAGTCCGCGATACCAAGACCTGATTGGCTGTTCAATTCGAGGTCCCATTGTCCCTTATCCCCCTTGGTCATGGCCAATTTACCGACCACCTTAGATTGATCATCCTTATCATAAAGAACGACTGCCACACTGTCTGCACTTGGAGACCAGAGAGTCATATCAACGACACTACCAGCCTGACGCACACGCGCACCAAGCTCTCCATCATAAGCATAGAGCTCATCCTTCAACTGCCAGCTCATAGTTGTTGTGAAGCTATCATTGCCATATTTGAGGGTATAGCCCGCATTTTCTTGGTTGAAATCCCCGAGGACTCGCACCTTGTTGCTGGTAAGGTCCAAGACAAGGTCCGTCACTGCAACTGTCTGACCATTCTTATCTGTTACAGACAATTTCTCCAAGATGCTATCCTTATCCGCACCTTCCAATGTTGTAAAGGCTGCTTCTAAGGCTGTTAGGCTAACGTGAGAAACACCTGTCGCACGGACATTATTGACAAAATAAGGGTTGGTGTAAATAGTCGCATCATCATCCTTGAGGAAGATTTGTGTCTGATTTTTCAAATCTTTAAAGCTATAATCTTTCTGCTGAATCTTCACATCGTCTCCTGACTTGCTTTCATCCAATAGCAAGAAGCCAATGGAACTTGGTAAATCTGTCAATTTGACATCAATATAGGCACCGTACTTGCCTTGGTTTTCAAAATCAATACCATTTGGCCAGTCACCCAGGGTAAGGTCAGTCACATCACCCCAGATCCAGAGACCTTTTTGATCATAATTGCCATCGGTACGGAAGTAATTGATACGGATGTAGCCTTCTTTAAGTGGTTGATAGAGGCTGAGTTGATAATTCTCATCAAACCAAGCTTCATTCATCTTGGTGCTAATCCGTTCAATGGTCTTGTCACCTGTGATGTTATCACCAGAAGTGTTATTAATCAACAGACTAATCTTGCTGGCTGTTTCATCTTTCATCTTGATATCAAGATAATAGCCATAGTCATCCTGTTTAGCCGTGCTGAAATTGGTTGCACCTGTTGGCCAAGCACCAAGATCTGACGATGGTTTTTCGACATCATCCCATGTCCATAAACCTAGGCTAGATAAATTATCAGATGGTAGAGTTTTAAAGTGAACACGGAAGTAGCCTGCTTCAATTGGTTCTTCAGTTGCTCCTTGCACACTTGCATTGACGATGTCACCTGCTTCTGTCTGAAGGAGCATGGTGCCACCTTGACCGATTGTTGGCAGTTCGACTTGAACAACCCATTTACCGTCTTTCTCGATAGCTTGATAAGATTTTCCTGTGTAGGCATCTGTGACAACTACATCTTTACCAGATACTTCAAGCGCCATTTCCTTGTTCTCGGTATTGGTCGAGAAGACAAGATAGGCAGCTTGATCTTGGTAACTGCGTTTGCTGATAAGCCAACCTTGGCTATCATTTCCAGCAAGTGTGCTTGTATCACCACGTGAGAGCAATGTTGAATTGGCATTGCGGAAAGCCAATAATTTCTGATAGTGGTCTGTGATGTCGCTAGTCTCTACCTTGCTCCAATCGAAATCGTACCGGTTGTCATAAACTGGCCAGTTGTTTTGTCCAGATTGCCCCACTTCTTCACCGTAGTAAATGACTGGCTGACCTTTAGCAGTAATCAAAAGACTAGCAGCCAATTTCAGTTTGTCCAGATTTCCTTCTTTTTCTGCGCCACCGAGACTGTAGAGGAAACCATCTTCGTCGTGACTGCCCAAGAATTGACCCAGAGAAGCTGCACTAGTCAGAACCTTGCTACGTTCTTCCAGCTCTTTTCCAGCTGCTTTTAGTTGACCATTGACCAGATATTTGGCGATATCCTTGAAGCCAAAGTCCAACAAACTATCCATAGTGCCGATACCCAAGTCACCCTTGGTATCCTTATAATTCGCTCCCCAAGTTTCCCCAATCAAGTGGAAGTCAGGATCTCTATCCACCAATTCATTTTTGAAATGTTGCCATGTGGTATCATCAACGTGTTTGACTGTATCGACACGGAAAGCATAGATAGAGTTGCCCTTGGCAGTTGTTGAACGTTCCAACCAAGATGCCTGCCAAGCAACCAACTGATTGCGAACAGCAGCTTCTTCTGTCTTGAAGTCTGGTAATCCAGATAATGAGCCTAATTGGTCATCTCCCTGCTTGTCTTCTTCCTTAGTCCGTACCATACCTGCAAAGGTTTCTTCTGTACCATAGCCAGCATGGTTAAGCACCACGTCAACAATAATATTGATGCCTTTTTCGGCTGCGGCATCAATCAATTCGTGGAAATCAGCTAAACTTCCCAAATGCGGATTTAGTTTCTCAAAATTGGATGCCCAATAACCATGATAAGCATAGTATTCTCCATCTTTTACGCTACCAACATTCTGTGGAATATTTTCCACAATCGGAGTCAACCAGATAGAGTCCACACCCAATTCTTCCAAGTAGTCCAGCTTGGCTGTCACTCCTTTGAAGTCACCGCCCTGGTAAAGACCGCGTGGGTTGGAGGCTGTTCCTTCCACTAGCTTGTCATTGCCGGTGTCTCCATTATAGAAACGGTCTGTCATCATGAAGTAGATGACTTGCTCGTCCCAGTCTTTTTCACCATCTGCCTTGATACGCTCTGTAATGGTCACATCCAATTTTGTTTCGTAGTAACCGTTGTCCTTGTCATAGACCTTTACAGGAAGACTATATGTCCCTGGCGCTGTGCTAGACGTCGCTTTAATGGTCACACGATTGAGCTCAGTAGAGATTGGCACAAGACCTCCACCGATGGCACTTGTATCGACTTCCATTTTGACTATTTCAGCATTTTCAGGGTTGGTGACGGTTACAGATACCAAGCCACTTTCATTGTAGTTGAATGGTGCTTTCACACTTGCCCCAACAGTCACATTTTTTGTACCTGGAGTAGCTTTACTTGTATCGAGTTCTACTTTCTCTTCGATAAAATATGGATTGGTATAGACTTTGTCGTCGTCATTGCGAAGGAAAATTTGGCTATGCCGTTTACGATCTGCAAAGGCTAAATCAATTGTTTTATTGCCTGCCAAATCTGGATTATTCTGATTGATTAGCAGAAATCCAAGCTTGGAATCTAAACCATTCGATAGAGGAATGTCAACATAGGCGCCGTATTTGCCAAGTTTAAAGTCAACGGCACCTGCTGGCCAGCCGCTACTTGCTTCAGTCGTATCTCCCCAAGTCCATACGCCCCAACCTTCATAATTATTGTCTTCACGGGTGTAGTTGATACGGAGGACATTTTCATCTTTGAGTGGCTCATAACTAGACACGCTATAATCACTAGCAATCCAAGCCTCATTTTGTTCCGGAACAAGTAGCTCCACTTTCTGGTCCGATTCTGTTATTTTTTCCCCATTCTTGAGAACCAGATAACCAATCGTTCCTGGTGTCTCAGATTTTTTAATATCAACGTAATGGCCGTAGTCATCTACCTGACTGCTTGAAAAGTTCGCTGTATCCGTTGGCCATTGATTACCATCGGACGGCTCTGCCACTCCTCCCCAAGTCCAAAGTCCTTGACTTTCTGGTGCTGTTTCATCTACATTTTCAAAGTGCAGACGAATGCTGCCTTCTTCGATAGGAGCTTCCTCTGGAGCAGTTGCATCGGCTGTTTCTGTTACCGCTGTCGCTTCAGCTACCATAGAATCTGTAGCTTCTATCGCAGTTGTGGTCGCTTCTACCGCGCCGCCATCCTGTTCCGAAAGAGTCGTTGAACTAGTTGACGCAGGGAGGACAACTTCCTCTGCCTGCACTAGTTGACCTGCTCCACTTAAAAACAGAGCAGCCGCAATCCCAACAGAGGCTACACCTACATTTAGTTTACGAATGCCAAAAATCTGTTTCTTCTCTAGCATCCCTGTTCGTTTCATATTCTGAACGGATTTCTTTTTCATAGACTCCTCCATATAAATAAGTTTGAATTGTACACTACCAGTATATACAATTCCAAGGAGTCTTTGCAAACGTTTTCTTAAATGTTAACGGTAACAAGTTTTGAGCTACTATCTAACAAAAATAGAATAAATAGCTCCCCCTTCTTTTGCTCCTAGACCGCCCACTGACCAAAAAAAGAGACTACTGAGGTGTAGTCTCCCTTTCAATTAAGGTTGCCTGGCAGTAATGCCCCTGTCTAGCCAGAGGCTTGCCATCCAATATCGTCATTAAATGTTTGACGCTAAGAGCCCCCATTTGACGAATCGGCTGCTTCATCGTCGTCAAGGCTGGTCTGGACATCCTATCTAAAAAGAAGCCGTCAAAACCAATCACCCCAACGTCATTCGGAATAGACTTTCCTAGAGCTTGTAAACCTCTTGTAACCCCAAGAGCGAGACGATCCGATGCGCAGATAAAGCAGGTGTTTTCTGGTAAATAATCAAGATTTTTCACAAATTCTTCCGCAACACGAGAACGATTTTCCAATCGATAGAGATGAGTTTCTCGGCCCTGCATCGCATCTTTGTAGCCTTCTTCTCTCCCTTTTTCAAAGGCTTCTGGCAAGTCAATCCCTACAAAAACAATCCTCTCATAACCTTTTGATAAAGCAAACTGGGTTGCGGACCTAGTCGCCAAACGATTGTCTGAATCTACAAAAGGAAGGCCTTCTTGATTCTCCCCAAATAAAATCAATGGCTTCCGCAGCCCTTTCAACCAAGGGTAGTCATCCTTGCGAGCGCCAGTCACAATGTAACCATCACATTGATCAGTGATCTGACTTGGATTGGTCACCAACTGCAAGGTATAATTTCGATGATTGAGCTCATCAGCGATTCCTGCAAGAAGGTCGATATAGTACGGCTCTACCACATCCATCTTTTCGAGAATGACAGCCTGAACAATCAGTGTCCGTTGCTGGGCCAAGGCCTTGGCCGCCACATTTGGCTTATAGTTTAATTCTTCCATCGCAGCTGTTACGAGCGTCCGCAGCTCTTGTGTAACTTGTTCTGGATGGTTGATGACACGCGAAACAGTCATCTTTGATACATTGGCTAACCTAGCCACATCGGCTAATGTCGTCATAGAACTCCTCCCTAATTCTATTTCTGTTGCTTATCTTTTAGCAAGCAAACAGTCAAAATTGTGCAAACGTTTTCTTTAGGTTATTATATACTATTTATTACTAAAAAGTAAAGACCTTTCGAATACATTTATCGTTATTTAGTTTTCCTTCTATTACTTCCTTAGCTCACCTTGCCTAACTTCATCTATGCCTGCGGCTCATCGCCTCGTGCTAAAAGTACTATATAAGAATACCCATTCCCTCTAAACAAAAAATACTCCAACTGCTAGACCAATCAATGTCTAACAATTGAAGTATCTTTGTCAAATTCTGTCCATTTTCTGTACGATTATGGAAATGAATAAGATAAATTAATTTGCTTAGCTTACTCAACATCTACCTTTTGAATGCGAGCTAAGAATTGCTTAGTACGTTCTTCTTTTGGCTGGTCAAAAATGTCTTCTGGTCGACCTTCTTCGATAATCCGACCACCATCCATAAATATGACTCGATCAGCTACCGCACGCGCAAAGCCCATTTCATGAGTCACAACCACCATGGTCATACCTTCTTTTGCCAACTGCATCATGACAGCCAGGACTTCACCGATTAACTCAGGATCCAAGGCCGAGGTTGGTTCATCAAAATAGATGACCTCGGGATTGGTCGCAATGGCTCTGGCAATGCCGACCCGTTGCTGCTGACCACCGGACAGCTGACTTGGATAGAAACCATATTTATCAGATAGTCCCACCTTGTCCAAGGCTGCTTTACCGATTCTTTCAGCCTCTTGTTTGGGTACTTTCCGAGCCACAATCAGGCCTTCCGTCACATTTTGTAAGGCAGTCTTGTTGGCAAAGAGATTATAGTTTTGAAAAACGAAGGCTGTGCGCTTGCGAATGCCTGCAATTTCCTTCTTGGTCATCTGAGCCAGGTCATAGCTGTCCTCACCGAAGACTAAGTGACCCGCGTCAGCTTTTTCCAAAAAGTTTAAAGAACGAAGAAGAGTCGTTTTTCCCGATCCAGACGGGCCTAAAATGACGACCACCTCACCTGGATTGACCTCTACATCAATCCCTTTTAACACCTGCTGACTACCGAAGGTCAGCTTTACTCCATTTGCTTGAATCATCTGAACCTCCTAATAGACTGCCAACTTCTTCTCACCATAGGCTTGAAGCTTGGTCAAAATAGTTGAAAAGAATAGATAAACAAGGGCCACCTCACAATAGAGGGCAAACGGTTCGTAGGTCCTTGCTGCAATCTGCTGAGTTGCCATAAACATCTCCAAAACGGTAATATTGGCAGCCAGCGATGTATCCTTGACCAATCCAATCAAAGTATTGGACAAGGGCGGGAAGGCCACTCGAAAGGCCTGTGGGAGAATAATCCGACGCATGGTCTGAGCAAAACTCATCCCGACAGAATAGCCAGCCTCCAACTGCCCCTTAGGCACGGACTCGATAGAAGCCCGTATGGTTTCCGCAGCGTAGGCACCTGTATTGACAGAAAAAACCAAAACCGCCGACGGAAAAGCATCCAAGACAATTCCTAGACTTGGTAGCCCAAAGAATATCACATAGAGTTGAACCAAGAGTGGTGTCCCTCGAACAACCCAAATATAGAAACGAGCCACTTGTTTGAGAATGGGAATCTGAGCAATTTGCACCAAGGCCGTCCCAATAGCAATTAACAAGCCAAAGGTAAAAGACAGGATTGTCAGTGGGATAGTCACCAACAATCCTGGAACAAGTATTTGTGAAAATGAATCAAGCAATAGTTGCCATACTCTTTCTGTCATTGTTTCTCCTGATTACTTAGCTTTTGATACGTCTTCACCAAAGTATTTGTTTGAAATTTCAGCTAATTTTCCTTCACTAGCCAATTCTGCCAAGGCTGCATCAATCTCTTTCACAAGATCTTCATTTCCTTTTGCAACTGGGAAGGCTGTTGTCGATACGTCATCCGTCAAGGTCACAACCTTAATCGGTGCATCAGCATGTTGTTTCACATAATCCAAGTACACCAAGTTGTCATTGATGGTAGCATCCACACGTCCTGTATTTAACAATTCAACTGCCTGAGAGAATCCATGCACACCGACAACTTCTGCACCATTTTCACGCGCCAAATCTGCCCAGTTACTTGTCAAGCTGTTGGCAGATTTTTTACCAGATAAATCTGCAAAGCTTGTAATGTCAGTATTATCTTTTTGCGTCACCAAGGCTCCATAGATGTATGTATATGGTGTTGAAAAATCGTATTTTGCCTTACGCTCATCTGTAATACCGACTTGGTTAGCGATGGTATCAAAACGGGCCGCATCCAAACCTGCAATCATGGAATCCCATTCTGTTTCAACAAATTCCACCTTAACACCCAATTTCTCAGCAACGGCTTCGGCTACTTCTACATCATAA
Organism: Streptococcus suis S735; assembly: GCF_000294495.1. NCBI lineage: Bacteria > Bacillati > Bacillota > Bacilli > Lactobacillales > Streptococcaceae > Streptococcus > Streptococcus suis. The sequence continues at coordinate 1,857,153 of NC_018526.1, forward strand.
CCGACCAATTTCCCGCTCTCATCGTGGTAAGAGTAAGGAGCATAGGCACCTTCAGTACCGATTTGAATAACGCCTTCTTCCTTAATTTGTGCCAAGAGGGTTTGGTCTGTACTATTCGATGTACCTGCAGATGAATTGCAGGCTGCTAACACGATACCCGCAAACAATAAACTTGTAAACATAGCTATTTTCTTCATAATTAAAACACACTTTCTTTTTCAGATTTTACAATAGTATCATGAATAACAATTTCCAGCCAATATATTTTTTCTATCGGGGACATTAAAAATTTTAATCAAGTATCGGAGCATAAAAAAAGACCTACTCGGTCTTTATATCTCATATTAATTTACTCCAGCTGGTGGGTAAATATAGCTGACTGTTCCTTCGCTAGTCGTTGTTGGATCAAAGAAACCTCGGACATTACTTGGGTAGTATACTCCACCATAGTTTGATTCCTTAACTTGAATGTGACCATTAGCTGCCACATCTGTTACATAGGCAACATGACCGTAGCCTCCATCTGTCCATACAGCAATAGCGCCAACTTTTGGAGTAGTTCCCACTTCATATCCAAGCGCTGCCGCACTAGCTGCCCAATCTCCACCATTACCCCAATAGTTTCCAACCCAAGGAGCCATTTCTTTGGCACCCCAAGTACACTGACCCGCTGGATAGGTATTAGCCGTATATTCCAAAGCAACCTCTGACACCATATTGGTAGCCAAAGCAGCCTTTGCAGCGGCAGCAGCTTTCTCAGCCACAATTTTTTCTGCAGCAGCTTTGGCTGCTATTTTTGCAGCTTCAACCTTTTTTGTTAACGCTGATACTGTCGGACTATCGCTTATAACTGTGTCATCTGCACTGACATTCACCATTCCCAACCATAAAAGATTTCCTATGAGGGCTGTAAACAGTCCCAATTTGAATTGTTTTTTTATCATTTGATAACTCATAATATTTGATTCCTTCGTGTTTTTCTGCCCTATCTATCCTAAGGGATAATCCTTGCAGAGAGCTTAAAGGAATGTAACAAATATTACAGATAACTTGCAATCTCTTAACAATCACAGTGTCCGGACTTTTTGTCAAAAAAACGACCTCCAATACGGAAGTCGTTTTCTATTTAGTGTTAGTGTAATTATTTTCTCCTACTCCTGAGTACACTGATTAGAATAAAAACCAAACCAGATATAATGTTTAGATATTTATTCCCATAAAGCGGACTAATCGCGATAAGGAAAAATCCTAGCGCCAATAAGAAAGGAGATTTGTTCTTGGAAAACATTATTCCTCACCAGCCTTAACCTTATTGGCTGCAATAACAAATGGTGTCCAAATCAGGAAGGCAACAAAGAGGTTGAATAGTGAAACCAACGCAGCCATAATGTTACCACCTGTTGCTAGATAAGCGTAGAGTCCTGGAGGGGTAATCCATGGAACAGGAGCAAAGACTGGCGGAATTATACCTGCCGCTGTCGCTAAGTATGCGATAGTTGCACAAATCGGTGGAACAATTAGCCATGGAATAGCAAACAGTGGATTCAATACCATTGGTATACCAAAGGTAACTGGTTCGTTAATATTGAATACACCCATTGGAGCAGATAATTTAGCTACCATTTTGTATTCTTCTCGTTTTGAGAAAATGAAAATAGCAATAATCAAAGCTAGAGTGACGCCTGAACCACCCATTTGAGCATAAGCATCAAAGGAACCACGAGTCCAAAGCCACGGTAAATTCGCAGTACTATGAGTTGCAGTATAAGCAGCCGCATTTTCATTTAGTGCAACCATATAGACTCCGTCCATAATTGGCGCCAAGACATTGTGACCATGCAGGCCGAAGAACCAAAAAAGTTGTACAAGGAAAGTTAAAAGAATGACTGACCCAAGACCTTGTGACAGACCAAGTAATGGCAGTTGAATATAAGTTGATACTAAATCTCCCAAAGATTGTCCTGTTAGAGTAAATGCAAGATATGCCACAATGGATGACGCATAAATTGCAGCAGTACCTGGGATAATAGCAGCAAAGGCCTTATTAACTGCCGGTGGAACAGAATCTGGCAATTTAATAATGACATTCCGTTTTACAAGACTTGCATAGACCCATGTAGCGAGAAATCCAATAAACAATGCTGTAAACAAACCTGTTGCACCGCCATATTTCAATGCGATAGCTCCCCACTGGCTTGTTTCCAAGGCTGAAACTCCATCTGTCGTCACAATGGATAATCCCAAACCTTCCAAAGCAGAAACAACTGACTTATCAACTCCGTCTAAAGCAGTGGAAATCGTTACACTTTGAGGAATAGTAGAGATGAATGATGCAAAGGAAATTAAACCACCTGCTAAAGGATTCACCTTATACATGAGTGACAAATTGTAACCAAAGGTAAAGGCAAATACAAGTGCCATTATCCCGATAGTTCCAAAATAAACGTAACCATTGATATCTATCACTGGTTGCATGGCATCAGCAAAACCAGTCCATCCCATATTATTTGGGATGTCTCTCAGAAAGACATTCAATAGAACGGCCACTGTACCTGCCATCGTAATGGGCATCATAGAAATAAAGGAATCACGAATCGCAATCAAATGCCGTTGCGAACCAATTTTTCCAGATATTTCCATGAACTTCTCAGAAATATTTGACATATTCTGTCTCCTTTTCTATTTTTTGTTTTATATTTCCTAAATGTTAAACTGATACCGGCTCAACTGAGCAACGAATCAGCGCCTCTAACTGGGCATTTGTCTGACGTTTTATACTTTTTGAAAAGATTTTTTCCATGAGAAATTGATTGCCTTTTACAAAAATATCACCAGCCTCCATCTCATAAGAATATTCTATATTGGTTTGATCATTCCCTAAATCCTCTAACTGATAGCGAACATGCTCTTTTCCTCGATTAGAATGGAAACAAACTGCATAGCAATAAGGAGCTGTAAACTCTTCTACAGTTACCTTGACACTATGTTGTCCCTTATCACCAAATGTTTTAGTATAAGTAAGTCCCTGGATAATGTCTTGATCTTGCAAGATGGAACCCGTATTTTGCTGAAAATCATCTTTTAAGGATTGGCGAATAGTAGCGAAAAGTCGCTCAATTGGAACTTGACCTATTTTTGATATCTTCATAACCCAGTTCTCCTATAATTATCCAATCTGTTTATAAAGATCTACGAACTCTTTCGCTAAATCAATAAATGTCAAAGCATTCATCAAGTGATCTTGTCCATGTACCATTAACAAAGATAATTCAACAGACTCTCCACTTGCTTCTTTTGCTAATAATTGTGTTTGCGATTTATGGGCAATATTCAATGAAGCTATTGCGTCTTGGAGCAGCTGTTCCGCTTCGTCAATACGACCTTCTTTGGCTGCTTGAATCGCCTGGCTAGCGAAGCCCTTTGCTTCACCACCGTACATGATTAACCCCATAATCGCTTCAAGATACTCTGGAGAATTCATACTACCCCTCCATCATTTTTAGGGCAGCCTCTAGCACCTTAGCTCCGTTCATCACTCCGTAATCCATCATATTGATAGCATCTACCTTAATAGTTGGCTCAAATTTTGCCTTATAGTCGTTCAATAGGAATTTTACTTGTGGACCTAAGAGTAATACATCAATCTCTTTTTGAGCAACTTCATTATCGGCTTCAGATACTGGAACAGCCCAAATAGTTGCTTCAACCCCTGTTTCTTCTGCTGCTTTTTGCATCTTAGTTACAAGCATACTTGTAGACATGCCTGCGTTACAAACTAACATAATGTGTTTCATAAAAAACTCCTCCTACCCCTTTCTTTGAATGAGGAGAATAAAAATATCAATTAATTCTTTATAATTTGGATGATGTAACAAACGTTCTTGGAGAACTCTATCTTGAACAAAATCAACCAGACAAGGTGAGATATACTTCAGAAATGCATTTCGACCCTTTGACGGTGACAATAGGAAGACGAATTGAACTTGCTTTCCATGGCCCCAATCTACAGCATTCTTATATATCCCTACAACAATTTGTTCTGAATAACTCATCGGCAAGGCTGGATGAGGAAAGGCTAACCGATTCCCAAAGACAACCGGACTGTAAGATTCTCGTAAATTCACTTGTTCTATAAAGCGATTAACAAAATCAGGCTCAATGGATTCGTCCAAAGAGGTTACTAGTTGCTTCAAGGCTACTTCTCGATCACAATCCTCCTCAAGATAGATTATTCTATGTGGAGCAAATACTGCTTCTGCAATCTGCTTAGCCTGACCTACTTCCATTAGCACATTTTCCCCTTGGTCAGGAATAACTGGGGTCGTTTGCTGTAAATGAGATCGAATAGCCTCAATGTCCTTCTCTGATAGGAAGACGCTGACATTGATAACCGGTGTCATAAAAATTAGATTCGACAAGCTAATGGATGAAATAATCAAATCAACATCCTTCAGTCGTTCCTCTGTAACTTCATAATAACTAACCGTATCAAGAATTTCTAAGCTGGATGAAAATTCTTTCTCCAAGCGATTCTTTAACATCAATGCACTTCCAATTCCGGTAGCACAGACTACCAATACTCTGGTCTTCTTAAATCCCTGATAGCGTTCAATTGCCGCCATCACATGTAAGGTAAGGTAAGCCCACTCATCATCCGAAATCGAATACCCCATTAGTTCTGGTATCGCTGCAAATGCCATTTTTGTTAATTCGAAAGCCTCAAAATATTGGTCTTTAATTTCAGCAGTTAGAGGATTTCCCAGTTGAATATTATTCTCCAAACGAATACGTAACGGCATCAAATGGGCCAGAACTCCTTTGAATAGCTGCTGATCCTTTGACAACTCTAGGCCTGTTAAATGTGACAAATGTAAAAGACTATTCTCCACATTCTGTCTAAATATCTCTTCCACCTCACCATCTTGATTTGGATTCCCCGTTAGTTTTACCTTAAGGTGCAACGCAATGTAATTTGCTTCCTCTGACGGTATCGTCACTTGAAACGTTTCTTCGATTCGGTCTATAATCCGTTGTGCCACAAGATACTCTTGAGACGACTGAATACGCTCCGGTATCGGGAATCGGTCTAGACCAGACCCGATTTTCAACCGTTGTAAAAGAAGAGCGATATGGAGCACTAGATTCTGCATGACAAAATCCGATAAACGTAATTTAGCATCCCGACACTCGTCTAAGACGATTAACATTAAGTCTGTGAACCGTATATCTGGCAATAGATTGGTTTCGACAACCCCATAAACAGATTGAACATTTCCCTCATCAAAAAAGTAATCCATAATAAAGTGACGGATAGCAGGTTCATCCCCCTTTAGTTCAATTCCTTTACGTGTCACAAGGAGTTCTAATTGATAGGGGATAAATAGTTTTCGAATATCCGCCAAAATGGAATGAAGCGTAGTCTTTCCAATGAATAGCTCTCTTTGTAAACAATCTGGTGACTGAATCGGATCCTCAAACAAGAGCTTATTGAGAATATACCGTTGCCGATCCCCCGCTTCTTCTAGTTGAGTTAAATCAGTTAACCGCTTTTTTAGGAGCAATTGCTCCTGCCAAAACATTTCAAACTCAACTGGCCGTTCAATCTGTAAACAATAACCACTACCTTGTTTTGAAAGGATATGAGCACCGCTATTTTCTAAAGAAGATGTCAGTTGATGAATATACGTTCTTACCGTTCGATCACTCACTGATAATACCTTGGCTAGTTCGATGCTTGGTACGAATGTCTCCTGTTTTGCAAGTAAAGCCTCTAACAAGCGTACTTCTTTTTTAGATAACATGCTCCCTCCTTTCCTCCAACAGTCTTTGATTTCTTATATGTACATTATAACATGAAAGCGATTTCTGGAGGTGCCTACTTTTTCCGCATCATTAATGAAAGTGCTCGGAAGCTATGACCAGTTTAAACTCTTGCCACGGTTTAATAAAGCGTAACAAGGGAAGATAGTCTGGGCTGATTCGTCCGACCTTATTTACCTTTGGACTGATGGTAAATTCTTTGAGTGCAATTTGCAATTCACCCTTGTAGCGACCATATAAATCATTATCAATTAAGATATCACCTCGTCCCACAGGAATTGCTTGGTCTGACCGAGCCGGTACAGATGCGTCCTTATACACCACACGGGGCATGGTTGAACGCAGAACATAAGCAGAAATATCACCTCTATAAACATGATTAAACGCTACAATCTCTCTTTCAACGGGAGTCAAACCCTCCTCAATATCAACCATGAGGCTGATTGTATCTTCATTTAAAACTGTTTGAATGGATTGTAGTTCCTCCTCCGAGATAAATTGGTTTGAAATCAAAATAGAATCAATAAAACCCGTTGCCTTCATCCAAGCAATTTGCAAGGGAAGAGGCCAGAACCGATGATCTTCTAAAGTTGGTAGGCCTTCAGATAATGGCCACGGTCCTTCAGAAGCTGTTTGTGCACTGACAAATGCCGCAGTTCTTATACCTGATTGATGATAAAAAGATGACATCTCTAAGAAGTGCTCTTCGGATAAACCTGTAAAAGCATGAGGATAAAAATTATGGCAGGCAATAATATTATCCCTGTTTGCAACACTAGCCAAAAGATTGGACAGCAAGATCTTATCTGTACTCAAATTCAATTCAACTTTTATGTTGCGTGGATTATGTGTCATCTCAATGATTTCTTCCAAAGGAAGAGCTTCATCAAGACGAATCCCGGCCAACCCCAGTTCTGCTGCACGCTCCATCAACGCCCCATCCCAACCTTGCGCTGCGATAAAATGGGGACTGATATCTGCAATGACAGTCATCCCCAGTTGATTTGCATAGTCAATTAGTTTTTGATACAATTCGAAAACTGTTCGGTCTCCATTTTCAAGTTGCAACAAACTCATAAATAAGCGCCTTGCTCCGTATTGGTGCAGAAGTTTAATGTAAGCTTGACTCTCTTCTAGCGAATAGTTTTCAGGATAAATTGAAAAGCCCAGTTCTACCATCATTCCCTCCTAGCGATGAAAACCATTAGCATCGCTCAATTTCTTGAACCACTTGCCTGATTTCTTAACAATTCTTTCTTGCGTGTCTAGATCCAGTTCAACTAATCCATAGCGATTCTTGTATGCATTTAACCAAGACCAGCAATCAATAAAGGTCCATAACATGTATCCTTTACAATTCGCCCCTTCTTGGATAGCTCGATGTAATTCAATTAAGTGATCTTCGATAAATTCGATCCGGTAATCATCTTGAATGAGTCCATTGTCTTTAAATGCGCGCTCTCCTTCAACTCCCATACCATTTTCTGTTACAAACCATTCGATATTATGGTAATTTTCCTTAATATTTATCGCAATATCGTATATCCCTTTTTCATAAATCTCCCAACCTCTATGCGGATTCATTTTTTTACCTGGCATATCATATGGGGCAAAGAAATATTCCGGAGTTAGAGGCTCTCCCTCTTTCCAACTATTGGTTGGAGCTTGTACCCGAAGGGGTTGATAATAATTCACCCCTAGGAAGTCCACACGATTTTCCTTAATAATGGCTAATTCCTCATCGCTGACCTCTGGCATTAGACCATATGCATCAATCAGCTCGACTAAGTCATCGGGATATTCTCCTAACACAGACGGATCTAGAAAGCTCTTTGTTTGAAACAATTCTGCAATTCGAGCTGCTTTTATATCCTCTGCTTGCTCACTACGAGGGTAGGCAGGAGTTAGATTCAAGACAATAGCGATTTTTTTGTGAGGATTTACCTCATGGCATGCCTTTACAGCTAAAGAACTTGCCAACTGTGTATGATAAGCCACCGCAACTGCCGCTTTTGCATCAACCTTACATGGATAATGATAATTTCCTAGATAACCACACTCTACTGGAACAATCGGCTCATTAAAGGTAATCCAACGATCGACTAAATCATCAAACAATTCAAAACATGTACGTGCATATGCTTCATAGGCTCGAACAATTTCCTTATTTTCCCAACCACCTTTTTCTTGTAAACAATAGGGAAGATCAAAGTGATAAAGATTGACAAAGAGCTGAATTCCCTTTGCTCTTACCAAAGAAAAAACCGAACGATAGAAGGACACCGCCTCTTGATTAATTTCTCCAGTACCTGTTGGTATGAGACGCGACCATTGAATGGAAGTCCGAAATACAGTGTGTCCAGTTTCAACTAGTAAATCAATATCTTTTTCATAATGTTTGTAAAATGTTGATGTTTGACTAGGGCCAATTTTGTTATGAAATCGTTCAGGCTCAATACTATACCAATAATCCCAGTTGTTCTGTCCTTTTCCATCACCTGGCTCGATTCCTTCACTTTGAGGTCCTGATGTAGAAGAACCCCACAAAAAATTTGTTGGAAATTGATAAAATACCTTGTCTTTAGTCATTGATTGTTCCTTCTCTCTTTTATGTGCTGTATAGCTGGTGCGAATTGTGGCAAATAGTTCTCATGTGCAAGTAACATATCTTGTAATAGCACTTCAGCTTGTGGTCCATTTGAAATAAGCGGGTTGAGTGTAAAAGCTTGTAAAGCCAGGGAATAATCACCTGTCATTGCTGCCTGAACAGTGACAAGCTCCATTTGCTTCATCAGTTGTAAATAGCCGGTTACAATCGGCGGAGTTGGTGGACAAGCTAGTGGAGTTGCTCCTTGCGCAGAGATAATCGAGGTGACTTCTACCACACAATTTTCAGGTAGATAGGGAATAACTCCTCTATTTACAGTAGATACGGTCAATTCTTCTCTACTATCATTATGGATAGCACAAATAATTTGACAGGCAACATCACTATAGTAGGCACCCCCACGTAGTTCCAGTTGTTTTGGTTTGTCTTTCAATTGTGGGTCTTTGTAAAGCTCAAACAATTCTGTCTCTACTTCTTGAACAACCTTGGCTCGTACATTACCCTGACGATACTGTTCCAAAGCATCCTCTAACATTTCTTGTTCCAAAAAATAATAACGATGGTAATCACATGGCAACATTCCAATCGTCCGAAGCAATTGAATAGGAAACTCTAGATTAGTAATATTTTTGACTGCTTCTGGCATCTCCTCTCTCAAATCCCCATACAATGTTTCTAAGATTACTTGCGTACGATTTTCCCCATACTTATCCCAAACTTCATGAAAGTGAAAATGATTTAACCCAATATGGCGCGTACTTAGGTCTCCTTCTGATTGGCCTAAAATCTGAGCAGCAAGTTTCTTTTGACCAATAGGGATATTACACAAACCAATAACTTTCTTCCAGTGGAGTTCATTAGCAATGGCTTCCGTTACGATACCAGCAGGATTCGTAAAATTAATCAACCAAGCATTCGGACACAAGTCCTTCATATCCTTGATAATCCCTTTATATGCTTCAATGGTCCTAAATGCTTTAAAGATTCCTCCAGCCCCATTGGTCTCTTGCCCCAGCATCCCATAACTCAAGGGAATGGTCTCATCTAAGTATCTTGCAGGTAGTTGGCCAACTCGGAACTGAGACGTTACAAAATCAGCCTCTATCAATGCTTCTCTTCTGTCTAAGGTCGACTCTATCTTCCAGTCCAGGCCTGCTTTTGCGACCATTCGCCGTGCTAACTCAACTACGATCTCCTGTTTTTTTGCGCCTTGTTCAACATCAACAAACCACCATTCTCGAATGGGTAATTGATGTGCACGAAGAATCATACCTTCAACCAATTCTGGAGTGTAACTTGAGCCTCCACCAATTGTCACTAATTTAAGAGTTTTCAACACGCTTTCCCTCCCTCATCTTCTTTTATATTCTTATTATATTTCAGTGAACATCTATTGTAAACGGATACACAGACCCTCTTTTTCCGTATCACAACGGAAATTAAGACAACATGATCATTCTAGAAAATACAAAAACGACCTCCAATACGGAAGTCGTTTTCTTATTATTTACATTTATTTCACAACAATATTAACTAGTTTATTCGGAACACTAATCACCTTCACCACTGTTTGACCAGCTATTTCAGCTTGGACTTTTTCATCTGCAAGGGCAACTTTTTCAAGTTCAGCTGGTGCTAAGTCTTTGGCTACGGTCAAGCGAGCTTTTACCTTGCCTTTGATTTGGACAACGATTTCCACTTCGCTTTCTACCAGCTTGCTTTCGTCATATGTTGGCCATGCGACATAGCTGATTGACTGGCCTGTATTTGCAAGACCCTGCCAGAGTTCTTCTGCCAAGTGTGGTGCAAATGGGGCGATCAATTGGACAAAACCTTTGGCGTAGTCAACATAAAGCTTGTCTTCCTTGTTGGCTGCGTTGACAAAAATCATGAGCTGGGCGATAGCTGTGTTGAATTTCAGGTCTTCAATATGCTCTGTCACCGTCTTCACAGTTTCATTGTAAACTTTATCAAGCGCTCCGCTATTTTCCGCCACAAGCTCCTTAGTGGTTAAGAGGCGATAGACACGGTCAAGGAACTTACGGCTGCCTTCGAGACCTTCTTCTGACCAAGCGATTGACGCATCAAGTGGACCCATGAACATTTCATAAACACGGAGAGTGTCCGCACCGAATTGCTCGACCACATCATCTGGGTTAACCACGTTTTTAAGAGACTTAGACATCTTAGCAGGTGCCTGCTCCAACTCTTCACCAGTTTCCATGTGGAAGAAGGACCCATCGCGTTTTTCAACTTTATCTGTCGCTACAAGGGCACCACGGCTGTCGCGGTAGCTAGTTCCCAAAATCATCCCTTGGTTAAAGAGTTTTTGGAATGGCTCTTTGGTCGGCACAACGCCAAGGTCGTAAAGGAACTTGTGCCAGAAGCGAGCGTAGAGCAGGTGAAGGACTGCGTGCTCAGCACCACCGATGTAGATGTCCACTGGCAACCAAGCTTTGAGAAGATCCTCGTCTGCCAATTTCTCATCATTGTGCGGGTCGATATAGCGGAGGTAGTACCAGCTAGAACCCGCCCATTGTGGCATAGTGTTGGTTTCACGGCGACCTTTAACACCGTCTTCACGCACCACTTCCAACCAGTCTGTCAAGTTAGCAAGAGGTGACTCCCCTGTACCTGAAGGCTTGATGTCTGAGGTTTTTGGCAATACCAAAGGTAACTCATTTTCTGGTACGGCTGTGGAAGTTCCATCTTCCCAGTGGATGATTGGAATTGGCTCACCCCAATAACGCTGGCGGCTGAAGAGCCAGTCGCGGAGGCGGTAAGAAATCTTCTCCTGACCGACACCGTTTTCTTCCAACCAAGCTACCATTTTGGCAATAGCTTCTTCCTTGTTAAGACCATCTAGGAAATCAGAATTGATGTGGGCACCGTCCTCTGTGTAAGGAGCTTCTTCTACATTGCCACCTTCCAGAACTGGAATAATGTCCAAACCAAACTGTTTGGCAAATTCCCAGTCACGCTCGTCATGAGCAGGAACGGCCATGATAGCACCTGTTCCGTAGCTTGCCAGTACATAGTCGGCAATCCAGATTGGAATTTCTTTACCGTTGACAGGGTTGATGGCATAAGCACCTGTCCAGACACCGGTCTTGTCTTTAGCCAGGTCAGTACGAGCCAGGTCTGATTTGAGAGAGGCTTGGCGTTTGTATTCTGCCACAGCTTCTGCTTGTTCAGCTGATGTGATACTATCTACCAAGTCATGCTCAGGGGCAAGGACTGCGTAGGTCGCACCGAAAAGGGTGTCAGGACGGGTAGTAAAGACTGTGAAGTCCTTATCTGTGTCCTTAATCTTGAAAGTCACATTGGCACCCGTAGACTTGCCAATCCAGTTGCGTTGCATATCCTTGATAGACTCTGGCCAATCAACTTCTTCTAAGTCATTAAGCAAACGCTCTGCATAGGCCGTTATTTTCAACATCCATTGGCGCATTGGCTTGCGGACAACTGGATAACCACCACGTTCAGACGTTCCGTCAGGAAGGACCTCTTCGTTGGCGATAGCTGTTCCCAATTCTTCTACCCAGTTTACAGGCACTTCTGCCTCATAGGCTAGGCCTTTTTCATACAATTTGGTGAAAATCCACTGAGTCCACTTGTAGTAGTTAGGGTCAGTCGTATTAACCTCGCGGTCCCAGTCGTAAGAAAAGCCAAGGGCGTTAATCTGACGTTTGAAGTTGGCAATATTTTCCGCCGTAAAGTCAGCTGGGTCATTGCCTGTATCCATAGCGTATTGCTCAGCTGGCAGACCAAAGGCATCCCAACCCATTGGGTGAAGAACGTTGTAACCTTGGGCACGCTTGTAACGGCTGAGAATGTCCGTCGCCGTATAGCCCTCAGGGTGACCAACGTGCAAGCCCGCACCAGACGGATAAGGGAACATATCTAGGGCATAAAAGTTTGGCTTTTCTGCATCTGTTCCTGTCTTAAAAGTATGATTTTTTGCCCAAAATTCTTGCCATTTGGGCTCGATTTCCTTGTGATTATAGAAGCTCATGTCATTTCTCCATGTCAATAAATTATCTTTACTATTATATCACGTTTTGGGGGAATTGGGAAAGACAAAAACAGCCAGTTTTCACTAGCTGTTTTCCCATTTTTACCAAATAATCACACGGTCTTCTTTGGCACGCCACATGCCGTCGCCTTCTTGAACGCCAAATGTTTCATGGAATTCATCGAAGTTTGGCAACTGGATGTTGGTGCGTAGGTGACCTGGTGCATGGACATCGACACTAGCCAACATCTGCATGAACTCAGGACGAGCCTTCATTCGCCAGATGCGAGCAAAGTTAGTGAAGAATTCCTCTGCGGAGAAGTCATCTTCTGACTTGGCTGCTTCTAGGGCTGCCGCAATCCCACCAAGGTCGGCAATGTTTTCTGACACGGTCAATTTACCATTGATTTTGGCACCGTAAGAATCCTGACCCTCAAACTGGTCGATGACCTGCTGAGTACGAGCTTCAAAGGCAGCATAGTCTTCCTCTGTCCACCAGTTATTAAGGCTACCATGCTCATCAAAGGAAGCACCGTTTGAGTCAAAGGCATGAGAAATCTCGTGGGCAATAACCGCACCGATACCGCCGTAGTTAGCTGATGAAGACTGCTCCAGAGAGTAGAAAGGCGCCTGCAAAATGGCCGCTGGGAAGACAATCAAGTTCTTCTGTGGATTGTAGTAGGCGTTGACCATGTGAGCTGGCATGCCCCATTCCTTAATGTCCACAGGCTTGTTCCACTTGCTCCAACCATGAGCAATGTCAATCTTGTTTAGTTCGATGGCATTTTCCACCAAGGACTTGCTTGGGTCAACAAGCTTCTTATAATAACGCTCTGGCAAGGCTTCTGGGTAACCGATATAAGGCTTGATAACATTGAGTTTGACAATGGCCTTGTCACGCGTTTCCTGAGCCAACCAGTCTGCCGTTTCCAAACGAGATTTGTAAACCTCAATCATCTTGGCAACTTTGGCTTCCACATCGGCCTTGGCTTCTGGTGAGAATTTTTCTCCTGCATACCAAAGACCGAGGGCTTGGTTAAAGTAGCCTTGTGCCAAGTTGTAGGCTGCTTTTTCTTGGTTTTGCGCCTGCGGTGTACCAGAAAGAGCACGGCTGTAGGCTCCTGCTAGAATACGGATTTCATCCGACAGGAAGGCTGTATAAGCTCCTGCCGCTTTCAAGATCAAGGTCGCCTTCAAAAGCTCCCAATTATCCGCACAGTAAATGTCCTTTGCAGCCTGCCAGAAACGTTCCTCAGGCACGATAATCTTGTCTGGCGTTTGACCTAAAATCGCTGTGAAGAAATCATCCAAAGGCAACTCTGGTGCCAAGGCAGTAAAATCTGCCCACTCGTAGGGGTGATAGAGTTTTGCATACTCAGAACCCTCTTCATTTGACAGAACATACTTGGCAATCGTGGCATCTAGTTCCAAACGCTTGTCCAAGAGGTCCTTGATTTCCTCATCACTGAAACCAAACTTAGGTAAGAGGGCTTCTTGGCTCTCTCTCCACGTTTTGAGCAACTCTGCTCCTTTTTCATGCCCTTCTTCATAGTAGGTCGTATCTGGCAGGATAATGCCTAGAGAATCTGCCCAGAGGACATTGGTGGTCGCGTCCATAAAGTCAGGTGCCACACCGAAAGGCATGAGGTTTGGCTTGCCTGCCAACTCATATTCTGCCAGCTTGCTGGTAAATTCTTCGAAAGAGTTGAGAGCCTTGTACTCTGCAATCAAGGCCTGGGCAGGTTCTGCACCCAAACGGTCACGGATTTCATAGTCAGCTACTTGTTTGTGAAAAGCCACAAAGTTTTGCAAAACGCTATCTTCTGGGACATCTTCTCCCGCCAACCAAGCGTTTGTCGTGTCAATCATGAGCTTTTCAATCTCATCCGCCAAGTCCGTGAAACCACCTGTTCTTGGCTTATCATCTGGAATCACGGCTGTTTTTGCCCATTCACCATTGACGTATTCGTAAAAATCATCTTGTAAACGTATCATTGATTTTCTCCTTTGTCTTTCTTAATGACTATAATAACAAAAAATTCTGACAATTTCACTTATCAGATGACCGTGACCAAGTATTTTTTAGAATAATACTCGAACAAACCACAAGAAGGCTGACAACGGCACAGGTCCCTGACATGGTTAAATCCAGTTGATTGGCCACTAAAAAACCTAGCACAACCGTTAGAATAGCGATACCTTGCCCTAAAAGAAGCAATTGCCAAAAGGATTTGACCCAACATAGGGCAGCCATACTTGGTGCCACCAAGAAAACAATAACAGTCATCGAACCAATCGCTTCAAAGGCCAGAACAGTAGTTAAGGAAACTAGAATCAAAATAACCATTTCTAAAATCCTTGTTCGTAAGCCAGACAAACGAGCATGGTTGCTGTCAAATAGGTACACTTGTAAACGATGGTAAGCCCACGCAAAAAATAGAACAATAACCAACCAAGCCAAACTCGACTTGACCAGACTAACAGGGAGTGACCAGGCTAGAACATCCATACGATGGAGCGGAGCAAAAAGTACTTCCCCCTGCAAAACCAGATCCACATCCAAGTGAACATTGCGAGCAAAAAGAGAAATAAGTAAAACCGCCACCGCAAAAAAGAAAGAAAAAACTAGACCTGTTGCGGCATCATGCGCTATCTTTCGACTATGCAGACGGTCAATGGCAAGAACCGATAATAACCCAAACAGACTGGCACCAACTATTAGCAATGGCGAATCCAAACTATGACTAATAAAAAATCCCAGAACAATCCCAAGCAAAACAGAATGCGATAGCGCATCTGCCAGCATTGATTGATTTTTTACAACCAGTATCGAGCCGAGCAAGCCACAAGAACTAGCAATAACCATCAAAATGAGTAATACTTCAAACACGACCATTCTCCTTTCTGACATAGGTAATATACACAAATGCAGACAGGGTCAGACCTGTCAGACAGACGATAATAGTCGGTCCGGTCGACAAACCAGATACACTGGAGCTAATCCAGGTCCCTACGAAAGCCGACCCAATTGCAACGATTCCTGCCAGTAATAGACTCTTGTGATACGATTTTCCCAGCATCAAGCCAAAGACAGCTGGTGCAATCAAAAAACTACTCATCAAAATAGCTCCGACTAACTTTAATCCTACTGCAATTAGGCAAATCATCAAAAACATCGTCAACTGCTGCAAGTACTTTACACGAACACCAATAACCCTTGCAAAAGTTTGATCAAACAGATATAGCTTATAGTCTTGATAAAAGAAAGCAAACAATGCCAAAGCCAATAGAGAAATAATTCCGATGAGTATCACATCATCCAGCTGAATAAAGGCTGCCTGTCCAAATAGATAGGTTTGCAATCCAGCCTGGGAAGCCCCTGCAAAGGCTTCATTTCCCTGAATAGCATTTTTCAAGACCATTCCCAAACCAAAGAAAGAAGCAGACACCAATGAAAGGGCATTGACTAGGCTGTGACCTCCTTTTCGACGCAGCCAATGGACAAGTGCATAAGAAAGGTAACCTGACAACACTGCTCCTAACAGCAAGTAGAGAGGATGTCGCGACTGAAAAATCATGAAAGAGACAATCACTCCAGGATAAGAAGCATGCCCAAGAGCATCCCCAAGCAAACTCTGTTTAGTAAGAACAGATATACTTCCGATAGTGCTGGCTGCTACAGCTAGGCTGACGGTCCCTAAAGCAACTGTCCAGAAAGAATACTCTTTGAAAACCTCAAACATGACTGCCTCCTTTGGCATTTCCTAGAAACAACCCATTTCCTATGCCGTAGGTCGCCTGATAATTCTCGCTTGTCAAAGTCTCATCCATCGGACCAGAGTCAATCACATGCTTATGAAGCCAGACAAGGTGATCAAAGTAGGCATCCAGCGTCGTTAAGTCATGATGAATGACAATGGAAGTTTTCCCTTCACATTGGAACTCCTTGAGCATATCCATGATCATGATTTCTGTTGCCTGATCAATCCCTGCTAGAGGCTCATCCATAAGATACAATTCTGCTTCCTGTGCCAGGGCTCTCGCTAAAAATACCCGCTGACGCTGCCCACCTGAAAGCTGATCAATCTGACGATGGCGTAAATCCGCAATTTTTAACCGTTCTAGAGCCTGCTCAACAATCTGTCTATCAGCCTTAGTCGGTCTTCTAAACATTCCCTTACTATGAGCGAAGCGTCCCATCAGAACAATTTCAAAGACTGTTGCAGGAAATTGCCAATTTACTTGACTGGATTGGGGAATATAGGCTACTTTTTGAGCAATCAACCTCTCTAGACCTGCCTCCTGACCAAGCAAGCGAACCTGCCCTGTGTCAGGTTTTTCCAACCCCAAAATGACCTTGAATAGACTGGACTTCCCAGCACCATTTGGTCCAACAATAGCCGTCCGACTCCCTCTGGGAATCACCAAATTGACATCTTCTAAAGCCATGGTCTGGCTGGCTGTATATGCTAAATTGACATCTTTTAATTCAATGATTGCTGACATATTTCCTCCTATTTTTAAAAATGATATGCCTCATTCATACTCAATGAAAATCAAAACCAGACCAACCTACCAAGCTGAGAAAGTCGATAAGATTAAGATACCGTACCAACAAATTGCTGGCAAACCCTATACATCGCTTATTTCAACACATCAGTACATGAATTTGATTTTCGCAGAGCACCAATGCTTCCTTCAATCGTATGTTTATAAATCTGTTAAAAATGGTCCAAAAACGGAAAGAACTCAACCTAGACCGAGTCCTTTTTACTACTCATTTGAAATCTCTATTCACGCACAGACTACTGATATATAAAGTCCCGCTGTAAACCAAGATCATCGAGGTCTACAAGCGGTATTTCTAGTCAAGGACCTCAATAACTGGTGTGATTTGCTACTAACGCCTATCCTCCCCCAAGCGTTACCACCTCCAATAGAAAGAGCCCTATACCGCTTGTGCTCGAAACAATTGATTGTCCCTCATATTGGTACCTATCAACTCTATCTTTGGTAATATCTCTAGTCTTCATTGAATAGCAAGTCCGTTCGACCTGTACTATTTCAGATATTTAACCATCAGTTTAACATTATGTTTGTACATGTCGATAAAGGTATCCCCTTCCTCGCCTTCTGGTGCCAAGGAATCTGAGAACAACTCTTTACCTTCGCCAGTAACAACTTCAACCTGACCACCTTTGGCTTTTACTGCCTCTTGCAATTTCTTCATGCGTTCTGGATTGGTTGTAGACTCTGTAAAGATAGCCTTGATATTATGGTCGATGATTAGGTTAACTGTCTCAATCATGTCACTGTTAGCCACTTCTGAGTCGGTGCTCACGCCTTGAGGAGCATAAAGAGTGAAGTCATAACTAGCAGCAAAGTAATTAAAGGCATCATGTGGTGTTACCAAATAGCGACTTTCTTTTGGAATCACACTTAATTCTTTTTCTACCCAGGCATGCAAATCATCTAGCTGCGCTTGGTATTTTTCTGTATTTTTCTGAATCATCTCAGCTTTAGCAGGTAAGAGTTTTTGTAGTTCCTCTGAAGCTACAGCTACAGCTGACTTGTACAAGGGAATTGAAAACCAGAAGTGCGGATCGACAATCTCTTCTCCATCCTCATCCATCGTATTCAAGTCTTTTGCATTAAAGTTTTTAGAAACAGCTACTCCGGTCTTCTCCAAAGCTTCAACCATTTTACCTTCAAAGTGCAAACCGTGATAGAGAACAAGGTCAGCCTTTTGTAATTTTGATAAATCACTAGATTTGGCTACATACAAATGAGGGTCTTCTCCTGCTGGAATCAGCAAATCACGTTCCACCTCATCACCCGCCAACTGATAGACCATGTCATTGAGGAAGGAAGTAGTCACAGCCACTCTTGGCTTACTAGAGCCTTCTGTGGTTTGCGATGGACGACAAGCTCCTAACCCTATTAGGGACAATAGCAGAGCAAAACTGAACAATATTTTCTTCATATAGGTTCTCCTTTTATTTTTATTAAGCATACCTAACTATATAATTAGATTAATCTAAAAAAATCATTTTGTCAACTGATTTTTAAATTTTTTGATATAATAGTTTCAGAAGAAAGCGAGTTCTCATGACACCAAACAAAGAAGATTACCTAAAATGTATTTATGAACTGGGTCAATTAGACCAAAAAATTACCAATAAACTCATCGCAGAGAAGATGGCCTTCTCCGCACCAGCCGTTTCCGAAATGCTCAAAAAAATGGTAGCCGAAGAGCTCATTTCTAAGGATGCCAAGGCAGGTTATCTCCTCAGTCAAACTGCCCTTGAAATGGTAGCCAGCCTCTATCGCAAACACCGCTTGATTGAGGTATTCTTAGTTGAGCAACTTGGCTACTCTCCAGAAGAAGTACATGAAGAGGCTGAGATTTTAGAACACACCGTTTCAGATCACTTTATCAATCGCCTAGACCTGCTACTGGAACAGCCTCAAACTTGTCCTCACGGGGGAAGCATTCCTCAAGCAGGACAACCGCTCATCGAACGCTACCAGACACGGCTGTCACAGCTAACTGAGACAGGGAACTACCAGCTTGTCCGTATCCATGACTTCTATCAACTCCTTCAGTACTTGGAACAACATGAATTAGCTGTCGGTGATTTACTAACCGTCACAGCCTTCGACCAGTTTGCCCAGACCATCACCATCCAGTACAAGGACAAAGAGCTCGCCGTCCCAACAGCCATCGCTCAACAATTATTCATCGAAAAAAGCAATCGCCCAGCCTAAACAAGCTGAGCGATTTTTTCTTCTAAAATAAATAGTTACCTCTTTTTCAAATTACGGAAAATAGATCTGGCTGCAAAAAATAGTTGCCCACATACATACACCAACCAAAGTAGGAAACCTATATAAAAACAGCCCAATAGAAAATGAGGGTTATAGGTTAAAGGCTGCAAGACAAACATGAGAATCCCTACCAACCCCCACCGCATACCCCAGGTCATCTTTCTCTGGATAATCCACTCCAGCCAATCTTCTCCAACTGAACTTCTGGTTTCCAGATACTCTTGATTAAGGTCTTGAAAAAATTTTCTCATATTTCTGCCCACCTCTGCACTTGATAGTTAGCAATTATAAAATTGCCAACTTCCTCTCAGTATACAGGCATTTCCACAAAATGTCTACTGTCAATTTTTATCCACCAATCTGCACCAAACCAAATAAAATTTGGAGGAATAAAATGGAGGCATTATAGAAGCTATGTGCAAGGATAGTATCCGTCATTCGTCTATTGCACATATACAGATAGCCCAGATAAGCCCCTGTGATAAAGTGACCTAAAAATGCCACTGAAAAGTTCCAGGTATGACAATAAGCAAATAGAAGGGCAGAAAATACGATGACCATTTGAGGATGCTTAGGAAAATACTGGGCTGTCTTTTCTAACAAAATTCCTCTGTAAAGAAATTCTTCTAAAACTGGAGCAAACAAGACAACTGAGAGAGCCATCACCCCAAAATTGTCCGAATTTAACTGATTGACTGTATCCATGGCGTTAGAATCACTAAGGCTAAGACCCAAATACTGCCAAAAGAGGTTCAGGCAAGTTTGTCCAGTAAATACCAGTGCTGTCATTCCGACTATTTTTAAAACATTCAGCTTCTCTCTTGAAAAGACTTGATGCTTCATCATTCCTCGTCTGATGACAGAAAGTAGTGCCAATATTGGAAGACCAAGCCCTATCATGACTGCAAGTTTTAGTAGCACATTCTCTTGAAAGGCTGTTATCCCCACATAAGCTGGAAATTGAATGAGCAAAGTGAGCAGCAAGGTACCCACTGCTAAAACGATGGATTTTATTATTTTCATATTCTCTCTCCTTTCCATTGTCATTTATAACCTACTCAATTGTTTTTCACAATGTTCACACCTTTAAACACTTATAACATTTAAAATGGTCACAATACTGTTCGACAAGATATGTGCCACTATCGGATATTTGAGATGGTTCGTTTTATAGTAAATCCAAGAAAACAAAAATCCTGGAAAAAGTGCCGACCAGAAACTCAAAGAAATTTCATAACTATGTACAAAAGCAAATAAAACTGCTGTAATTAACACGCTAATATTTAATGGATTCACTACACAAGAACGATGTGCCTGGTAAAGTCTTTCATCAGCTTTCGCTATATCCGATACTTTCCCGTAAAACTCTGTCTGACCTGTTTTCGTTTTTAAAATGACTTTATGAATCGTTGATGATTTTCAAAATAAAGGATGTCACTAAAAGGAACTTGAATATGAGCAGTTTCAGTTTTGTATACAAAAGAATTTTCAGCTACAGTATGATCAATATTTTCAAAAGCATGCACTAAGACATCTGATACTGCCTTTTGAAAGTCACTATCCTCCAGGCCTTTATCTATAAAATCTAAAGCAGAAACCTGATAACGATATGTTACTGGCATAAATTCTGAGTGAGTTGTTACAAAGACAATAACAGCATAAGGATCTCGAGCCCGGATTTCTTTAGCGATTTCCATTCCTTTCTTTTCTTCTCCTTTTATTTCAATATCTAAAAAGAAAAATTGATGATTCCCTGCTTCCTCAATTGATTCCAATAATTGATTTGGTTTACCAAAAACTTCTAGGAATTTATACCTTACTGACGTTTCTTCAACACACTGCCTAATAGCATTTTCTAACCTGCTCTGCTGAAAAAAATCATCTTCTAATACAAAAATATTAAGCATTGCTATCTCCTAAACTTTTTGTAAGTTATAATCATTATTATAGCATATTTAGACAAAAGATAAGTGTCCAACTTGACTTGGTAGACCTGCCAATGTATAATAAACATAGGAAAAGGTAGTTGCTGGAAACAACTACCCCTTGCAGAACCGTTTAAGACGGTGGCTTGTTATAAATTATTAAAAAATAACCGTGAACTCGCCAAAGTTATAGACGGTTATTTTTTTTGTCGTTTTCACCAATTCAAGTACTAACATCACGAGAGCGATAACAAAGTTACCAGCTACAAACATGAGTGTTAAGACCTCAAAGGTTGACAAAGATAGCTTCTCCTTTCTGTTAGATTTTGATGATTTGCCCATAGACACCACCTACCTTTCAGAAATTAGAGCCACCGTCTTTACTTTTCTGCAAAAACTATTATAGCACAGTTAATAAAGAATTGTAGTCCAATTTACACATCAAAAAACCAGCCTACTTGGGCTGGTCTTCTTGGAGTCGCTCTCTTAGGCGACGACGGTATAAAATCTGCGATGGAATGAAGTAAAGAAAACTTGCCAAAATAATCCAACGTTTATCTATTCCACTAAAGTAAATCACCAAAATCAAAAGAAAGGCAATCGTCAAATAAAAGAAATGATTTGTGAGCAATTTTTTCATAGCATCCTCCATACCTATTTTTCAATATTAGTATATCAAAATACACAAATAGAGTACATACCATTGCCAAAAGTTTTACTTATTTTTCGTATCCAAAACAATGGTCACCGGCCCATCATTGACCAGGCTAACCGCCATATCCGCCCCAAAAACGCCCACTTCAACAGGCACAAAGGCTGACAAGGCCTGGTTAAAAGCATCATAGAGTTGGCTGGCTAGGGCAGGAGCTGCCGCTCCTGTAAAGGCAGGGCGATTGCCTTTTTTTGTATCCGCAAAAAGCGTAAATTGGGAAATGGATAAAATCTTGCCCGCCACATCTTGAACAGACTTGTTCATCTTGCCTGCCTCATCTGAAAAAATCCGCATATTGACAATTTTACGAACAGCATAGTCCAGGTCTTCCTGGCTGTCATCTGGCCCCACACCGACTAGGAGCAAAAGCCCTTGTTCAATTTGCCCATGGATACTTCCTTCGATGGTCACACTAGCCTGTGATACACGTTGTAATACAATTTTCATCTTATCCGTTGGTCCTTTTCACTGAGTAAACTTCTGGCACCGACTTGATCTTGTCCACCAGACTGGTCAAGGTTGCCAGGTTAGAAATGCCAAAGGAAACGTGGATGGTCGCAAACTTCATATCCTTGGTTGGCTGGGCATTGACTGACGAAATATTCTTGCTGGCATTGGTCAAAACCTTGAGGACATCGTTGAGAAGACCTGAGCGGTTGAGACCGTAAATGTCAATGTTTGCCATGTATTCCTTGGTCGAATTCTCATCCTCCCAGTCCACATCAATCAAGCGAACATCGTAGTTTTCTTGACTCTTGAGGTTCATACAGTCCACACGGTGGACCGCTACCCCACGCCCCTTGGTGATGTAGCCGACAATTTCATCGCCAGGTACTGGGTTACAACATTTGGCAATCCGTATCAGCAAGCCTGACGCTCCTTCAATGACCACGCCACCTTCGTGACGGATTTTCAGACTATCTTTGTTGTCGTGTTTGACTTCGCCACCGTTGACCAATTCATCCGCGACAGCTTTGGCCTTAGCCCGCTCAGCTTCGCGACGTTCTTTCTCTGTCAGACGGTTAAAGATTGATATGGCAGAAACTTCTCTAAAACCAACTGCCGCAAAAAGGGATTCGTCGGTCTTATAGCTGGTCTTTTGCAGGACCTCATCCATGTGGCGACGGTCCAGGTATTGGTTGGGAACGTAGCCATTTTCTTGGAGTAGGTTCTGAAGCATCTCACGCCCTTTTGAAACAGACAATTCCTTGTCCTGATTCTTGAAGAACTGCTTGATTTTATTGCGAGCCTTGTGAGTTTTAACCAAGTTGACCCAGTCACGACTTGGACCGAAAGAGTTGGCAGAGGTGATGATTTCCACCTGATCGCCTGTCTTGAGCTTGGTCGTCAGAGGCACCATACGGCCGTTGACCTTGGCACCTGTCGCCCGCTCGCCGACCTTGGTATGAATCTCATAGGCGAAGTCAATCGGTACGGAGTCCTTAGGCAACTCACGCACTGCACCATCTGGCGTGAAAACGTAAATACGCTCTGTAAAAATATCGTCCTTGACAGAATTTACAAAGGTTTGCGCATCCCCAGCCCCTTCTTGGAGTTCAATCAGGTTGTTAATCCAGCGCAACTCTTTTTCACTAGCAGTTGCCTTGCCACCACGCTTGTAGGCCCAGTGAGCCGCAACCCCGTACTCTGCAACCTGGTGCATTTCCATGGTCCGAATTTGGAACTCGATTGGACCTCTCGGTCCGTAAACCGTGGTATGAATAGACTGGTAGCCGTTAGCTTTTTGGTTGGCAATGTAGTCCTTGAAGCGACCTGGCATAGGTTTCCACAATTCATGAATATACCCTAACATAGCATAGACATCGCTCGGAGTATCCATGATACAACGAATGGCAATCAAGTCATATAGTTGATCAAACCGCTTTTTCTTATCGTGCATTTTGCGATAGATAGAGTAAATATGCTTGGGTCTACCGTAAATCTGACCATGTAGATGGCGCTCTTCTGTATAATCTCTTAGCTTCTCAACAACTTCATTGACCAACTCTTCCCGTTCACGACGCTTCTCACTCATCATTCGAGTAATCTTGTAGAATTCAATTTCATTGAGATAGCGGAAAGACATGTCTTCCAATTCCCACTTGATAGAAGAAATACCTAGACGGTGGGCAAGCGGTGCATAGATTTCCATTGTTTCACGTGAAATACGTTCCTGCTTGTCCTTGCGCAAGTGCTTAAGAGTCCGCATGTTGTGAAGGCGGTCTGCCAGTTTAACCAGAATGACCCGCATGTCTTGGGACATGGCTATCAGCATATTTCGGTGGTTTTCAGCCAACTGCTCCTCATGAGACTTATACTCAACCTTACCCAGTTTGGTCACACCGCCGACAATATGGCGAACCTCTGGACCAAATTCAGCCTCCATATCATCCAAAGTTACATCCGTATCTTCAACCACATCATGTAAGAAACCACAGGCAACCGTCACAGCATCCAGCTTGAGTCCTGCTAAAATACCTGCTACCTGGATCGGGTGTACAATATAGGGCTCGCCCGATTTACGAAATTGTGACTTGTGTGCCTCTGTCGCAAAATCCAAAGCTTTCTTGACAAATATAACATCTTCTTCCGGTAAATAGGTGGCTGTCAAAGCAACCACTTCCTCCCCAGTGTAGTTAATTTCTTTCATATCTCTACTCTTCCTCTTATATTTCCTACTATTCTACCATTTTCACGAAAAAAGAAAAAGGAATCTAACATAAGACTACTAATTACAAACAATCCAAACCAAGTTCAGATTCGGTGAACGTTCTTGTTTTCTTTCGTTTTCTTGTTATTTTCACTCGTTTTTCAAACGAACGTTCAGAATTAGTCTTGAATTTTGCATTTCTTAGCTGTATAATGATTGTAGAAGATTATTACAAAAAGAAAATGGAGGATTCTTATGAATTTTCGTTTCAGTAAGTGTGCCGTAGCACTCACACTAGCTCTCTTAGCTGCAAGCAATCCAAAATTAGCTCAAGCCGAAGAGATTCTCAACACAACTCCAGCTTCTTCAACAGAAGCAAGTCAGGCTGTACCAGTTGAATCTGACACCACAGAGGAAGCTGATAATACAGAATCTCCGGTTCCAGCCACTACCGAAGCTGAAAATCCAAGCTCTTCCGAGACAGCTGAAACTAGTGATCCTACAAGCGAGACAACTGACACAACTACTTCAGAAGCACGCACGGTCACTCCTGCTGCAACTGAAACTAGTCAGCCTGTTGAAGGACAAACTGTTGATGTTCGCATTCTCGCAACAACTGACCTCCATACGAACTTGGTCAACTATGACTATTACCAAGATAAACCTGTAGAGACACTGGGTCTAGCAAAAACAGCTGTTCTTATCGAAGAAGCAAAAAAAGAAAATCCAAATGTCGTATTGGTAGATAATGGAGACACCATTCAAGGTACTCCTCTTGGAAATTACAAGTCTATCGTTGATCCTATTGAAGAAGGTGAACAACATCCTATGTACGCCGCCTTAGAGACTCTGGGATTTGACGTCGGCACACTTGGCAACCACGAATTTAACTACGGCCTTGCCTACCTCGAAAAAGTAATTCGTACAGCCAACATGCCTCTAGTCAACGCCAATGTCCTCGATCCGACTACGAAAGACTTTCTCTACACCCCTTATACCATTGTGAAAAAGACATTCACAGACACCGAGGGTAAAAAGGTTACACTAAATGTCGGTGTTACAGGGATTGTTCCCCCTCAAATTCTCAACTGGGACAAAGCTTATCTAGAAGGAAAAGTGATTGTTCGTGATGCAGTTGAAGCCGTTCGCGATATTATCCCAACCATGCGAGAAAATGGCGCAGACATCGTTCTGGTCCTTTCCCACTCAGGTATCGGCGATGACCAATATGAAGTCGGCGAAGAAAATGTCGGTTACCAAATCGCCAGCCTGTCAGGAGTTGATGCGGTTATCACAGGTCACTCCCACGCAGAATTCCCAGGAACTGCCGAAAAACCAAGCTTCTATGCTAAATACTCTGGCGTAGATGATACAAATGGTAAAATCAACGGTACTCCTGTCACCATGGCGGGTAAATACGGTGATCACCTCGGCGTCATCGACCTCAATCTGGTCTTTAAAGATGGCAAATGGACAACTACTTCTAGCAAAGCGGCTATTCGTAAAATCGATACAAAATCATCTGTAGCAGATGGTCGCATCATCGACCTTGCTAAAGAAGCCCATAACGAAACCATCAAATATGTTCGTCAACAAGTCGGTGAAACAACTGCTCCAATCAACAGCTTCTTTGCCCTTGTTCAAGATGATCCATCTGTACAGATTGTTAACAATGCACAGATTTGGTATGCAAAACAACAGTTGGCGGGTACTTCAGAAGCTAATCTACCAATCCTATCTGCGGCTGCACCATTTAAGGCTGGTACTCGAGGCGATGCTTCAGCCTATACAGACATTCCTGCTGGCCCAATCGCCATCAAGAACGTAGCAGACCTTTACCTCTACGACAACGTTGTAGCCATCTTAAAAGTCAACGGTGCCCAACTCAAAGAATGGTTGGAAATGTCCGCAGGGCAATTCAACCAAGTTGACCTAAGCTCAACAGAGCCACAAAACCTAGTCAACACAGATTTCCGCACTTACAATTTTGACGTTATTGACGGAGTAACTTATCAGTACGATATTACGCAACCAAATAAATACGATCGTGATGGTAAGATAGTCAACGAAACTGCCAGCAGAGTTCGGAATCTGCAATACAATGGGCAAGATGTGACAGCTGATCAAGAATTCATCGTGGTGACCAACAACTACCGTGCAAACGGTACTTTCCCTGGGGTCCGCGAAGCTTCTATCAACCGATTGTTGAACCTGGAAAACCGCCAAGCCATCATCAATTATATTATCGCTGAGAAAGTTATCAATCCTACAGCAGACAATAACTGGACCTTTACAGATAGTATCAAGGGACTCGACCTCCGCTTCTTGACAGCAGACCGTGCGAAATCTCTAGTTACTGACCAAGAATGTATTGTCTACCTACAGGCTTCAACTGCCAGCGAAGGATTTGGCGAATTCAAATTTGTCTACACTGAATCTAAAGTAGTGACTCCAGATGAACAGCAGTCAGATCAAGGTAACACAGGTCAAGATATTGTACTCGAATCTGGTCAACGAATTACTCTTCCAGCGGTAAATCCACCTGCTCCTGCTCCACAACATAAATTGGCTAGTCCACATTCACAAGCGAGCACCAAGACACTCCCTGCAACAGGAGAAGCTACTTCTATGCTTAGTCTGCTCGGTCTCACTTTGATTGGTTTTGTCGGCGCATGGACTAAGAAAAAAGAACATTAAAATAGACGAGACTGAGCAAAAACTAGCCCTTGTTCAAGCCTCATTGCTTTTGACTCGTCACGAACCTCTTAATACTCAATGAAAATCAAAAGTAGCCTAGGAAACGAAGTCGAAGATAGAACTGGAGTTCATCAAGGCAAGTTGACAACGGATAATTTTGTTTTTCGAAGAGTATAAAGAGGCGTTCGTACGACTTGTCACTATACCAATACCCTTTTGCACTCAATAAAAAAACACAGATAGACTCAAGCTGATTTTGATGAAATCCAGCTAAGCTGTCTGTGTTTTTCTTTTGCTCCCATTGTTTTGGACTAATTTCTTAACCAATTTTCGTTAATACTCAATGAAAATAAAAATCAGACTAGGCGACGCAGATGCAGATAGAACCGAAGTTCATCAAATCAAGTTAACAATGTCTGCTTTTGATTTTCGAAAAGTATAAATTCATGCTCACTAGGAGGAAGCCTATCTTTGTTTCAACCCTCTTTTGACCTCTGCATACGCCAAAAACACCCTTCATCCTACCAAATATAGGTTCTAATAAAACGGTAAAGGATATAAAGCAACAAGACCCAACCAAATATCGTCAGGTAAAATACAAGACTGAATGAATATTGCTGAAACTGCTTTATTTCACGTTGACTGGTCTGACTCACTTCATCAGCTTCCTCTATTACATCTGATTCGCGATAAGCGTTGACTAACAAGCGATAATCAAAAGGAGGAACTAGTGGATCACATGTCAACAAGGTTACCATATCCTGACTCTCAACAGGTAATAACTTTTGCCAATCTGTTGCTTTTATCACTTCTGTATTTTTTACCAAATACGTCAGCGTCCTCCCACCAACCTCAATAAAAATCTTATCGCCTTCTCTCAACTCTGACAGTCGGAAAAATCTGAGATCATTGTACCAACTACGGTGACCGGCAATGACACTTCGTCGACCTATTCCACCTATAGGTAAAGCTGTTCCTATAACAGAAGCAACTCCATCATTTAAATGTTCACTGGTTGCCCCAACATAAATAGGTTGTCGAATTTCAATTTTTGGAATACTCAAATAACCAATTGCCCCTTCCATTAATTCAGAAGATAACACATCGGTACTATTTGAATCATTTTTTTCTGCAAAGGGATCAACTGTGGGTAAGTCACCACCACTAACCTGTTCCCCATAAGCCTTAATTTCTTCGAGTTGCTCTGTCGAAAAGAATTTAGAATTCCTACGATAATACTGATACTGTTGGAAAACTTGAAACTCCTGCACTGACATATTTGTCAGCAACACTAAAGGAAGCAACAAACCAACCAATATGAAAACATATCCTATTCTTTTCATCATTTCATTTCCCCCTTTTGATACTTCTTCCTACGGAGAAGATAGAGGATAATAACAATCACTACTATGATTAATAGGGCTACCAAGTAGGATAGCGTTAGCATATCCAAAAAGAATGCCGGTTTTTGCTTGATTGCAACTTTCGGTTCATAAGGAACGCGATGTCCACGTACCAACAAACGATGGCTGTTAATCATATAAGGAGTACAGGTTAGCAAGGTTGCATAGTCTTTTCCGTTTTGAACTATAACAGGATCAAAATTATTCGGTTCAACAACTAAAATCTGGTCCACCTCATAAGCCAATACCTCAGCTATATTATGAATGTAGAATTGATCCCCGACTTTTAAATGATCGAGATTGGTAAATAGCGAAGCATTAGGAAGACCACGATGCGCCGTAATCACAGTATGAGTACTTTCTCCACCAACTGGCAAGGAGGAACCTTCCAAATGCCCCGCTCCTTTTTGTAATACTTCCTCAGTTGTCCCAGCGTATATAGGAATTCTCTCGTTGATTTTCGGAATTTCTACAAAACCAATTTTCTCCTTCACCTCAAGCATACGAGCGTATTCCACTACCCCAGCCTTCTCTTCTTCTGTGTAAGGATCTTGCAATTTGTGAGGTTCCAAGGTCTGGTTGTAGGCCCTAGCATGCTCCAACCTTTTCAGAACTTCTTCACTCGGTAACTGTTGTGCTTGTTCATAAAATGATTGGATTTTATAATCAGAGTCATAACGATAATAATATTGAGAAATCCACGGATATAGCGTCACTACTAAACCAAAGAGAAATAAAAGCTTCAAGAGTATGGACTGTTTAGATATTCCCTTTCTAAGTTGTGAACGTTTCATCATTACTCGTCACTTTCTTTTTATTTTTCCGCCTTTTTGTTAATAAGAAAATCAGTAAAATACCGACAAACATTCCGAGCGCATAAAGAAGATAACGAATAAGAATACGCTTCTCTGCATTTTCAGACGCTTTAAGATGCTCTTCTGCAACATAAGGAATACGATGACCGCGTACCAATAAACGGTGCGTATTCACCATGTAAGGCGTACAGGTTAGCAAGGTTGCATAGTCCTGCCCAGGCTTGACCAGCAATTCCTCAAATTGAGTTGGTTCAGCAACCACTATTTGATCTACTTCATACGCTAATGTTTCTACGATATTGTGAATGTAGAAAGTATCACCGATTTTTACCTTCGTTAAGTCTGTGAATAACCGAGCTTTGGGTAAACCTGTATGAGCCGTTAAGACAGTATGGGTATCGCTCCCCCCAATCGGTAAGGATGTTCCTTCCAAATGCCCTACACCTTTTTGAAGAACGGTCTCAGAAGTTCCTGCATAAACAGGAAGCTTGACCTCAATTTTTGGAATTTCAACATAACCTATCTTTTCATGCAATTCCAGCATCCGTGCATACTCTACCCGTCCAGCTTCATGTCGTGATTTGGTATACGGATCCTCCGAAACCACATTGTTCAAACTCTCATTAAAAGCTTGAGCCAAATCTATTCGTTCCTTAACCTCCTCAGAAGCTAAGGTCTTCTTTTCTTGGTCGAAAGAATTAGTCAGCTGATCCGACTCATATCGATAATAAAAATTAGAAACATGAGGATAAAGTAAAATCCCAAATCCAATCAAAAATACCAAGTAAAAGGGGATATTACTTTTCTTTTTTTTCTTTGTAGTTTTTCCCGATTTTTTCTGTATCATAATCCGAACTTCATTATTCTTCCATTGTCTTTCTACTGCATTGCAAAGTTAATACTCAATGAAAAACCAAAAGTAGCCTGAGAAACGAAGCCGAAGACAGAACTGGAGTTCATCAAGGCTAGTTGACAACGGATAATTTTGATTTTCGAAGAGTATAAAATCCCCTACATTCTGCTTTTATTATACCATAATCCAACTTTAAAACGAAAAATCCCATTGCCCCAGATTCAACCTGACAATGGGATTTTCCCTCTATTCTAGTCTGTCAAACGTTATCGCTTAGTATAAGTTACCAAGCGATAACCTAGCAAGAAGAGCAAAATACCGGTAGATAAAACTGCAATCACCACCACATTTCCTGTATATGGAATTTCAATTCCAGGAGGTGTAACAGGTTTATTCTTAATCTTAATAATCTCGGACACATGTGAATCCGAGGTTATTTCAAAAGGAATCGTATCTTGAGATAAAATGTAGCCAGTAGGGGCCTTGACCTCTTTTAAGTAGTAAGTACCATAAGGAAGAGGACCTACCACAAACTGACCATTCGAACTTGACGTGACGTGATAAGAATTGCCGTCGACTATCACTTCCTTCAATTCTCCGCCTACTTCCTCAAGAACCGCAAATTCTGCCCCAGATAAAGGGGCGGTGCTGGTTGATACCTTTAAAAATGGCTTGCTACCCTTTTCTTCGCTAGGTCTCCTGACCTTAGCCTCAATCTTTGTAACACCTCTACCTACATTCATCAAGAATGGGATAACTTCTAGACTCGTAGGCTTTCCTACTTGCCGAACATAATACCATCCCTTAGTCAATCCTCGAAAAGTGGCTTGACCTTCTGGAGAAAGAGCTTGAGAAGAAATTGGCTCACCATAGAGACTGGTCAACTCAGACCGACTTTTTTGATATAAAGAATCTGCCAACTGTTCAGAAGAAACGGGTTCTTCTGAAGCGATGTACCAAGCCTCCAAACCCGTCGAAACTTGACTGGCATCTATTCCATTAGGGAAAGGAATATGAACCTGAACATCAAAAGAATCTTGTGCTTGGAGTGAAAGCGAGGGCAATGATAATACACATATTATAGCGACAAGGCAACATATTATTTGTCTTACTGTTTTCATCTGCCCCTCCTTTCTAGTAATAATTAAGCTTCTTCAGATTGACGCTTTTTCATCGCGATAAAGGCAAATACCATAGTACTCAAACCTACAATTGTGAAAACAAGTGTACCGATACCACCCGTTTGTGGAATGGTTACTTTTTTGTTTTTGATTTGTTGGAAGTTATCTGCTGTCAATGCATCTATTGTACCTCATGTATGTGCTCCTACAGTGAATTCCACAGGCGAAGTAGGGAGAGCGAATCCTTCTGGAGCCTTGGTTTCAATAAGTTCATACTTACCTTCTTTAAGACCTTTGACTTCAAACTTACCATCTGTTGATGATACAAATGTAAACGCACCTTCCTTAGTACCTACCCAAGTCCATTGCATGTTCATCTTTTCGTAAGCAGTGTCGCGAGCATCTTTCTTCTGCTTAATTTCATCAATTTTAGGATTGTCTGTTGTGGCTGATTTAACAGTAGCTAAATAATCAGCTTCCGCTGCTTTATAATCTGCGATTTCTTTTGCTTGTGTTACTGTATCTTTCAAAGCAAGATATGACTCTTCACCATCTTTACGAACGATGAACTCAGCACCTAGAAGTTTTTCGCTACTGTCCAAATCCTTATCATCTGTCTTCACAAATCGTTTACCGTATGTGACAACTTTTGGATCTTCTGGTGTGAGCGGAGTTGGATTTGGATTTTTCTTGTTTTCTATTCTGATAGTACCTGTATCACCATTTGAATAGCTAGGAAGTGAGCCTGAAACGATTGTTTCTTCAATTACGATGTATTCTTTAGCACCATCAAGACCAGTTAATTTTCCAGTATTAACACCTGCTGCAAGTTTAATTTCACCTACACGTACACCAGTTCCTTTTTCATATACACCGAATACAACTTCTGTTTGGTTTACACCAGTATCCCATGTTTTGTTAACAATAATTTCACCATCTTTTGGAGTTGTTGATTTTGGCTCAGAGAATTCACTTGGACGGTTACCGTAAATCAATTTTACTTGGTTAGGGATTTCAGTCTCTACTTTCGCTGAGTCATTTAAAGTAGCCTTGTAAGTCAAGGTAAAGTTCACTTCACCTTCTCTTGCTTTTTCTTCTAATTTCGCAAGACCGTTATTATTCAATTTCACCATGAATCCACGTACAGTTTGTGTCAATGTGTAGTCTGTATCTGCTACAAGGTTAAGATTTTTATTATCTGCGATTTGTAGTGAGTTTAGTTTGAAATCAAGACCTGCAAGCATGGTATCTTCCCAAGCAAATGTCTTATATGCTGCGTCCTTAGGGACTTTTGTTGTAATAGTGTAACCAATTTCCTGACCGATTTCAACATTTTTTATACCATCTTGATCAACATTTGTTCTCTTATCAGTGAATTCTTTGGTGATTTCAGGTTTGTTTTCAGTATTCTTTGGATACACATGAAGAGGAGTTTTGGTATCAAAGTATCCAGAACCATCTGTTTTAGCCTGTGGCAATTCAAGCTTGAATGGTACAGCTTTCATACCAGTAAGTTCATTCTGATTATTGTAGTAAGGTGAATTTTCTTTATCTTCAGTGAAGATATAAATGCCATTAGCTAGAGTGAATGTTGCACCGTTATCTTGTGTCATTGCAGTTTTATCGGTTTTTACATACTTATTTGTATCTCCAGTAATACCAAGTTCTGCACCTGTCTTAGCTTCTGGAGCTACTACATCTGTCTTTTTCCATACGTCAAATTTTACTCCCGCAACTTCCACGGCAGAATTACCAAAATAATTCTTCAAATCTCCGATTGAATTACCATTATATTTGGATAAATTTTCTTCATAAGTAAATTTATTGAAATCGTCATTATTCATTACGATTTTGTGAACAATAACGGTTGTGCTAGCCGTATCTTCGGCATGGACTAAGTGTTTAATATTTATCAGTGAACCGAGCACCGTTAGGAACACAGTAAACACTGAAAATAATTTCGTCAATTTTTTCATTGTATACTCCTATTTTTATTTCTTATTTTATTTACATTAGGAACTATCTAGTATATTTCCGACGTTGCTCAACGGCAAAAGCAATGAACATCATCACCCCCCCTAATGCAATATATGGAATGATACCCATACCACCTGTTTTCGGATATTCTCCTTTGCGGAGGTTTTTCACAATAATCAGGTGATTGTCCATATTGTCTAGACTGACGAGGTCCTCTCCATCTTGGATAGAGATAGCCCCATCTGCGCCAATATTAATATGGAATTCTTTCTCAATCTTTTGATAACCGTCAGGGGCTACTATCTCTTTCAAGATATAGGTTTTCCCTACTGCTAAATTGTCAAAGAGGACTTCATCCCCTGTTGTAGTCGTTGTTTTTACAACTGCTGTCGCTTGAGGATTGTCACTTTCTCTTAGTTCAAACGTTGCTACAAGACGTTGCGTAGGATCGCTATAAGACCGTTTAGCAAGTTTGATATGGGTTGTTTGTTTTGTATTCTTCATGTTAAAGAGAATAACATTGTCACCATCTACCCTTTCAGCTAAGGTAACCTGATTATCTCCATTATGAAGTTTGGTCGTTCCATCATGGTTTATCTGGAAACGGTATTTCTTAGGATTTAATTGATATCCCGTTGGCGCAACAGTTTCTTCCAAAATGTAGTAACCAAAACTCAAAGATGTTTCAAAGAGACCATTTGTCGTCACACCACTAGCAACTTCAGTATCCTCAACACCATCGTTGTTTGGATCGCTGTAAATTTTAAATGTTGCACCATTTAGAAGGTGATTCTCGTCACGATTATCTGTTTTTTGGAGTCTGAACTTAAATTGCTTGAAGTTCTTGATGGTGATCTCAAAGGTAGCACCTTGTGACGTATCAACTGTCACCATATTCGAATCTGACTCTAAAATTTGTAAACTACCATCTGGTCGGATTTCAAATTTGGTATCTTGTAATTGATTAACAGGGCGATAGCCTCCCGTAGGAACAACTGTCTCTTTCAAAATATAGACGCCAACTGGCAAGTTCGAGAAGGTGATACTGTTGTCAGCACTATTTGTATCCCCCTTCATATTAACACCATCAATTACAACTGGATGACCAGCCTCTGTAACAAGTTCAAAGCGCGCATTTAAACCAAGAGTCGGATGGTGATAATCACGTTTTTTGATTTTAAGATTGTACCTACGCTCGTTATTTTTCACTTTAATGCTAATCGCATTTGCAAGAGCACCACTAACACCAGGTAAATCTGTTACACTAACCGAATTAGTTTGACTTAAAACTCTAAAACGTGTCACAGCTTTCTGTTGCGTTACCGCATAAGCTTGCGTTGTTTCGTATAACTCCAACAATACCGGTGCACTCAAACCGTCATAACCTTCTGGTGCTTGTGTCTCTACAAGAACATATTTGCCAAGCGCTGTCGCAGTTAATCGTGTCAAACTGCTTTGACCTGTAAATGTTAAGGTTTGTACGAGATTGGTATCGTCAAGAGAGGTACTTGATACAGTTGCCTCTGTTGTACTATCGTCAACTTTATAGAGCTTAAAGGTAACAGGTTTTGAGATTTGCTTATTATTCGCATCTACTTTCTCGATTTTGAACTCTGGATTTTCGATGTTACCGATTTTAATAACATTAGCGGCAGCATCACTTCCACCTGCTTCAATCGTTTGGGTAGCATCTCGAACACTTACCTGCAATTCTCGGATTCCCAACCATCTATTCGTTCCCGTCTGTAGATTCCGTACACGAATGTATTGAGCATAGATATCTACAGTCTGAGTAAGGTCGGTCTCGGTGAAATTACCAATTGATTGATAGGTGATACCATCCGGTGAATACTCAAGGGCATAGCTATCCATCTTGTCATGGTCACTACCGTTTGTGGTATTTTTACCTTGAGCAAAGCGAATTTGCGTTACGCGCTGAGGCGAACCCAAGTTCACTCCCCACCATTGTCCCTCATTCAAAGTCGAA
This sequence comes from Streptococcus suis S735, assembly GCF_000294495.1. NCBI lineage: Bacteria > Bacillati > Bacillota > Bacilli > Lactobacillales > Streptococcaceae > Streptococcus > Streptococcus suis. The sequence goes on from NC_018526.1 coordinate 1,892,564, forward strand.
CTTGGGAGTTGGTACAAGGCACCGGTTGTCAAATCACCGTCCAGCGCCTTATCTTCTGTACTAGAGCCATAGGTAGAGGCCATAGCAATCTCTGCAGATTTTATCACATGCAAACCACGTGCTATGTGACTACTTATATCCGAGTCAGAATAGAAACGCACGCTGCCATCTCTATTAACATAAATCGTGTAGTTTTCTGTCGATTTGACATAGCCAGATGGAGCTTGTGTTTCTGTCAGAGTATAGACCCCAGGCTGGAGGTTTTCAAAAACAAAGTCTTGGTTTGCAGCTTGCTGTTTGACGATAGGGGCAAAGTTTACATCGTCATTCTTTGTCAAAGTAAAGGTCATTTGTCCAGTGATAAGGTTGGTCAAATCACTAATCCCTTTAACACGCTTGCTAACTTTGAATTTTCCGAGTGGATAGTTCTTGACTTTTATCGTAATCGTATCTGGCGAGCTCGTCGTCACATCAATACCTTCAAGATAATCACTATTCACTTCTACGATACCATCTGCCCGAATAGTGAATGGTACCAAACCTGATAAGCCAATATAACCCGATGGAGTTTTTTCTTCTTTGATATAGTAAGTTCCTGGGGTAAAGTTTTTAGGAAAGCTAAATTCTCCATTGTCAAAGTTTGCAATTTGCCCATCAATTACATTCCCTTGGCTATCCGTAATACCAATACGTGTCTGCACAGTTACTTTCTGTCCAGTCAGTGCATCAATTTTCTGCACTTTAACTTTATAAGTTGGAGGGCGGTTAATAATACGCTCACTAGTACCAGATTCAAAACTGATAGTTCCAGTCTCAGATACCGTAAATCGTGCCGCAGCTGTTGTTAACTTACTATAACCTGCTGGCGCACTAGTTTCCCAAAGTTCATAGGTTATACCACCTTGCAAGTGGTCCACACGGAGCTTGCCTTGACTATTTGAAGTTAAGCCTGTTAGAACTCGTTTGTAGCCTGTTTGGGTTATCTGACGAAGCTCAAACACTGCATCTGCGAGTGGCTGACCTTGCTCATTTACCTTGGTGAACTCAGTACTAAAGTCCTCGTCAACAACATTTATACTAAAGTTTCCGTTGACAACTTCTACCGCTCCCGTCTGTGTATTGGAAGTGTCTGTTAATTTACGTACTTTTAACTCTCCATTTTCCTCATAAACCTCAATATCAAGAGGAGGAATCGTTTTATAACCCGCAGGAGCTTTTGTCTCCGTCAAAGTATAAATGCCTTTTGCGAGGTTAGAGAAAATAAACTGACTTGCAGGAAGAACATCTCCTATTGTGACATCATAATTTCCACCATTTTTACTTTGCAGTCTAAAGACAGCTCCTTTCAATGGCTTACTTTCACCAAATTCAAATTTATTGATTTGAAGTGTAGTTGATTTAGTATTAACAACTTCTGTTGGCTTATTGACATCGTATTTTTTCCCATCAATGGTAATATTTTGATTATCGGTTACAACAATAGTGTGCTCTGTCGGATCTAAGATATAACCAGATGGTGCACTAGTTTCCTTGAAGGTGTAGGTGCCGCCGATTATCTCCGAAAACTGAATATCTCCATTATCATCTGAAACTGCGGTTCGATATGGTTCATTTCCTTTATATAATGTGAAAATCGCACCTGAAAGTGGAATTTTCTGACCATTTTTAATTCCAACCTTTTTCAGTTTAAAACCATACCAATCTACAGGATAAGCACCACCTTGTGATACTGTATCTCCCTCACGACGATAGATATTAGTGGTTCTTCCTCCACCCATAACTGGACTATTCCATGGTACACTCATACCATTATAGTACAGACCATTTTTCTGAAACTTTTTCCGTTCTTTTAGACGGACTACAATTGCTTTATTACCTAGTTTCCAACCTTCTTGATAAAATTCGATTGTATGAGTGCTTTCAAATCCATCAAAAGCCGGATAAGAATTTCTCTCAGAATAAACTCGAACAGATATTCCAATATCCGTACCTGGTAGGTAATAATGGTGGATATTCCCATTATTTGATGTTCCTTTATAAGTGAGCTTTTCTAAGCTATCCTTAGAATAGGACATAGCCTTGGTACCATCTGCTACATAGAGTTCGATAGATTGAGGAATACTATTTGCTACATTTCCATTTGGAAACAACTCTAAACCTGGATGAAGAAAATCATAAAATTTTCTCCTATTACCTAGACCTCTTAATCAATGTCTGATTGCGAGTAGTCGTTGTATACCACTCGGGAAGGTTTGGAAGCACCCCTGTTTTATATAGTTCTGTAGTCTCTCTATTATTGATTTTGATCACATTACTGGTTGGAACTCCAATCTCAAACCAACCATTGTACTCTTGTACGGAATAAGCCTCTGTAGTCAGTACAAAGCGAATTAAATTATCTTTTTCGTGATAAACTTTTGCTATCACCTTACCATTTGCAGACACAGTGGACCATGCAACATTAGGATTTGCAACATGACTTAACTTTAACTCTGGTGGCAATTCTAAAGTAAATGAATCTCCTGCACGCGCAAAAGCAGGTATTTTCAAGTTCATTTTCATCGAACCGTCAAAACCACCCCAAATTTTAGAACCTGATTTATACATGACATAGTTGATGCTTACAAGGTCTATACTGCTTACCCCATAGTTTCCGCAAGTATCTGGTGGGAATACTGGTGTCGTGGTATTATCCTTTTTATTTGTAAAGACATAGTAAAGATTTTCCCAGTCAGTCTGTGCGCTAGAAAGAATATAACCTGATGGAACAGCTTCGGTCACATCATAATATATCCTCTTTTTAGTTGCTGTGCTTCTCATACCAGAAAACTTATCAACATTAGCAATCGTAATTTGTGTATTATTTGCGCTAAGTGTTTCCTTACGATTAGTTAAACTTCCTCCATTAACCGTAAAGGTCACGTCTACCTTATCACTATCAGCCTCCCAATTCTTCTGGATTTTTATATCACCTTTCAGCGCTTCTAGTTGTGCTCCTGAAATGGTGTGATTAACTTTTTCGTCTTTCACATTTGTCACTGTCTTAACCAAAGCGACCGCACCTGCCGGAACATTGTCAACCGTAATCTGGTTCCCAGGCGTAGCAACCTTTTCAGCTTTAGTTTCAGTATAAGTTCCATTACTTGGTTCATATATATAAACCTTATATTCATGGGCAGCTTGTGAGCTATCTAGAGCAACATCAAATGTAAAACTTTGGGTTGTCGACGTATCATTTAGTTGTGAACTAGTCCATTCGATGACCTTATCGTCATTATCACGATACTTACCAATTGTACGATTGGTATTGGAAGTATTGACCGTATCTACTTTTAAGTCCCCTAGAGGACCACCATCATTTTTAGCTGGAAGCGTAATAGTATCTGCTGTTGATAAGGTACGTGTTTCCTTCTGAGTTAAGGTAACTGATGTGCCATTATAGGTAAGCTTGCTGCCCTTTGGAGCATCAACAGTTACTTCCGACCGATAATCCAAACTATAGTTATCACTTGGAATCACCACAGGAGTCTCAATCGTATAGACATACGTCCCGTTTCCAACTGGTAAATTATCGGTAGCTGACTTAAAATTGTCGAAATTTCCGTAGTAAGTCGTATTGGGCGTTATTGCAACTCCATCCTTCATGATAGAAGTAATTTTAGGTTCACCCAAACCAGAGTCAGTTGTTGTTGAGAAGGCATTTCTAATGGAGGTGATATTGCTATTGACACCGCCTACCGTAGTAGTGTATTCCCAAATGATTTTTGTTGTATTGGTATTTGAGTCAACCACTACCTCTTTTTTCTTCAAGACACCATCTTGTGAATAGCTTTGATAAACACCTGGAATTGAAATTGTAATAGGTTTAAAAATGTATTTTATGTTTGACTCTTCACGCGTGATGGTTGTTGTTTTATTCCCGAATACGGTGGTCGTTGTAGTGGCATTTGCATTTCCTGTCACAGTAGGATTATCAAGTAATGAAGTATCAAGTAGCGAACGTGCTACTCTCGCTGAACGCGGTATCAAAGATGAATCCAATATTGAGTTCAGCATAAGTCCTTCTAAAGGATTTTTAGGGGAGTTGCTAATTGAGACGGTTTGTCTTGATTGAGCTACTGTTAACTCCACTACTTCTTTTGTGGCAGAAATCTCATAGCCATCTATGGTAGATTTTTGAATTACCGCATAGTTTCCCAACGGAAGATTTGAAATCGTTAGGAGACCATCTTTATCTGTCTGACCAGTATAAACAAGATTTTCACTTTCTACATTACGCACCTCAAATGTAGCACCTTCGATGGCTTCATTTTCAGTATCCTCAATGCCCTCTTCTTGTTCAGAACTAGATTTTGTTAATTTGATACAGATAACTCCTCGTTGTTCGACCAAAGCATCCACCGCTTGCTCTGACTCTGGAACTGTTGAACTTCCTTGTGATTCTGGATTATCAGGTACATTTTCTTTTGTTTCAGAGACGGGTGGGTCTTGAGAAGGACTTACTACATTGACATCCTCAGTAGATGAAGGCTTTTCATTAACTTGAGAATACTCCTTAAAGACACTCGGTTCAGCTTTAAAATATGCGATATGTTCCGCATCTACTACCGCTACTAACTCCCCCTTAATAACCTCACTGACCTTGGTAAAACTTAAAGTCAGACTTACATTATCTGCCGAATAATCCAATTCTGTTGTTGGCAGCAGTCTATAGGAATGGTAGTTTTCTCCATACACTGGAAGTTCTTCTACAGTCTTTGACAATACATCTAATTCATTTGAAAGAGAGCGTTTTTCTGTCTCACTCTTTGTTATAGCTAGGTCCTTCTCGTTATATGACTCATCTAGTTTCCAACCTTTTTCTAAATCATCTTTCTTTAACTCTAGCCCTTTTTGAGTGATAACTACTATACCTTTTTCGTTAAAATTCTGTGTAGCTAAACTCTGCTTATCTATTGTTATTTTTTGACCTATAGTCTTTGGACTAGACAACGATTCTACTAACTCAATATTTAATCTATCTTTGTCCTCCTTTTTGTCTTCGATATAGGTGCGTCTTATTGTTGAAGCACCATCGGTCGACAAACTTTCTGCCATGATATACATCGCATCTGTAAAACTATACGTGCATAGAAAAAAAACTGACATTAAACTAGCTAATTGAACTGCTTTCTTTCTAAATTCTATCATCTCGTACTCCTTGGTTTGTGTCTAAATCTGCTAAAGTTGAGATACAGGGACATTATCTTTTTCGGTTCTAAATATAAACAAAATCAACTTTAATACTTATTAAGCTTACATGAAATTGATAGTTCAAATACCATTATTTCAATGCACTATAATATAAATAGCAATCGCCGTAAGTTCCCTGCAATCTTCCTCTAGTTTTCACTTTTTACAATAACACTTACACAGATTTTTTCCATATACAATCTTACTTGATTTCCCTCTAAAATCAAGCGACATTCAGCGATAAACACAGAAAAAATAGAAAAAGAACATCTGGAAATGACAAAAATCACCTTAATATAAAAATGACCATATTTCAAAAAATATGCATCACACCATATTACATTTCAAACACTGACTCTCTAATGAGTCTAGGACAAAAAGATTTGTTTTTTTGAAATACCTCATCTGGTCATTCTACCGATTGATAAACAAAACAAAAAACGAACAATACTAGTTTCTAGATACCTTAAAACTAATTTTGTTCGTTTTTATATACAAATTTTTAATTTTTCTCAAAATCATTAATAGACTAATTTTAGATTCGATTGAATAAAAGATGTAGCTTAAATATTTCGGCGACGCTATTTCTGTTGCCAAAAACTCGGATTTGTGAGCTATTATATATAAGTCTGTCCTAAATTGTTTTTCTTGATAAAGAATTCCCGAACTACTTAAAAAGGACTTTTTACCTTTTTAGCCTAATATGCATGAAGAAAAAATTACTCACAGGCAATCTAGCACAAATAATAGCGCAGCTAGGTAAAAAGTACAACGCCACTTCTTTAAGTTAGTGTCAATATCTCAGTGCAGTAGTTGATTGCTCTAGCAATCTGAGAGAATTGCTTGAGGTTAGAAATTGAACAAACAAAGTTTGTGCCGAGACAGCCCAAGAAACTGTTTCAGCCTGACCCTAGAAATCAAAAGTGAGGTAAAAAAGTTGGATATAGGATTTGTAAAAAAAATCACAGCAATTCGTATTTTATAGTCTTTTAATTTACTTTTAGTACGAGGCAATGAGCCGCAGGCATAACTGAAGTTAGGCAAGGCGAGTTAACGAAGTAATAAAAGAAAAACTAAATGACGATACACTCAAAATCTACCCTAATCAGCTATGTAAGGATGAGAAGACGGACTCTACTAGGAATAGTCGTCTTCTCATCCTTGCCTGGTTCTTAATTCCATTATTGAAACCAATCACCATTTAACTATCTATACCCCAATAATCAAAGGATTCTAACAGGTTCAAGAAAGACTCAAACATTCCCCATCGTCAGTCCCGACTGATGCCGTTCTTTCAGTAAATGGCCAAACCAAGATCCTAGCAAACCTGCTAGGGCAATGGCCAAGGTATTTATAATCGTCCCTAAGGCAAACATGGACTACCTCAACAATTCCGTCGCATAACTAATGGTCGAAAGAGCATAAAGCGGAGCTGTTTCCGCCCGGAGAATGCGAGGACCTAGGCCTGTCTTGACCGCTCCTGCTCCTTCGAAAGCAGCTACTTCCTCAGGCGACACGCCACCTTCTGGACCGACGATGACAAGGACTGATTGGCCGATTTCTAAGCCAGACAAGATTTTCACTAGATTGGCTTGTTCACCTTCTTTTGCAGCCTCTTCGTAGGCTAAGATAATCTGGTCAAAGCCTGCTAGTTGAGCTAGGAAATCCGATTTTTTCTCAAACAAGCGAACAGCCGGAATGCGATTGCGTTTGCTTTGCTCGGCTGCGCCTTGGGCAATTTTTTCTAACTTTTCTGCTTTTTTTGCCAGTTTTTTACCGTCCCATTTGACCACTGACCAGTCCGCTGGAAAGGCCCAGAGGGCTGACATGCCTAATTCCGTTGCCTTTTGGGCGACAAATTCGAGCTTATCTCCTTTTGGAAAGCCCATGGCAATGGTCACGGAAATGGGTAATTCGACATTATCTGTCAGTTCTTCGATGATTTCAACAGACTGGCTCTGGCTATCCACCACACGCGCCAAGCGTTTAATACCGTCGTCAAATACCAAAACAATTTGGTCACCTGCCTGCAAGCGCATGACAGAAAACATGTGCTTGGCAGTGTCCTTATCGCTAATCTGGAACATGCCCTGCGGTGCTCTGCCATTGACAAAATACTGCTGCATCCTAGCCTCCAATCACACCTGAGCGGTCAGCCGTCTTCTTAAAGACGCAGCAATTCCACTCGCCCTGGGTCATGTGAGTCTCAAGGAAGAAGCCAGCCGCCTCCGCAGATGCTCGCACCATGTCCCACTTATCCGCGATGATGCCGCTCATAATCAGGTAGCCCTCGTCCTTGACCAGACGGTAGGCGTCCTCGGTCAGATGGATGAGAATATCCGCCAAGATGTTGGCAACGATGACTTCTGCTTTAATGTCAATGCCACGAAGCAAATCGCCCGCTGCGACATGAATATTGCTAGTATTGGCGTTGAGGTCGATATTTTCCTGGGCTACACGCACCGCCACCTCATCCAAGTCATAGGCATAAATCTCCTTGGCACCTAGGAGGGAGCTAGCGATGGAAAGGACACCTGAACCTGTGCCGACATCAATGACTGTCTCGCCACCACGCAAGACCTGAGAAAGAGCAAAGAGGCTCATCTTGGTCGTCGGGTGGGTTCCTGTACCGAAAGCCATGCCTGGATCCAAGCGGATAATCTTCTCCCCAGCTGTCGCCTCATAGTCCGTCCAAGACGGCACAATGGTCAAATCGTGGGTAATGCGAGCTGGCTCATAGTATTTCTTCCAGTTGTCCGCCCAGTCTTCCTCTGCCAATTCTTGACTTTCTAGACTGATCTGACCTGTTTCCAAGCCAAAGCCCGTCAAATCCGCCAAGCGAGTCGCCAAGTCTGCCTTAACTTCCTCAATATCCACAGTATCAGGATAGTAAGCCGTAATCGCAATCATATCCGACTGCTCCACCTCGGGATAGAGTTCGCCGAAACAGTCTTCCTGTCCCACATAGTCAGCCGAGTCGCTAATGGCCACCCCCTGACTGCCCGTTTCAATCATGAGATTTGAAACTGCTTCTTCTGCATCACGATGCACGTGAATCGTTAATTCTTGCCATGAGTTCATGTTTGTTTTCCTTTTCTTTTCTATCGTCAATCACTGTATTATTGTACCGATTTCTAGCCCATTTTACAAGTTAATATTACGCGATGGAGCCCTAATAATACTTTTTCGAAAATTTTCTAATCGCACTGCGAATAAACATGTGTAGGAAAGTTTGAAACGGTGGTTCCAAGTTTCTGAACGGAGGTGATGCCCATGAAAGTGGACAGCAAATCTGCTAGAAAGGCTAGCCCATGCCAGATGGATAAGTAAACTTACTCATCTGGCAACGACAAATCCTATAAGATTTGTCTAGGGCACGCACTAGCTCGAGTTTTGAAAAATATCGTTTCAAAACTCTCACGTCGGAAATCTCTGGATTTATATTTATCAGGTCTGCTTGTTGAAAGGCTGAGCTTGATAATCGTCATCATTTTAGCTATTCGAGATAAAAAATAACCGTCAGCAAACTTTGACACAGTTCTGACGGTTATTTAATCTAACGAACTGAACCACCGTTTAGCGGTCCTACTGGGCGTTGAGCTGGAACTCAACGCCTTTTCTATTTTTATAATAGCAAAAATTTCGCCTGCAGTCAAGCAAGAGAGAAAACAGAATGTCAAATAGAATCTATTACCCTCAATTCTATACCCACTGCACCATACTGTTCTAATTGTTCTCGCGAATAATAAACTTCCATATCTTCTGGTTTCGCCTCTCTGATACTGCTTTGCGTATACCCACAAGACAATAAATCCAGTTCTTTGTATAACTGAGCAAAATTATCAAATATGTGAAGCTCTAATACTTGCACCTCGATCGTTTGCGTCTGATTTTCTGTACAATAAAAACGGATGCGATCTCCAATTTGTATATGCTTGCGCTTCTCGTCATAAAGTCGTAGCTCAATGGTCTTCTGACCAGACTTCATCATTTCAAAAGGTTTTGGAGCCAGTAACATTTCATGAACCATCTCAATACCTCGGATATGGGTAAAATTCCCCTTCTACCAAGTCTGCTTTGCCTTTTTCAAAAGCCTCTCCATCCCAAGAAATCGCAAATTCTTGGGCTTCTGGGTCCGCCAAAAAGTCCATGAGATCATCTAGGCCTTGGTCTGCGGTGTCCTTGAGAAAGCTTGCGAAATAGGTCAGAAATTCTGCTGAAAAGCCCTTCTTGGCGTCAAATGGCAGAGCGACCAGATAGTCTTCCTCGTCAAAGCGAGACTTGTCCTGGTTGTAGAAAAGGACATACTCCTCTAGGAAAATATCCTCAGAAGACGCATTGCCTTCGTCGTCCACCGTTTCAATCTCAGCCGCATTTTGTGCTTCCAAGATAAAAGCCAACTCAATAGCATGATTTTTCTTGTCCCAGTTGAGCTCGTAATCATAAGTAAAATGTTTGTCCAGTGCCGCTTCCAGCACATCTAAAAAGCCATGTTTTGCCATTCTATTTCCTCTTTTCTATAAATTCCAATAAATTTATTTCTCGACCGTATTTGACGGAAGCCCGCTCATCTTTCTCCAAAATGGACTTGGTTAAATCTAGTTGATTTACCGCTGCTAAGGCTACAGCATAGTGAATAACATCTGCTAATTCTTCTGCCAAACGAGCAGAGCTGTCGTCTTCGCTATCCATCATCTTGCGGCCTGCACGTTGATTCAGTAGCTCTGCTACTTCACCGATTTCTTCCACTAATTTCATAAAGAGACTTTGCTCTGGAACTGTCGTCCCATAGTGGTCACGCAAGTATTCTTCCAAAACACTCACTGTCAACTCCGTCATCTTCGTTTCTCTCCAAATCCTAAAATTGTAGTATAATGATTATACCATAAATGCACTGAAAGGAAGCCTATGCCAGCCAATCTCGCCCTTCGTATGCGACCCAAATCCATTGATGAGGTAATCGGTCAGGAACACCTGGTCGGTCCTGGAAAGATTATCCGTCGCATGATCGATGCCAATATGCTGTCGTCCATGATTCTCTACGGTCCGCCAGGGATTGGCAAGACCTCTATCGCCTCTGCCATTGCTGGCACAACCAAGTATGCCTTTCGGACCTTTAATGCCACGACCGACAACCAAAAACGCCTGCAGGAAATCGCTGAAGAGGCTAAGTTTTCTGGCGGTCTGGTTCTCCTGCTCGATGAAATCCACCGCCTTAACAAGACCAAGCAGGATTTCCTGCTCCCTCTTTTGGAAAATGGCAATATCATCATGATTGGAGCAACGACGGAAAATCCATTTTTCTCTATTTTACCCGCCATTCGCAGTCGAGTGCAGATTTTTGAATTACAACCTTTGCAAACCAGCCATATCCGACAGGCCTTGGAGTTGGCTTTGACAGACAGCGAACGTGGTTTTGACTTCCCTATTACCATTGAGCCTGAGGCTCTGGATTTTCTGGCAAATGCGACCAACGGTGACCTTCGTGCCGCCTACAATTCGCTAGAACTAGCTGTACTTTCGACCAAGGAATGTGACGACGGTAGCCGCCACATTGATCTGGACGCCGTGGAAAATAGCCTGCAAAAGTCCTACATCAGCATGGACAAGAACGGCGATGCCCACTACGACATCCTCTCCGCCCTGCAAAAATCCATTCGGGGTAGCGATGTCAATGCCAGCCTCCACTACGCCGCTCGTTTGATTGAGGCCGAAGATCTGCCTAGTCTGGCTCGTCGCTTGACGGTCATTGCCTACGAAGACATCGGCTTGGCCAATCCAGAGGCTCAGATTCATACGGTGACGGCCCTTAAAGCCGCCCAGAAAATTGGCTTTCCAGAAGCACGGATTTTGATTGCCAATGTGGTAGTCGATTTGGCTCTTTCTCCCAAGTCCAATTCTGCCTATCTGGCTATGGATGCAGCTCTGGCTGATTTGCGAAAGAACGGTCATCTGCCCATTCCAAATCACCTGCGAGACGGTCATTATGCTGGTAGTAAGGAGCTGGGAAATGCCATTGGTTACCAGTATCCCCATGCCTATCCTGAGAAATGGGTGGACCAACAATACCTGCCTGATAAGTTACTTCATGCGGACTACTTCACTGCCAATGACACCGGCAAATATGAGCGTGCCTTGGGCATGACACAAGAAAAGATAAAAAATTTGAAAAAAAATAGACGCCAAAATCCTTGATAGAACTGGTTTTTTGGCACATACATTTTGACACCGCTTACATTTTTGCCATTTTTCTCTTGATTTTTCAAAAAAAAGTGGTATTATTAAATCATAAATAAGAACTGCTGTGGTATACGAATTCATACCTATGTGTTGACCGACTATTTTTGTATTACTAGGGAGACAAAGATCCTCTAACAGTATGCAAGCTGGCACACCCAGAAGCAACTAAGTTAGAAACGCGTCACCCACCTGCTTTTAGCGTGCGGGATCAATACAATCCATGGATAACCGGTACCAATACAGCATTTTTATTTTTTACCTTCCTTAGCTCAGCTGGCAGAGCAGCGGACTCTTAATCCGTGGGTCGTAGGTTCGATCCCTACAGGGAGGATTGGTTGATATGAGGAAAGTCTTGATTTATCAAGGCTTTTTCTCGTTTTTTTGAGTGAATTTGGTCAAAATTTGGTCAAAAAGAACCTTTTCACATTGTGAAGGGCTATTTTTTTAACTTATCCCACAGGACAACTCGTTTTTCCTGTAATGATTTCTGTACATCGATGATGCGTTGATTCGATGAGCCTCGAAATTGCAGCATAAGATTGCGCTTGGTACGGTCATAACGGCCGTCAACTAGAATATCTAAATAGGATAGTAACTCTAACTTATCCGGAGTTTCTAACATCATTTCTTCCCATGTGTAGCCTGTCCAAGACCAAATGTCCTTTTCTGGCAGTTCTTTCCGAATTCGCTTTACGAGTGGGAGGACCGTGCCCGTGTTCAGAAAAGGCTCGCCACCCAAGAGAGTTAGGCCCTGTACATAGGGCTGGGCCAAGTCTGCTAAAATGCGGTCTTCAAGCTCCTTGGTATAGGGAATCCCAGCTTTAAAAGACCAGGTTGCAACATTGTAGCAGCCCTCACAGTGAAACAGACAGCCACTAACATATAGAGAGCAACGGACTCCTTCTCCATCCACAAAGTTAAAGGCTTTGTAGTCCATTATTCGCCCTTGGCTAAGTTCCTCGCTCTTCCATTCTTGTGGTTTAGGATTATTCATTTCAAATACCTGAGCATAAGCAAATGAAATCTGATCGTTTGGATGAATTCCGTTTTACCAGTACACAGACTGTTTTTATCCATAAATGGTACTTCCAATGCTTTAGCTCGGATTGATCCCAGCAAGCTTAGTGCGGAACCAATCTCAATTCCTTTCCTGTTTTGATTCAGCAGTTTGTCACTCCCATTAATCCTCAATCCAGTATCTTTCTACTCCGTCTCGAACATCTTCCAAAACGCCACCACAAGCCACAATCGTGCAACGGCTGGCTTGATTGTCTGTCAAGCAAGTCACAAGGACCTTGGAAATATTTTTGGTTGCGGCTTCCTGCAAACCAAGTCGCAGCTGGTCCTTGGCATAGCCCTTTCCTCGCTCGGTTGGGCGAATGGAATATCCGATATGACCGCCTTTATTGAGCAGGAAATCGTTGAGCCGTAGGCGTAGACTGAGAAAACCAAGGGCTCGACCAGTCTGGTCAAATGACACATATTGAATGGAAGGAACAAAACCGTCTGGCAGATTGAGACCTGTCTCATAGTCTTTGTTTCTAAAAATCCATTCTTCAAAGTCGACATCTTTAGAGATAAAGCCTCCGTCCATAGCTGAGCCTGCTTTTTCAAATTCTGCCAGCATCTCCAAAATCGTTTCCTTATCCGCTATAGTCGGTCTTCTTAATTCCATTTTAGTCTCCATATTGTCTTTTGAAAAATTCACTGATGATGTCTATATCCAGTCCCAAGTCCTGCACAATTTCTGCCTTGTGGAAATCGTCATAGTTGTCCTTACCGCTCCAAACAAAAGAATTGGTCACAATCTGATAGTCCTTATCTGACTCGGCTGCTCTGCCATTGACCACAAAACCCTCACTGCCCGGGACAATGCCCCACATCTGAGGGTGGAGACCTGTCTGTATACTGGAGAGCAAGTCTCTGCCCTTGATACGAACTAAGAGTACTCGCTTGGAAAAGGGCAAGACCTTGACCAAGTCCGAATAAAAGATTGGTCCCGCCGACAAGGAAGCCCGAATACCGAAGCCGTTGATGACCGCTCCATCCACCTGCAAACCTAGTTGACTCGCCTGTTCAAATAAAGCCTGACAAATAACAGGGGCCAGAGTTGATAACCCTTGACGAATGCTGTCTCGCTCTCCGTCTAGTGCCTGAGGTAAAATCGCTATCGGTTGGGAAAAAACTGCGTCACGTTCTGATTTCATCTGGTCGATAATAGCCTTGACCGCCCTGTCTTCTTGGGTCAGTTTCTCCACCTCAATCAAGTCATAAGCCAGGACCTCGTGCCGTCCGTCTGCATAACACCGCAGGGATAGATGACCGATAAATCTGCCATATTGCCCAGCCTGGCAAATACTGACGCTCCCTACTTGAGTTGGCTCTTTCAAGATTGTATGAGTATGCCCACCTAAAATCACGTTGAGTTCAGGGAAATCCTTGGCCAAATGCACATCCTCATCGTATCCTAGATGACTGAGTAAGACCATATGAGCCTGTGGATCCTTGGCAAGAACCTGATCCACCACTCTTCGTAGAGCTTGTTTATGGCCTTCAAAAATCACATTCTCCGACGGTGACGCAACCTCCTGGGTTTCCAAGGTAGTCAAACCGAGGACATAGAGGGGGTTCCCATTCATATCAAATTCAAGGACATCCTCAAGCAGCACCAATTCATCAGCCACCTCCACATCCCGATAGCGGAGATTGGAGGACACAATTGGAAACTGAGCATAGTCATCCAAGCGACTAAGCAACTCATCTCCGTGGTCAAACTCATGATTGCCCAAGGTCATAGCCTGACAACCAATTTGATTCATCAGCTCGATTTCCTTGACTCCTCGGTACATATTGAAAAAGATATTACCCGAAAAGAGATCGCCGCTGTCAAAGACAAAGGTCGGAATACCTTTTTGCTCATTTCGAGCTCGAATATCCGCAATCAGCTGGGCTTTCTTTGGAAAATTCTCCATGTAGGAATGCATATCATTGGTATGGAGAATACTAATATCTGTATAGTCCATACTATTTTTTCTTGTTTTTTGCTTGTTTGAGCAATTCCTGCACACGCGCTTTTTTATCCTGCTTCACATTAGAATTCTTCTCATGATAGCGTGTCACCAGGGCCTTGCCCTTATCGTCTAATTGATATTTTCCCATTCTTTTCACCTCATTTTCATTTTTGAACCTGTGTTCATTTATAACAAACTTCCACAGCTACCTGGAACTGTGGAAGTCCTATCTTGTTTATTTATGATTTACAAACTTGACCCGTTCATGTGTTTCACACGCGCTGAGATTTCCTTGTGACGGCCTTTTACCATCGGACGGGCCTGCGGATTTCCTAGATATCCACAAGTTCGTTTAACAACATCCACCGACTTAGGATCGCTATTCCCGCAATTTGGGCACTTGAAACCACGCTCTGTTGGCTCAAAATCACCTTCAAAATCGCAGGCGTAACAATGGTCAATCGGAGTATTGGTTCCCAAGTAACCAACACGGTCATAGGCATAGTCCCAAACAGCTTCCAAAGCCTTTGGATTTTGTTGCAGTACAGGGTATTCACAGTAATGGATAAATCCACCACTAGCACCTACAGCAGGATAAATTTTCTCAAAATCCAGTTTTTCAAACGGTGTTGGATTTTTGCGTACATCATAGTGGAAACTATTAGTGTAATACTCTTTATCCGTAATGTCCTTAACGATGCCAAATTTCTCTGTATCCATACGGCAGAAGCGATCTGTCAGGCTTTCAGATGGTGTCGAATAAACTGAAAAATGATAACCATATTCATCCGACCAATCTTCAACCAAGGCTTTCATTTTCTTGATAATATCCACCGTGAAATCTTTTGCCTCTGGGTTGGTCTCCCATTCGCCACCGTAAAATACGGTTGCGACTTCATACAAACCAATGTACCCCAAAGATACGGTTGCTCGACGATTTTTAAAGACTTCATCTACTGCATCTGTCTTAGCCAAACGTTTGCCGAATGCCCCATATTGATAGAGAATTGGAGCATTGGCCGGGGTTGCCTCCTTAACCCGCTCCACGCGGTAAACCAAGGCATCCTTGGCAATGGCCATACGTTCTGCAAAGATTTCCCAAAACTTATCCTTATCTCCAGCAGACTCCATGGCAATCCGTGGCAAATTGACGGTTACGACACCCAAGTTCATCCGACCAGATGTCACATCCTGTCCATTTTCATCCTTCCAACCTTGAAGGAAAGAGCGGCAACCCATTGGCACCTTGAAGGAACCTGTCAACTCAACAATCTTGTCATAAGAAAGCATATCTGGATACATACGCTTGGTTGCACATTCAATCGCCAATTGCTTGATGTCATAGTTTGGAGAATCTGACTCCAAGTTCAAGCCACGCTTAACTGTGAAAATCAACTTAGGAAAGATAGCTGTCCGCCCTTCGCGCCCCAGACCCTTGATACGAATGTTCAAAATCGCTTTTTGAATTTCTCGCTCAAACCATGATGTCCCTAGGCCAAAACCGAGTGAGGTGAAGGGTGTTTGTCCATTGGAAGTAAAAAGGGTGTTGATTTCATACTCCAAAGACTGCATAGCGTCATAGATGTCTTTTTGCGTTTTAGCACGCGCATATTCTTCTTGCTTGTCTGCTAACACCCAATCCTCGGCGTCTTTCAAATGCTTTTGGTAGTTAAGTTCCGCATAGGGCGCCAAAACTTCATCGATACGGTCAGCTGAGCAGCCACCATATTGACTTGAGGCCACATTAGCAATGATTTGTGAAATCTGAGCCGTAGCAGTTTGAATTGATTTTGGACTTTCTACATCGGCATTTCCTATCTTGAAGCCCTGTGCCAACATCCCTTTAAAATCAATCAAACAACAGTTGGTCATTGGTGTATAAGGGCTGTAATCCAAATCATGGTAATGAATATCGCCTTTTTGGTGGGCATTGGCCACATGAGCTGGTAATAATTTGAGACCGATAGACTTTCCGACAATACCTGCTGTCAGGTCCCGTTGCGTATTGAACACATCCGCATCCTTATTAGCGTTTTCATTGACCACAGACTGGTCCTTGCTCAACAGCTTATGAATTTCAAAATTAATATCGGTAGCCTGATGACGGCGAAAATCACGGCGTGTTCGGTATTGAATATAAAGCTCCGCCAAATCATATAAATGAGCCTTTAACAATTCCTGTTCAACGACCGTTTGAATTTCGTAAATTTGAACATCTTTCTCAAATCGGCGACCAATTTCAGCCAAAACAGCTTCTAATACAATTTTTAAACCTGCCTCTGAAACAGGATGTTCTAATTCTTGGTTTGCCCGCTGAAGAGCAGAAAAAATCTTATCCTGGTCAAAGGATACTGTCCGTCCATCACGTTTCAAAACCAATAATTCTATACTCGGTAAGACATTTTCTTGCACATTCATCTGACAAACCTCCAAAATTCTTCACTTCTATTAGTGTAGCACTTCACAAAACAAAAATCAATATCTTGTGTAAAAAAATATTAAACAACCTATCCATGTACTATATATAGGTCTTAAAAATTCTATCAATTGGAAAACAACTGTGCCCAATTTCACCACTCGACAAGGATGAATTACTAGATTGAAATATGAAAACAGATTGGGCAAAGGTCTAACTTCTCTATCAGAAAACCTAAAAAACAGCCCTCTAACAGGGCTGGCTCTATGTATTGAAAATAGGCTAGGGCGGGTCACCCACCAATGTCATTAAGTTAACTAACCTATCACGTTTTGTGGTAGGTTAGTTTTTTCTATGGTACACTAAAAATAAAAGGGGAAAAGTCATGTTAGATCAGATTAAAGCTCACTTACTTGATAGTATTAACGACATCGTTTCCATCGCAAACCAGTTTGTGCTTCATCCTGAAAAAGATTTTAGTCGGAAAAGTCAGCTAACTATGGAAACCATGATTCAAGCTATACTGACCATGGGTGGTAATACCTTAGCCAAAGAGCTACTTGATTTAGATTTGCCCGTCTCTCAATCTGCCTTTGTCCAACGACGGTATCAGCTTAAACATCAAGCTTTTAAAGCCCTGTTTGCCAATATTACTTCTAAGATTCCAACATTTAAAGATCTCCCTATCTTGGCTGTTGATGGTAGTGATGTGGTTCTACCAAGAAATCGTTCTGATAAAACAACCACGTTCCAAACTGGACCACACCACACTCCTTACACTCTCATTCATATCAATGCTCTTTACAATCTTGAACAAGAGATTTATCATGACCTTCGAATTCAGAATAATCGGGAGGTTGATGAGCGTGCGGCTTTCATCGACATGATGGAGAGTTGCCCTTTTGAACAAGCTCTGGTGATAATGGATAGGGGGTATGAATCCTACAATGTCATGGCTCACTGCCAAGAAAGAAATTGGTCCTATATTATTCGTATTCGTGACGGGAATCATTCTATGAAATCAGGATTTAACCTCCCTGACACCCCTTGTTTTGATGAAGAGTTTGACCTAAACATCTGTCGCAAACAAACCAATGTCATGAAAGAACTGTATCGAGACTTCCCTAATCAGTATCATTTTTTACCTCATAATGCTTCCTTTGACCTTTTACCAAACTCTAGTCGAAAAAGTGATCCAATCAGTTTTTATGACCTTCATTTTCGGATGGTGCGTCTCGAAATCAAGCCAGGTTTCTTTGAGACTTTGGTGACAAATACGGATTATTCACCAGAAAAATTAAAAGATCTCTATGCCTACAGATGGGGCATAGAGACTAGTTTTCGTGACCTAAAATACAGTATCGGTCTGACTCATTTTCATGCAAAAAAGAAGGAAGGGATTCTCCAAGAAATCTACGCTCACTTTATCAATTTTAATGTTTGTAAATGGCTAACCTCACACGTTGCTATTAAACCATCAAAGTTAAAACAGGCTTATAAAATTTGTTTTTCAGACGCTGTTTATGCCTGTCGAAAATTTCTTAGAGAAGAACTCACTTCCTTCCAATTAGAAACCTACATTGCTAAGCATTTATCCATTATTCTACCCAATCGAACCTTCCAAAGAAAGATAAAAAGCAAGGCACCTGTAAGCTTTACTTATAGAATATCATAATAGTTAAAAAATTGGGTTAAAAATCTTCCTTTTTGTGCGCCCTAAATACAAAAACTATTCCCGTTTTGTCATCAATTGCTCAGACGGGAATAGTTTCTTTAGCTGCTTAAATGCTTAACTTAATGACATTGATTCTGACTCTTGTTTTCTGGTCCATAAAAAGTACAAATTGATGGCACAGGCCACTAAAATCACAGCAGGCCAAAGCAAATTTAACAAAGGAAGTTTACCGACATTGTAGGCAATATAGAGAGTATTCCACACTACCCCCAAGCTATAGACAATCGTCAAAATAATTTTCATAAGACACTCCAATTAAATGATAGTGCTATTATACTACAAACGACCATTGATGTCCTTAATCTGCCGTTCCATTTTCCGATAGTTTAGGAAAAATAGCAGAGCGTATACCAAGACAAAGATGAGCCAGAAAAAGAGAAGGGCCCCAAGTTTCACGGGAAACCAGCCAGCCAAAATGCCCAGCGGTGTAAAGCCTAAAACCGTGAAACCAAAATGCGTTGCCGTCATTCGTAAAAGGCTCCAATCCTGTTCAAAAATCTTGTCTGCCAGCTGAAACAAGATACCGATTGTCGCCCAAATGGCTACACAAATCAACATGACGGTTACTTGACTAAAGTTGCTCAGGTAGTAAGCACCCATGGTTGAAAAGGGATTTAGAGGAAGGTAGGTTCCCTGTCCGAAGACGGCTGATGTGATAATGGAGATAATGGTTCCGATGGCGATGCCTAAACTGGCTGATAAGATGTATTTTTTCATAGTCCTAACCTTTCTTTGATAACTTTTAGATAGCGACGGGAGGAGTAGGTGACCGAGCCATTCTTCATGACCAGTTTGACCAGACCGTTAGCAGTCAGTTTGAGGTGGTCCAGTTGCTTGATGTGAATGATTTCCGACTGAGAGATTTGTAAAAAGTTTGCCGGCAAGTCCTCCTTAACCTGATACAAGCGTAGGTTGGAAGTATAGGTAGTTTCTACTGTTTCCACCTGTAAAACCCTATCTTCCAAGTAGAGTCTGACAATCTCATCATGTTCCACAAGATAGACCTGCTCCCCTTTTTTAACAGTTAGACTGGATCTCTGCTTATCCAAGTTTTGAATATAGGTCACCAAGTTAGTAATTTGCTCAGACATAGCTTGAGCTTCAATAGTCACCAAATCTTCCAAAATCTCTGATGATATGGCTAGTTTTACTTTCATATTCTCTCCTTTCTCTTTCTGACCCTATTAAACACCATTTCTTTACTGGTTTCAAGGGCTTTTGGCTATGTGGTCATTTTCCAGCACTAAACGGCAAAAAAGCCAGAACAACTGTCCTGACTTTCATTGTCTTATATTTTTTTCTTCAACTCCGCCACCGCCATCATGACTTCCATAGGGGTCATATTGTAGATGTCTAGTTTTTCCAGTTCATCAAGTACTGGGTGAGAAGGCGTGTCTGCGAAGAGATCAAGTTGACCTGACGGTTCTTCCACTACTGACGGAGCTGGGTGAGTTGGTGCAGTAGGGGCTTGGTTTTCAAGCGTCTGCAAAATCCGATCTGCCCGCTGCAATAGTTCCTCTGGCATTCCCGCAATCTTAGCCACATGAATCCCGTAGGACTTGTCAGCTGGACCTTGGGCAATCTTGTGGAGGAAGGTGACTTGGCCGTCCTTCTCCAAGGTCGATACATGGACATTCTCTAAGTGTTCCAAGGTCTGGCTAAGGTCTGTCAACTCATGGTAGTGGGTGGCAAAGAGAGTCTTGGCACCAATCTTGTCATGGATGTACTCGATGATAGACTGGGCCAGGGCCATACCGTCATAGGTGGCCGTTCCCCGTCCCAACTCATCAAAGAGGATGAGCGACCGATCTGTCGCCAGACGGACCGCCTTATTGGCCTCCATCATTTCGACCATGAAGGTCGATTGACCACTAACCAAGTCGTCTGCCGCCCCAATTCGGGTGAAAATAGCATCGAAAATCGGTAATTCAGCCTGATCCGCAGGCACATAGGAACCCATCTGCGCCATGATGACGATAACCGCCAACTGTCGCATATAGGTAGACTTACCACTCATGTTTGGACCAGTAATCAGTTGCATATGTGTATCGGTATTCAAGTGAATAGAGTTGGGAATGTAGGTCTGCTTGCCCATGACCTTCTCCACCACCGCATGACGACCACGGTCAATGGTCAGTTCTCTTTGATCTGTAAAGCGTGGACAAACCAAATGTTGCTGCTCCGCCACAACTGCAAAGGCCTGCAAAACATCGATGGTTGCAATGGTCCGAGCCAGCTTCTGCAAGCGACCTATATACTTCTCAACCTCTTGGCGAATCCGCATGAAAATCTCGTACTCCAAATTAGCAGACTTATCACGCGCCTCCAACATCTGCCCTTCAATCTTAGCCAACTCTTCCGTTCCATAGCGCTCCGAGTTTTTCAAGGTCGCCTTACGGAAAAAATGGTCCGGCACATTGCCCAGATTGGAATTGGTAACATGGAAATAGTAACCGTCTTTTTTATTGTAATCAATCTTAAGATTATTGATACCAGATGCTTCACGCTCCTTGGCCTCAATCTCCGCAATCCAACCCGCTCCCTCACGCATGACTAGACGATACTGATCCAGCGTTTCGTCAAAGCCTGTACGGATGATGTTTCCATCTGTGATGGTCCCTTGGGCTTCTGGGTCAATAGCAGAGCTGATGAGAGCGTGCAGTTCTGGGATTGGGTCCAATCCAGCCACCAAATTGCCTAGAGCAGGCTCATTGATTTGTTGCAAGATATTCTTGATTGCTGGGATATTTCCCAAAGTCTGGGAGAGCTGCAAGAGATCCTTGGGCATGGTTTTTCCAAAAGACACCCGGCTGGCCAAACGTTCGATGTCATAGACACCTTTTAAAGCCTCGACCAAGTCACTCCGTTCAAAGAAGTAATCCAGAAAAACCTGAACGACAGCCTGACGATTCTCAATCCGCTTAAGATCAATCAAGGGACGATCAATCCATGTCCGCAATAGTCGCATACCCATGGCTGTCTTAGTTTCGTCTAGCAACCAGTACAAACTACCATGCTTCTTGCCTGTCCGACCGTTTTCAAGCAGGTCCAGACTGGACTTGGTTGCATAGTCCATTTGCAGATAGTCCTTGATTTCATAGTGGACCACCTTTTGCAAGTGGCTCAGATCTCGCATCTGAGTCCGATGTAGGTAGCTGAGGAGTTTACCTGCCGCAGCCTTTTCCAAGTCTGTCAAGGAGTTGTCAATCAGCTGGACATCTTCCGTCACCTCATCCTCAAAAGAGAGCAGGAGGTTCATCTGGTTCGAAAAGACCTGCTCTTCTTCCTCAGATAAAGCATAGCCGATGACCAATTCACGTGCCCGTAAATTGCGGATCTCACCGCAAAGACTAGTAAAATCATCCAAACTAGTCACAAAAAACTGACCTGTTGACACATCCATATAAGAAAGCGCGAACTGTACTCCCTGACGGTCAATCGCAACCAAATAGTTACTGTCTGCTCCCATTTTGGACGAGTCTGTTACCGTACCAGGAGTAATGACCTGCACTACTTCCCGCTTGACCACGCCGACTGCCTGCTTAGGATCTTCCATCTGCTCGGCAATTGCGACCTTGTGCCCCAATTCAACAAGTGTGTCGATATACTGTTGTGCCGCGTGATACGGTACCCCCGCCATGGGAATCGGATTTTCCGCATTCTTATTCCGACTGGTCAAGGACAATTCCAAAATCTGTGCCGCTTCTACCGCATCTTCATAAAATAATTCATAAAAGTCTCCCATACGGAAAAGCAAAAAAGCATCTGGATACTGTGCTTTTATATCCAGATACTGCTGCATTCCCGGAGAAATTTTTTCTGTTGCCATCATCTCTCCTTGTTCTAATTCAAATAGTAGTTAATCTCCGCTTCAACTTGCTGAGCCGCTACATCATCTCGACAAATAACTAAAAGTGTATTAGCTCCCGCCAGCGTTCCCAAAATAGTCTCTGGCTTTTCTGCATCAATGATATTGGCCATCAAGGCCGCTTCTCCCAGTTCTGAATGAAGGACCAGAATAAAACTAGCCCTATCTACTTTATACGCATATTGTGCCAATAATTGGATAAAATTCACGCGCTCTTCTTCGATAGCTAAGGAATAAAATGAACGCCCGTTTTCATGAATTTTTATCACTCCCAACTCACGTAAATCACGAGACAAGGTTGTCTGGGTTACCACTACCCCTCGAGCCTCTAAACCTTGCTGAATATCCGTTTGTCGCCCTATTTTTTCTTGACGAATCATGGCCTTTATTAAATCATGTCGTCCTGCTTTATTCATCATTTTACCTCAAAATGTATATTTATAGAAATATTATAACACTTTTCCCCGCTATTAGCCTAGAAATGTGTTAAAATAGAATCAATAACTTTGGAGGAAATCCTATATGAATCAAAAACAAGTGATTGCAGAAAGATTGGCTGCCATCCTTCCGAGTTTGGAAGTGGAAGCTATCTACAATCTGCTAGAAAAACCAAAATCATCAGAAATGGGCGATATTGCCTTCCCAGCCTTCTCACTTGCTAAAGTGGAACGCAAGGCTCCACAGGCTATCGCAGCGGACATCGTTGAAAAACTCGATACAACTGGCTTTGAGAACGTTGTTGCAACTGGTCCTTACGTCAACTTCTTCTTGGACAAGGCTGCGATTTCCCACCAAGTCTTGACAGATGTTATTACTGAAAAAGACCAATACGGTAAACTCAACATTGGTCAAGGACGCAATGTAACCATCGACATGTCTAGTCCAAACATTGCTAAACCATTCTCAGTTGGACATTTACGCTCAACCGTTATCGGCGATGCCCTTGCCAACATCCACGAAAAACTAGGCTACAAGCCAATCCGTATCAACCACTTGGGTGACTGGGGCAAACAATTTGGCATGTTGATTGTTGCCTACAAACTCTGGGGTGACAAGGCTGCGGTCGAAGCTGACCCAATCTCAGAACTTCTTAAACTCTATGTCCGTATCAATGCTGAGGCAGAAGAAAAACCTGAGTTGGACGACGAAGCACGCCAATGGTTCAAAAAATTGGAAGACGGCGACCCAGAAGCGCATGAATTGTGGCAATGGTTCCGTGATGAGAGCTTGGTCGAATTTAACCGCATCTACGACAAACTTGATGTAACATTCGACAGCTATAACGGCGAAGCCTTCTACAACGATAAGATGGACGAAGGTATCCAAATCTTAGAAGAAAAAGGACTTCTTCAAGAGTCTAAAGGTGCCAAAATCGTTGACCTTGAAAGCTACAATCTTCCACCAGCCCTTATCATGAAGACAGATGGCGCTACCCTCTACATCACGCGCGATATGGCAACAGCTATGTACCGCAAGCGCACCTATGACTTCGTGAAAAGCATCTATGTCGTTGGTCAGGAGCAAATCAACCACTTCAAGCAACTCAAAGCCGTTTTGAAGGAAATGGATTTCGACTGGAGCGACGATATGACCCATATCACCTTCGGTCTAGTGACCAAGGACAAGAAAAAGCTCTCTACTCGTAAAGGAAACATCATCCTGCTCGAGCCAACTCTAGACGAAGCTATTTCACGCGCCCTTACTCAAATTGAAGCTAAAAACCCTGACCTTGAAAACAAGGAAGAAGTGGCACACGCAGTTGGTGTCGGCGCTGTGAAGTTCTACGACCTCAAAACCGACCGTGACAACGGCTACGACTTCGACTTGGAAGCTATGGTTTCCTTCGAGGGTGAAACAGGTCCTTATGTACAATACGCATACGCCCGCATCCAGTCTATCCTACGCAAGGCAAACTTTGTACCAAACGCAGAAAATGACTACAAACTGGCTGACACAGAAAGCTGGGAAATCATCAAGCACATCCAAAACTTCTCAGCTGTTGTAGAACGTGCCGGAGACAAATTTGACCCATCACTTATTGCCAAATACGCTATCAACCTAGCTCAAGCCTTCAACAAATACTACGCCCACACGCGTATCTTGGATGAAAGTCCAGAGCGTGACAGCCGCTTGGCACTTGCCTACGCAACAGGACTTGTCCTCAAAGAAGCTCTGCGTCTTCTCGGCGTAAAAGCACCAGAAAAAATGTAATCAAAGCCTTCGGCCATCAGCCGAGGCTTTTTTTCTACCACATTGCCTACTCTCGTTTCCGATTCCTTATCACAACAACTCCTTCTCCCAAATGAAAATCAAAAAGATTCATTTCAATTACGAATATATAGATGGGAGGTACACGTGATACCTCTACATCTACTACACAAGGAGAAATAATGAAAACATTCTTGAGAAGAAAAGGAATCGCCTGTCAGCTTCTAGCCGCCATTTTTATTGTCGGTATCAATTTACAATCCCCACCTTCAGCCTCAGCCAATGCAAGAGGAGATGACTATCCCTACACAGCAGTTGATGCAGTCGATCCATGGAGACTCTACACACGCCAGTGCACCTCCTTTGTAGCCTTTCGACTTAGCACAGTTAACGGTTTTACATTGCCACCTGCCTATGGTGATGCCAATGTTTGGGGCCATCGTGCCAAACAAGAAGGTTATCAAGTTAATATGACACCTGCTGTCGGAGCCGTTGCCTGGTGGGAAACTCCCATGCATGTCGCATGGGTTTCTGCAGTAAATGGAGATACCGTAGAGATTGAGGAATACAACTACGGTGTTCGCTATACCTACGGAAGGCGAGTTATCCCCAAAAATGCCGTTAGCGGCTACATTCATTTTAAAAACCTCGGAGCGGGAACAACCAACTCTCAACCCGCCTTAGCCCCAAGCGGCACCTATACCTTTACCAGCCAACTGGCCATCAAATCTCAAGCTAGTCTATCTAGCCCTACCCTCGATTACTATTATGCTGGCGAAAGCGTCCGCTACGACAAGGTTCTTGAAGACGACGGACAACGCTGGATTAGCTATATCAGCTATTCTGGAGCTCGGCGCTATATCGCCATCCAGCCTACCATTACTCAATCTACAAACAACAGCCTACCAGCATCAGGTAGCTACACCATCCAGTCCTACTCTAGTGTCCGCAACAATCCAAGTCTGTCCAGTCCTGAAATCACCTTCTACGGAGCTGGCTCAGTCGTTCGCTATGATAAAGTTATTACTGCCGAAGGTCGCACATGGATTAGCTATATCAGTTACTCAGGTGCTCGACGCTACATCGCCATCTCCTAATCACAAAAAATACAATATTTAAAAGCACAATCTTTTAGACTGTGCTTTTTCATTAAATATCTGTCGAATTAATAGCTGTGCTCGGTTTTTCTTTCGGTTTACGCAGATGGAAGAAGACGGTCACACCAAAGTAAATGGCAAATAGGACAATGTTAAGGATGTAAGCCCCTAGCATACCTGCTGCTGTCACATCACGCAAGGCTGCATCTGAGTAGAGGTTGGCAATCCCCTTACCTGCTAGGTAGCTATAGGTATTCAGCAGTAAGGTCGAAAATAGATAGCCGATGTAAAGATAAGAAGCCAGCTCATTTTTCTTCATGAATAAGAAGACAATGACCGCAATCAAAAGACCAAACATGACCAGGGCTGCTGTCTTTTGAATGATACCCGTCTGGAGATTGGCTGTTTCTCTCGAAACAAGAATCAATTCTTCTACATCAATCCCAACAACTCCCTGCACAGACGTACGAAGTCGCTCCTCATTAAAAGTCGACACAAAGGCACTAAACAGCCTTAAAATACTGGCAATACTGGATAGTATCACAAAAATATACAAATGAATCGGTCTTTTCATAATAGCCTCCTTTTTTCTATATTTTATACTCATATTTTTATATTGTCAATCATATATTTCATTTGACTGCAAATATAATTTTGTTATACTAAGTTCAAAGGAGGAAAACTCATGAAGAAATTGCCCACCTATATCGGAGTGATTATTTTTGTAGTCACTCTACTGATTAACTGGTTATTGCCAAGTCTTGCTAAAGTGCTGAATACATTTTTCATTTGGACTATCGTAGCCTGCCTACTCTACACCATCTACTACTGGATTCGCTACTGGCTCTATGTCCGACAACAGAGATAACAAAGACTCCTCTAAGTTAGCTGCTTAGAGGAGTTCATTTTATTATGACTTTTCATCAACCAAATGCACATTAACCCGACGATAAGTTTCTGTAAGGTCTAGCAATTCCGCTTCAATCTCTGGTGTCAATTGATCTGCCGTCATTCTCCAAGTCCAGTTACCACCAAGCGTATTTGGCAAGTTCATGCGAGCTGAACCATCCAAACCAAGTAGGTCCTGCATAGTAGCCACCGCCATAAAGGCAGGTGAACCAAAGAGCAGACGGAAAAGAGCATGACTGACCGTTTCCCCCTCACGACGATTGCTGTACTTATCTAAGAATGCACGCGATTCTTTCGTTGTTTCATTTTCGTACCAGCCAAGAATCGTATCATTGTCATGGGTTCCCGTATATGCCACCACATTATTAGGATGGTTATGTGGCATTTCAATGCTGTCTCCTTCTGGATCAAAAGCAAACTGCAGGACTTTCATACCAGGAAAACCTGTCGTATCACGTAATTGGATGACCTTGTCTGTCACAGAGCCCAAATCCTCAGCTATGATATTTAAGTCTCCGAGTTCACGTTTGATTGTATCAAATAACTCAAAACCTGGTGCTTCGACACGATAGCCATTTACAGCTGTTTCTTCACCCGCTGGAATTTCCCAGAAGGAGGCAAAGCCGATAAAGTGGTCGATACGTACCATATCGTATATCTTAAAGGATTCACGTAAACGAGCAACCCACCAAGTAAATCCGTCATGCTTCATCGCTTCCCAATCATAAATCGGATTGCCCCAAAGCTGACCAATTTCCGAAAAGGCATCTGGTGGGCATCCTGCAACCACACTCGGCTTGCCTTCTTCATCCGTTTTAAAGAAATGTGGATTAGCCCACATATCGGCAGAATCAGCCGCGATATAAATCGGCATATCCCCAACAAACTCAACACCTTTGGCATTGGCATAAGCCTTTAAAGCCTTCCATTGTGAAAAGAATAAATATTGTGTAATGCGGTGATAATCAATTCGATCTGCCAACAAGTGACGATAATATTCCAAGGTATCGTGGTAACGTAAGCGCGCCCCTTGATCTTCCCACTCTGTCCAAGGTTTGAGATCAAAATGCTCTTTTATAGCCATATACTCCGCAAAGGTATGAATCCAAAAGTCATTCTCCCCTAAGAACATCCAATAATCTTCTGGCAAGCCTTGTGCCTTCATGTTGGCAACTACCTTCTCCAGTAATGGACGTCGAGCATAAAAAATGGCTGCGTAATCTACCTCTGTAGGATTCTGCCCAAAGTCAACACCGTGTAAATCCTCTGCTGCCAGCCAGCCTTTATCAATCAATATATCAAAATCAATAAAATGAGTATTCCCTGCAAAAGCTGAAAATGACTGGTAAGGAGAATCTCCATAACTGGTTGTTCCCAAAGGTAAGATTTGCCAATAGCGTTGCTTAGTTCTTACCAAAAAATCAACAAATTCATAAGCCGATTGGCCCATGGAACCAATTCCATATTTCCCAGGTAATGATGAAATGTGCATCAGCACACCACTCTGTCTTACTTTCATAAGTTCTCCTATCTAATCCGCTTGCACAACGCAAACGTTTTCTCTTTTTTATTATATACTGAAAACGGTAACAAATCAAGAAATTTCCATTTAATTCTGTTAGTTCACATGCCATTCCATATTTCTTTTCATTAATATATGCAAAAAAATTCTTATATTTTTTTAAACTCAAAAAAATTTTTAAAAATTTTTATAAAAACGCTTGCAAACGGATTCAATCTAGTGTATAATGAAGTCAACTTAGGAAAACGTTTGCGCAAAGCAAGCGTCACACAAAACTATTTATCTTCGGAGGGAAGAAAATGAAACACAATCTCCTTAAGAGCGTTGCTCTTCTTGCTGCATCAACTGCTGTTTTAGCTGCATGCTCAAACTCAGGTTCATCAACAGAGGCATCTAAGTCTGCTGAAGGTAGCAAAGAATTGACTGTCTACGTTGACCAAGGTTATGAATCTTACATCAACGATGTCAAAGCTGGCTTCGAAAAAGAAAATGGTGTATCTGTTACCGTTAAAACTGGTGATGCTTTAACTGGTTTGGATAACTTATCGTTGGATAACCAATCTGGTTCAGCCCCAGACGTTATGATGGCACCATACGACCGTGTAGGTAGCCTTGGTTCTGAAGGTCAACTATCTGAATTGACTCTTGCAGATGATAGCAAAGCAGATGACACAACAACTGCTCTTGTAACAAACGGTGGTAAAGTTTACGGTTCACCTGCGGTTATCGAAACACTTGTTCTTTACTACAACAAAGACTTGTTGACTGAAGCTCCTAAGACATTTGCAGAACTTGAAACACTTGCTAAAGACAGCAAATACGCATTTGCTGGTGAAGAGGGTAAAACTTCAGCATTCCTAGCTGACTGGACGAATTTCTACTATACATACGGACTTCTTTCTGGTTACGGCGGCTATGTATTCGGTGAAAATGGTACAAATCCAAAAGACATCGGACTTGCTAATGAAGGTGCTATCAAAGCAATTGAATACGCTAAAACTTGGTACGAAAAATGGCCTCAAGGTCTTCAAGACGGTACTGCTGCAAACAACTTGATTAACACTCAATTTACAGACGGTAAAGCAGCTGCTATCATCGAAGGTCCTTGGAAAGCAGCTTCATATAAAGAAGCTGGTGTAAACTATGGTGTAGCAACAATACCAACTCTTGTAAACGGCAAAAACTACTCAGCATTCGGTGGTGGTAAAGCATGGGTTGTTCCAGCAGGCGCTAAAAACCAAGAAATGGCTCAAAAGTTTGTTGACTTCTTGACTGCTACAGACCAACAAAAAGCACTTTACGACGCTACAAACGAAGTTCCAGCTAACACTGAAGCTCGTGAATATGCTGTAAGCAAAAAAGACGAATTGACAACTGCAGTTATCAACCAGTTTGCTTCAGCTCAACCAATGCCAAACATCTCAGAAATGGGTTCAGTTTGGACACCAGCTGGTAACATGCTCTTCGAAGCTGCAAGTGGTTCAAAAGACGCTAAGACTGCTGCAACAGACGCTGTGAAAGCTATTGCAGACGAAATTGCTCAAAAACACAGCAACTAGTCAAGTTTAAAGTTGGACTGGGAGTTCTCTTCCCAGTCTACTTTATTACTTAACGATAAACTGAATAGATATAGTCTTTTAGTTTACTTTTAGTACGAGGCAATGAGCCGCAGGCATAACTGAAGTTAGGCAAGGCGAGTTAACGAAGTAATAAAAGAAAAACTAAATGACGATAACATCCACCGTCTATTCAGAAGCTATATAAGGAGACTATGACTATGAAACAAAATCCAGGTAAGGCACTCCTTTTGTCCCTGATCCCTGGTCTCGGACAAATCTACAATAAACAAAAAGCCAAAGGATACATCTTTTTAGGTGTTACGCTTGCCTTCCTTGTTTATTTTATTGCTATTGCAGCTGGTGAATTAGGCAACTTGATTACCCTCGGTAGTGTTCGTGGACAAGATAATTCGCTATTCATGCTGATTCGTGGTTCTTTCCACTTAATTATCACAGTTGTCTATCTCGCTTTCTATGCACTCAACCTAAAAGACGCACGTGATACCGCGAAACGATGGAATTCAAGGATGCCAGTGGCTACCACATTAAAAGAAATGGTAAAAGGTATCTATGAGAATGGTTTCCCATATCTCTTGATTATCCCATCATATATTGCGATGACCTTTGCTATCATCTTCCCAGTTGTCGTTACATTGTTTATCGCCTTTACAAACTACGACTTCAAACACCTGCCACCAAGCGCATTGTTGGATTGGATTGGTATTACCAACTTTACAAATATCTGGAAACTAAGCACATTCCGTACAGCATTTGGTTCTGTACTTGGCTGGACAATTATCTGGGCACTCTGCGCTTCAACAGCTCAAATTGTTATCGGTATCTTGACAGCCATCATCGCAAATCAGCCATTCATCAAAGGAAAACGCATCTTCGGTGTTATCTTCTTGCTCCCATGGGCTGTTCCTGCCTTCGTAACTATCTTGACTTTTAGTAACATGTTCAACGATAGTGTTGGTGCTATTAACACACAGGTATTGCCATTCCTGAGCAAATTCCTACCATTCATCGATAATTTCCTTATCCCTTGGAAGACCGACCCATTCTGGACTAAAGTTGCCCTCATTATGATGCAGGCTTGGCTTGGTTTCCCTTATATCTATGTTTTGACCCTGGGTATTTTGCAATCCATTCCAAACGACTTGTATGAAGCTGCTTACATTGATGGTGCAAGTGCCATTCAAAAATTCCGTAACATCACCCTTCCGATGATTTTAGCAGTAGCAGCTCCAACACTAATCAGTCAATACACCTTCAACTTCAACAACTTCTCTATCATCTACCTCTTCAACAATGGTGGTCCTGGTAGCGTCGGTGGTGGAGCGGGTTCAACTGACATCTTGATTTCATGGATTTATAAATTAACCACAGGTACATCACCTCAATACTCAATGGCGGCAGCAGTTACATTGATTATCTCAATGATTGTCATCAGTATTTCCATGATTGCCTTCAAAAAACTAAATGCTTTTGAAATGGAGGATGTATAAGATGAAAGTATCTGTAAAAACTAGACGCATACTCAATCAGACCTTAACCTATCTCTATCTGATTGTTCTGTCTGTTATCATCATCTATCCTCTCTTGATTACAATCATGTCCGCCTTCAAGTCTGGTAACGTGGTTGCCTTCAAATTGGATAGCAATATCAACTTTACACTAGACAATTTTAGCAAGCTCTTTAGCGAGACTCTATACGGAACCTGGTACTTCAATACGCTTATCATTGCTCTCTTGACAATGGTTATTCAAACAAGTATAGTGGTACTAGCGGGTTACGCTTATAGTCGCTATAACTTCATCGCTCGTAAGCAGAGTTTGGTCTTCTTCTTGATTATCCAAATGGTACCAACCATGGCTGCTCTTACCGCCTTCTTCGTTATGGCCCTCATGCTCAATGCGCTCAACCAAAGCTGGTTCCTCATCTTCCTTTATGTCGGTGGTGGTATCCCAATGAACGCTTGGCTCATGAAAGGCTACTTCGATACGGTACCAATCTCACTTGATGAATCTGCAAAACTAGACGGTGCCGGGCACTTCAGACGTTTCTGGCAAATCGTCCTCCCACTCGTTCGTCCAATGATTGCTGTACAAGCGCTCTGGGCCTTCATGGGACCTTTTGGAGATTACATCCTATCCAAATTCTTGCTTCGTGAAAAAGAATTCTATACTGTAGCTGTCGGACTTCAAACCTTCATCAGTGATGTGAAGAATATGAAGATTGCCTACTTTGCGGCAGGTGCCATTCTTATTGCCCTCCCTATCAGTATCCTATTCTTCTTCCTACAAAAGAACTTTGTATCTGGTTTAACAAGCGGTGGCGACAAGGGATAACCCTGTCCCACCTTTTCCCTTTTTAGGGGAAACATTGATATTTATGAAAGGTCCAACGAATGCTCCCATATCCTTTTTCCTATTTTTCTAGTATCTTCTCTCCAAGAAATATGTTTGCCAATCGTAGACTAATGAACCTTTGGCAACGGTTGTTTACAACGCTTTTTTTAGTGGCGCTCTTGCTCATTCCGAGCTCCCTACAGACTGTCAATCTCGAAACCTATCCTTTAGAAAATTTCGTAGAAGGTATCTATGCACCTCTGACAGATCAAGTCGTAGATGACCTCCGTCAACATGCAGTCATCGAAAACAACCACCTAACCTATACTGGAAATACTAACTGGGAGCAAGTGACATTTGGTGATACCGTTAGCTCTAGTTCTGACTTTACTTATCAATTCGCCAATCAGTCTCTGACTATTCGTAAAGGAAGTGATATTCTAAGCGAATTGACTTATGAAGGTTTGAATACTGACGATTTTGCTAGTAAGGAGACCTTGACTGCAACCATCTCTAAAAAATGGTATCAAGCCAACCGAGCAGCTGTCGGACTGTCCATCACTCTTATTTCGACCTTTATTTTAACAACAAACCTACTCTTCATCCTACTAGGAGCCAGCTTCTTCCTCTTTTTGACTAAAAAGTCTCGTTTCTTCCATTTTGAAACGTTTGCAGAGTGCTATAATTTTGCTCTCAACTGTCTGGGCCTGCCTACTCTTATAGCCTGTCTAATTGGACTATTTGGTCAACCTGTGACTACCCTTCTAACCATACAAAATATCCTATTTGTACTATGCTTGTTATGGGTATTTTTCAAAACAAAATTCAGAGATGAAATCTAGGAGGTCTATATGCGTGCTACCATCAAAGATGTGGCAAAATTAGCTGGTGTCTCGCCATCTACAGTTACTCGTGTCATTCAAAATAGCTCTGCCATTAGCCAAAAAACGAAAGACTTGGTTAGGAAAGCCATGGCGGATCTCAACTACCATCCAAACCTCAACGCTCGAAGCCTAGTTTCTAGCTATACACAGGTTATCGGACTGGTTTTGCCAGATGACTCGGATGTTTTCTATCAAAACCCCTTCTTCCCTACTGCCTTACGAGGAATTTCTCAAGTTGCGGCAGATCATAATTATGCCATCCAAATCTCCACAGGAAAGAATGAAGAACAACGTCTAGAAGCGATTTCTCAGATGGTCTACGGCAAACGAGTGGACGGCCTCATCTTCCTCTATTCCAAGCCCGACGATCCATTGGTACAATTAGCTATCCAACACAAATTCCCCTTCCTCATTCTTGGTAAGGCGGATTCTCCATTCATATCACTAGTTGATAATGATAATATCCAGGCCGGCTTTGAAGCTACCAACTACTTCATCAATAAAGGTTACAAAAACATTGCCTTCGTCGCTGGTAACAAAGAGTTAGTCGTATCTCAAGACCGTTATACAGGTTACAAGAACGCCCTTAAATCGCACAATATTCCCCTGGATGAAAACAAGGTCAAGTTTGTGTCTGGCTTCCTTCTCGAAGACAGTGCCTACAAAATTTCTAAGAAATTACTCAAACAAGACCTGGATGCAATCGTCACAACTGACACTTCCGTTGCCGAAGGTGTTGTCAAATATCTCAACGAAGTCGGAGTCAAACTTCCTATCATTTCTTTTGACTCCGTCAAGCCAAAACTAGATATTGAAGCCTACGTTGACGTCCACGCTATTAAACTAGGACGCGTCGCATTCAACACTCTGCACCAAATCATCAATGACAACAAGGAAGACAAGCAAGTCTGCTACCGACGTGTCATTCCACATACCATTACCGAACTCTAACTTAGAAAGGAGCCTTTTGGCTCATGGCATTACGACAATTTCAAGCATCTCTTGACGATGTAGCAACTATTCGCTTGGTCATGGAAAAACGATTCGACTCCGAACATATGAGCTTCTCACTTGAATCAAATGATGCTACATCTCAACTTTTTATCCATTCCTGTCTAGAAGTAGATAATCTCGTCATCTATTATCTAACCAGCCTCCATGCACTGACATTGGACAAGGACTATACCATCTACGACCAAGACCGTAATAAAACAGAACTCGGCTATGGTCATATCGTTCGCTCTACACTTTTTGAACAAAGTTATACATACAATGGCCAAGATTTGGGAGCAACCTATCGACCAGAGGCAACAACCTTTAAGTTATGGGCACCTATTTCTAAGCAAGTTTTTCTTGTTCTAGAAGGAAACCCACATGCAATGACGAAGGGAGCAAAAGGAGTTTGGGAAATTACTGTTGAAGGAGACCTAGAAGCGCACAGCTATCACTATCTCCACAAAGTAAACGGTGAATGGATTTCCGTTCACGATCCCTACGCCCTGTCTTCCACAGCCAACTCAGGTGACAGCTACGTTATCAATCCAGATAAACTTCATAAAATTCGTCGTGCTAAGACCCAACGACCTATTTCTCAGGCCATTATCTATGAAATGAGCGTCCGTGATTTCTCATGGCAAAAAGAAGCTGGTTTCAAGCATCGCAGTCAATTTCTCGGCTTGACAGAGTCTCCTACCATGGATGGAATGAAGCTAGGAATGGATTACATCAGAGAACTAGGCGTTACCCATATTCAATTATTGCCTGTTTATGATTTTGGCAGTGTGGATGAAAATAAACCCCAAGCTGTTTACAACTGGGGCTACGACCCTATGCAATACAATCTGCCAGAAGGTTCCTATTCTAGCCAACCAAACGATCCTTACGCACGTATTCTAGAGCTACAAGAAGCTATCCAGGCCTACCATGATGCAGATATTTCAGTTATTATGGACGTTGTTTACAACCACGTCTATCATGCTGAAAAGTACGCATTTGAGCTCATCGTTCCAGGCTACTTCTATCGCTATGATGACCACGGCATGCGAACAGACGGGACATTCTGCGGTAACGACGTTGCCAGCGAGCGCAGTATGGTCCGCAACTACATCAAACAATCCCTTCGCCAATGGCTAGAACTCTATGGTTTTGATGGCTTCCGTTTCGACCTTATGGGTATTTTAGATAGCGAAACAATCAACCAGATTCAAACTGAATTATCTGCCATTCACCCAAATGTCTACCTCTATGGTGAAGGATGGAAAATGGCAACAGGCCTCGAATTTGAAAAGCTGGCTCACCAGTACAATGCAGAGCATTTACCTGAAATCAGCTTCTTCAATGACGATTACCGTGATACCTTTAAGAAACTCTTGCTCAATCCAAACCGTCTAATAGATAAGCAATTGCACGAAAAGGTACAACATCTCCTGACTGGTAGCCGATTAAGCCATTTCTTAACGCCTCAACAGTCCCTCAACTACATCGAATGCCATGATAATGCTACAGCATTTGACTATTTCCATATTGAGAATCCAAACTGGACACCTCAACAGCAGAAACGTGCTGCAAGTTTTGGTCTCCAGCTCATCTTAATCTCTCAGGGTATGGCCTTCATTCACAGCGGACAGGAATTTTTCCGTACAAAAGATGAAATAGATAATACTTACAATATCCCTGACCGTATCAACCGTCTGGACTGGACACGAGCTATTCGTTATAAGGAACATATCGAGTTCATTCAGGAATTAATTACCTTCCGCAAAAATAATCCAATACTCAGCCAGGATAACTACGAAAGTATCCAAGAAACTTGTGATTTCTACTGGTTAACTGAATATGTTCTTCGCTATCAAGTGACAAGTGAAGAAAAGACCATTCAATTTATCATCAACTTTGCAGATAGCGACTTTACCTATGAACGTGAAAAAGATAAGGCAGTTCTCTACAACTATCCTCCAGTCGAAGAGCGTGATCAGCAAGAAATCACGATTGCAGGACAGAGTATTTGCATTTTAGAAGACAAATAGGACTTTAGACCGATGAAACACGATATAGTCTGAGGTATACTATAGTCAATCCTAAATATTTTTCATAATCTCCTTAAAACTCACTAGTCACTCTGGTGAGTTTTTTTTGTGTGACCAAAAAAACAACCCAGCATAAAGCTGAGTTGAGGCTCTTTACATCAATTCCATTATCTTCCGACCAATGCGTTCAATGTCATTCTGCATCCCTCTGAGTTCAAAGGTGTCTATAACAGGAAAATTAAATCGCTCAGCATATTGCTTGGCAGTCAGACAATATTGGTTGTTAAAATTGCGGTTACCTGAGCCAACGACACCCAGACAGAGCTCTGCATTGGTCCCCAAAGCGATAAAATCTCCAAGAGGATTGGTCAGAATTTCCACATCTCCGTTGTCCACTCCATTTCCACCTTCTAAGTAGGTTGGTAAAA
Organism: Streptococcus suis S735; assembly: GCF_000294495.1. NCBI lineage: Bacteria > Bacillati > Bacillota > Bacilli > Lactobacillales > Streptococcaceae > Streptococcus > Streptococcus suis. The sequence goes on from NC_018526.1 coordinate 1,929,051, forward strand.
AGGCGACAAAGGGTGCATCTAGCTGATAGAAAGGAATAGCCTGCTTGACCAAATCTTTGACATGAACTAGCTCAATCTCCCAGTCAGTTTGAAATTGGAAAAAGGACTTTAGACGTTTCACAAAACTCTCTGTATTGCCACTCAAACTGATGTAAACCAAATATATTTTCTTCTTCATACACTTCCTCTTTATAATAAAAACACTACATGTAGACTGTAAATACTATTTTACTCCTACATGTAGTGTTTGTCAATCAGTCGCTTTCCACAAACCGACCAATAATATTGACGTTGTCAGCTACCGATACAAAGGCTTTGGGGTCTGCCTTTTTCATAATATGCTTGAAATCATTAAACTCCGCACGAGTGATGATGGTAATGAGAATCGTCTTTTGCTCATGGTTATAAGCACCCTCAGCACCGTTGATAATGGTCACACCGCGATTGAGCTTCTTATGGATTTTCTTAATGACACGTTCAGGATGATTGGTAATAATCATGGCCTGCATCCGTTTTTGTTTCACGAAAATCGCATCTGTCATGCGACTGGAGATAAACAGCGCAACCATTGAATACAGGGCATATTGCCAGCCAAAGGTCATCCCTGCAATCAACATAATCATAATGTTGACAATCAAGGAAATAGAGCCGACTTGTCGTCCCGTCTTCTTGCGAATAATAATAGAGACAATATCAGTACCACCACTGGATACATTGTTCCTAAGTGCAAAGCCAATCCCAGTTCCCAGCATGAGACCACCGAAAATAGCATTGACTAACGGATCCGTCGTCAGGGTAACTGGCGGCATAAATTGGATAAAGAAAGAACTGAAGGATACCGTAATAAAGGTAAAGATAGTAAATTTATAACCAATTTTATACCAAGCTAAGATAAGCAAGGGAATGTTCAGGCCGTAGTAGACCACCGCAATCGGTACATTCCAACCAGCGTAAGAAGCTGCCAGAGCAGAAACAATCTGTGCAAGACCAGTAACTCCAGACGAATAGACATTCCCTGGTCGAAAGAAAAAATTGACTGCAATACTAGATAGGAGTCCATAAATAATGGACCCCGATATCCGTTCAGCATATTTTTCCCGAGAAATTCCCAAAATGACCGACCAAAACTTATTCTTTCTGGCCTTTCTTAAAAAGCGTACACGCTGTTTTCTGAAAAATTTATTCATTTTCAAGTGTAATGTCTAAAGCCAATTCCTCTAATTGAGCTGATGCAACCGTACTTGGTGCCTGTGTCATCGGATCAGATGCCTTGTTATTCTTCGGAAAGGCGATAACTTCACGAATGTTATCCTCACCAGCCAATAACATGACAAAGCGGTCCAACCCGATAGCCAATCCACCGTGTGGTGGGAAACCGTAGTCCATAGCTTCTAGCAAGAAACCAAACTGCTCATGGGCATCTTCAGCTGAGAAACCAAGAGCCTTGAACATCTGTTCTTGCATGTCTTTTTGGTTGATACGAAGGCTACCGCCACCCAATTCATAACCATTCAAAACAATATCGTAGGCAACTGCACGCACCTGCGCCAAATCACCATCCAAATGATGAGCTGTTTCTTCCGTCGGCAAGGTGAATGGGTGATGGGCACTCATATAGCGACCTTCCTCTTCAGACCACTCAAACATTGGCCAATCCACAATCCAGAGGAAGTTGAACTTGCTTTCATCAATCAAGCCTTGCTCTTTTGCCAAGCGGTTACGCAAGGCTCCCAGGGTATTGTTGGCTACTTCCAATTCATCTGCTACAAAGAGAACCAAATCCTTGTCTTCCAACTGTAAACTTGCTGTCAATTTTTCTGTAATACCCGTCAAGAACTTAGCAACTGGGCCCGCTAATTCTCCCTTGTCTACTTTAACCCAAGCAAGTCCCTTAGCACCAAATTGTTTTGCGTAGTCTGTTAATTTATCAATGTCTTTACGTGAGTAGCTATCCGCCGCACCCTTGACCACAATGGCTTTGACAACTGGTGCTTCTGAGAAGACCTTGAAGTCAACTTCCTTGACAAGTTCTGTCAAGTCTTGCAAAAGCATCTCAAAACGAGTATCTGGTTTATCTGAACCGTAGAAGTTCATCGCATGGTCATAGGCCATACGTGGGAATGGCAAGGTCACATCAATTCCTTTGGTATCTTTCAAGACCTTAGCAATCAAGCCTTCTACGATGTCTTGGATTTCAACCTCATTCAAGAATGAGGTTTCCAAGTCAACCTGTGTAAACTCAGGTTGACGATCCCCACGCAAATCTTCATCACGGAAACACTTAACGATTTGGTAGTAACGGTCAAAACCAGCGTTCATTAAAAGCTGCTTAGTAATCTGTGGACTTTGTGGCAAAGCATAGAAATGACCTTTGGACACACGAGATGGTACCAAGTAGTCGCGCGCACCTTCTGGTGTTGACTTGGTCAACATTGGTGTTTCCACATCGATAAATTCCAAATCGTCCAAGTAGTTGCGAATGCTGTGGGTTACAGCCGCACGTAATTTGAAGTTGTTGAGCATTTCTGGACGGCGAAGATCCAAATAACGGTAACGAAGACGGGTATCATCACTGGCTTCAATGCCGTCCTTGATTTCAAACGGAGTTGTCTTAGCCGTGTTCAACACTGTCAAGCTGGTTACTTGCAGTTCAACAGCTCCTGTCGGGATATTGTCGTTAGCTTGCTCACGCTCCACAACCGTTCCTGTTACTTCGATAACAAACTCGGAACGAAGACTCTCCGCTTTTGCCATCACTTCAGCTTCAACTGACTCAGGGTTAATCACCAATTGCATAATGCCTTCACGGTCACGCAAGTCAATGAAAATCAGGCCACCCAAGTCACGACGGCGGCCAACCCAACCTTTCAAAGTAATTTCCTGTCCGACATGCTCCTTACGAACACGTCCAGCGTACATAGAACGTTTCATTTTCTTCCTCTTTTACTGATTTTATACCTATTCATTCTACCATAAAATAGCTGATTTTTGGGAGAAATTGCCGAGAAAAAATCGAAAAACCAGCCCTAGTTGACTGGTTTGATGTATAGCATATCCAAATGCGGAATATCATCCTCCAAATATACTTCAGAAACTGGCTTAAAGCTAAGTGATTGATAGAATTTTTCTAAATAGGCTTGGGCACCGATTTTAATCTGACTTTCTTTCCATTCATTTGTAATGTAATGGATAGCTTGCTCCATCATTGGCCGACCCAATCCTTTACCACGATGGCTTGGCTTGATGACCACACGACCGATGGAAACTTCATCATAACTTATACCAGCCGGCAATATTCTCAAATAAGCCACTAACTCTCCTTCATCAGTTCCCAAAAGATGAAGACAGTTTGGATCCTTTCCATCGACTTCAGGATAGGGACAAGCTTGTTCTACAACAAAGACATCGGTCCGAAGTGTCAAGATAGTGTAAAGTTCTTGTAAATTAAGTTGTTCAAATGTTTTTATTTCCCACTTCATATATTCCTCCTAGGGCAGAATGTTGCCTGCACTTTTGTAAATCTCGTACCATTCTGGTCTGGTTAAGGTAATCTGGCTAGCTTGGGCAATCTTTGTCAGGCGATCTGGATTCATAGAACCTACAATCGTTTGAATCTTTGCTGGATGACGCAAAATCCAAGCTACGACAATTGTTTCATGTGAAACATTGTATCGCTCTGCTATTTCCCCAATAGTTTGATTTAAATGAGCATAGTCAGGATGGTTGGCAAAAATACCTCGCTGCAAATCAATCAAGAAAGGAGACCAAGCTTGGATAGTGATTTTTTTAAGCTGGCAATAATCAATCAGTCCACCATCACGCATAGTCGCAGCATCATCTTTCATATTGACATGTAATCCAGCATCAATCAAAGGCGTGTGAGCAGGAGATAGCTGCAATTGATTAACTGCAAGCGGTTGATCGAGATAGGATTGTAATAACTCCATTTGGTAAATGTTTTGGTTGCTGACGCCAAAATGATGAACCTTCCCTGCTTTTTTCAAGAGATAAAAGGCTTCAGCTACTTCCTCTGCTTCCATTAGAGCATCCGGACGATGTAAGACGAGAACATCTAAATATTCCGTATCCAAGCGCTTCAAAATTCCATCTACAGATTCCAAAATATACTCTTTTGAGAAATCAAAATAGCCTTTACGAATACCACATTTTGATTGGAGGAGCATGTCCTCACGTTTCAATCCCGCCAATTTTGCCCCCTGAGCAAAACGGATTTCTGATTCACCACCACCATAAATATCCGCATGATCAAAAAAGTTGATTCTTTGCTCAACCACGGTTTCCAATACCTTGGCTGTTTCCTTCTCTCTCAAACTTGCCATTCGCATACAGCCTAAAGCAATTCGTGAAACTTCTAGACCTGTTTGTCCTAATCTTTGCATTTATCTTCTCCTTTGTAAACGCTTTTCATATTCCTTATTATAACAGAAAAACTCAGCCGAAACTGAGTTTTAGTTAAAACCATAAATTCTTTTCGCGATTTTATAGACGGCATTGGAAATTTTTCGACCTGGGTAACCGTAAAGGTTGGTTAATTGCCCGAGTAACCCTTTTCGAACGATTTTAAATAGAGCTGGATTATTATCCCGAATATAGTGCCAGAGTTCCTGCTTTTTCATCATATGTTCAGCTGTTCCAGCACGATTGAGAAGAGCACAGGAGATAATGGTCGTAATCTCCACATGATTGAGCAAATAACTTCGTAAATCAGGATTGTCAATCGCCTCCAAGTCTAAATTATCTACCAAAATTCGATTGACTTTTAACTGCTGGTCAATGCGCTTAATCATGACGGATTCATTGACAGACTGGTCATTTCGCCCAATAAAGTAACGATAAAAATCTACTGGCAGATAGAACATAGTTTTCACAGCCTGCAAAGGAGTAAATACGAAAATATTATCCACATAGAAGGTATGCTCTGGCAGAACGAGACCAACCTCACGCAATAAATCTGTCCTGTAAATCAAGGAATGCATCATCATGTATTGCCCCTTGGAAAAGGCATCCACATCTTCCCAGCCAAAAATCCGATTTTCTGGTAAAACATCCTGATAAGACATGGATTTTTTACGAGATTGTCCCTCTTTTTCGTAAACAAAGTTGGAGATAAAGGCATCAACTGGCGTATTTTCATCTTCCAAAGCCTGCAAACTCTCTAGGATCTTCAAATAGGCCCTGGTATCGACCCAGTCATCTGAATCTACAACTTTAAAGTACTTCCCCTTGGCCTCACGTATCCCTGTATTAACAGCTCCGCCATGGCCCTTATTGTCCTGATAAATGGCACGTACGTTTGAAAATTGATTCTCTAGCCCCTCTGCGATTTCCTGAGTCCGATCGGTCGACCCGTCGTTAATAATCAGAATTTCAACCTTGTCACCGCCCATTACAAGGGAATGAACACAGTAATGAAGGTAGGCTTCCGAATTATAGCTCGGTATGGCAATGCTTAGTAAGGTCATCTTTCTCTCCATTTGACACAATTTGTTACTATTTTATCACATTTTCAGGAAAGTTGCTTTTGATATTTTCTTTTTGCTTGATAGGCTCTCCATAGTTGGCCTAAGCCCTTGAAAAAATTTCCATTGACAATGGTTAGAATCCCTTCCACCATCGGTAAATCGAGCATGTCTCCTGTCATCTTTGCCATTGCCCTAAATGGCATATTATAAAGGAACAGCAGGTTCAAGTCAGGAGTCCCTTTCTGCTCTGCTTTTTTCAGTAAGCCAGCCAACAGTTTATGCACGCCACGTGCCAACCCACTCTTCGCAAATTGGAGTTTCAAAACTGGATCGTTCAGGCTCAGTTCTTGACCAATTTTCCAGGTTTCTTCTGGAACTGGACGTCCAAGCAATTGTGCAAAATCCTGCTCTGAAACAGCCTGCACTTGGGCTGTCAGATAAGTCGGAATCTGTTCTGAAGCAGGAAATTGGTCTACAGTGCCTTCTCGGGTAATCTCGCCAACTAAGCGAATATCCTGACTACTTGCACCTACATACAAGAGATAATTTCCAGCCTCTACTTCAAATTGGCCTGTCTCTTTATTAAAATAACGAAACGTATAGTCCTCAAAAGGAATAAAAATCTGTTTGGACTCGCCTGCTTTTACATATACTTTTTTAAAGCCTTTTAACTCCTTTGCAGGGCGGTAAATCTGACGAACTTCTTTGCCTACGTACAATTGGACAATTTCAGCACCATCAACCAGACCAGTATTTGTAATAGTGACTCTGACTCCTAATTCGGTCACATCCAATTGACTGTAAGAAAAGTCTGTGTAGGACAATCCATAACCAAAGGGATACTTGACAGTCTTGTCAAGGCTTGTAAAGTAACGGTAGCCTACATAGAGAGCTTCCTTATAGAGGGAAAAATCGCCTTCCGCTGGATAGTCATCCGAAGATGGAACATCTGCAAGATTAATAGGATAGGTTTCGCTTAGTTTTCCTGATGGGTTGACACGTCCTGTCAAGGTATCTAAAATGGCTCTGGCACCAGCTTCTCCTGATAGATAGCCGTGAAGAACCGCATCTACATCCACATCCCAATTCATATCCACAACTGAGCCTGCTGATAGGACAACAACGATTTTTTTACCTGTCCCTACCAAGGCATTCAGTAAGGATAACTGGTTTTTAGGGAGACTTATATGATGACGATCCAAGCCCTCACTTTCACTCATTTCATCTAGCCCCATATAGTAAAGAACAAGTTCCGCTTGGTTTGCAAGATTGACAGCCCTGTCAACTAACACCCTGTTTTCTTTATCTACACGTTGATAGCCTTGTTCGTAACCAATGACATTTAATGGATAATCTGCGATGCAATCCACTGTTTTATCTAATTGTCTTGTATTGATTAAAGAAGAACCTGCTCCCTGATAGCGAGGATTTTGGGCAAATTCTCCGATGAGAGCTATTTTTGTCTCACTAGATAAGGGCAAGATCTGATCCTTATTTTTTAATAGCACAATGCTCTCAGTGGCAGCCTGACGGGCCAATTCATGTTGTTCAGAATAATCTACAGATTGTTTTTCAGCATGAGCCAACTCTAAAACTACATCAATCAGCTCATCCACGCGCTCATTCAATACTTGCTCGGATAGACGACCAGACTGAACAGCGTGAATGATTTCCTTTTGACCAACCTTTTTAGTACCTGGCATTTCCAAATGACTACCATTTTCAACACCGAGAACATGGTCATTGGAGCCACCCCAATCCGATACGACAAAGCCTGTAAAGCCCCATTCATCACGGAGAATGTCACGTAAGAGGTGCTTGTCTTCATTAGCGTAGACGCCGTTTATTTTGTTATAGGCAGACATGATTGCCTTTGGATTTCCTTCACGCACTGCAATCTCAAATCCTGTCAGATATAGCTCTCTCAGTGTACGCTCATCTACAATGGAGTCTGAAGCCATACGGCGCAATTCCTGACTGTTTACAGCTAAATGCTTTGGCGTTGCCGCAACACCTTGCGACTGCATTCCTCGGATCATTGCGGCCGCCAGTTTTCCCGCTTGATATGGATCCTCTGAATAATACTCAAAGTTTCGACCACATAAGGGACTGCGCTTGATATTAAGCCCCGGCCCCAAAATGACATTGACACCCAAGCTATTTGCTTCTGCGCCAAGACCCTGTCCGACACGTTCAACCAGGTCCACATCCCAAGAATTTGCCAAGGTAGCAGCTGTTGGGAAACAAGTTGCAGGGACAGAGGCATTCAGCCCTAAGTGATCACCTTCACCTTCTTGCTTGCGAATTCCATGTGGTCCATCAGACAAAAAGATAGATGGAATTCCTTTTTCAGGGTAATCCTTTGTTTCCCAAACAGATTTTCCTGACATGAGAGCTGCTTTTTCTTCCAATGTTAAACGATTAATAATCTCCTGATACTTCATCATCTTTTCCTCATTCTATTTCTTTATCACTATCATATCAGACTAAAGGGACAATTAAAACGCTTTCTTCATAATCTGTATGATTTTGGACATAATCTGCTATAAAAAATCTCCCCAGAAAATACTAGGGAGATCGCTCCTATTACTTCTTATACTCAATGAAAATCAAAATCAGGCTAGCTCCAACAGTCTGAGAATAGACTGTTGGAGGTGGGAGATAGGACGAACCTAGTTCGTTTCTATATGAGCAGATAGAACTCTGTCGCTTTATTATTGTCAAGCGACAGGCTGGAAACCTCCACTGGAACTTTCCACTCATCAAATCAAGTCAACAACGGCTGAGTTTGATTTTCGAAGAGTATTATTTCATGATTACAAACTTCATCATTGGATAGTTGACAGCCACTTGAACGAAAATATTGACCCAGTTGGCTGCTGTCTGTGCCCAGCCCAAGCTCAAGCCCCATGATGTAAAGAGTTGAGTGGTGTAAGGCGGCAGCACAATGGACAAAATTCCTGCAACGACAACAGTCAAGATATACCAATGGAGGGTTTTGGATATATCGTTTTCTGCTCCGAATACCAACTTCCTTTGAACAATATAGTTGACAACCTGTGCCGCTATGTAAGCCAAGAGGAAGGAGAGAAAGCCGTTCAATCCGCCATTTTCTACGGAATAATGAAAGATAAACCAGTGAAATGGCTGACTTGACAAGGCTGTAAAGAGGAAATTGGTTGACAACCAAAGGACGCAGAAGTTTGTAATAGTTGCGATGTTTGATAAGACATTAAACTTGATAAACTCCCACAAATCTGGGTGTTTGGCAATCCATTCTTTCATACGGTCTCCTATGCAAGACAAGGGGGAAATCCCCCTTGTTATGCTACTTCTTTTTCTTCTTTTTTCTTACCTGTCAACTTAACGAGTCCAAGACCTGTCAAGCCGATAAGGGCAATATTACTTGCTACCAATACAACAATCCACCATTTTGTTTTTGGTTTATAGATGTCAAAGGCTGCAGAATGAGCAACGGTGTACAAGATGTTCTTACTTGCCTGACGAAGTGCTGCAACACCTTCTTTAGTACCTGTTGAGGTTGCTGTCGGTGCATCACCTACTGGGGTTAACATAAGGTCGCCACCATTGCGGATTGCTTGATCTGGACTCATGTAGTCTTGACCGTCAAAGTCCGTAATAACCATTCCTCTGAAGCCCCACTCGTCACGGAGAACTGTATTCAAGAGGTCGCTATTACCCCCTGCCCAGAGGGTACCAATACGGTTAAAGGATGACATAATAGCAGTCGCTCCGCCTTCTTTGACAGGAATTTCAAAGGCTTTCAGATAGATTTCACGCATTGCCTGTTCATTTGACCATGTTGCAACACCTTCTCGGTTATCTTCTTGGTCATTGAGAGCAAAGTGTTTGGTAAAAGTATAGACACCATTTTCAAGAGCTTTTGCTACCAGTGAGCTTGCCATTTTACCTGAAATCAGTGGGTCTTCTGAATAGTACTCGAAGTTCCGGCCTGAGAATGGTGAGCGGTGGATGTTCACTGCAGGAGCATATAGACCAACAATACCGTGTGCCAATGCCTCTTTAGCAAAAGCATCACCCATTTCTTCCGCCAAGTCGGTATTCCAAGTAGAAGCAACAACGACTTCTGAGTTGTATTGGATACCTTTGATACCTTGGAAGATACCGTTGATACCAGCAGGTCCGTCCAAGTCAACAACAGCTGGTTTATCGATTGATTTGACTGCTCCTGTTGCATAACCACCAAAGCCAACCAAGTTGACCATTTCATCAACAGACATTTGAGCAACTAGTTGTTCCCAACGCTCATCATCATAGTTTGCACCAATCAAATCAACCAAACGAAGTCCATTGTCTTCTGTTGTCACAGTATCAATCGGTGTTTCAGATGATTCGTCAATGCGGAAGTTTGCGTTGTTAATTTCTGTAGCAATTTGCTCACTTGCTTCTTTGTCTTTTGTGCGTTCGGTTGGCAAAGTACCGTCCCAATCCGCACGGGTTACATAGTTGATATCGCCCACAGCATATTCAAAGGCGTTGGTTACTTCAGCCTTATCAGATGAACGTTGTTTCAAGACTTCTTTGCTATCAACTGTGTAGGTTTCTGAATCCAAGACATCATGCGCATTGTTCATGAGTTTGATTTCATAGTCACCCTTGTCCAAAACATAGGCTTTTTCTGTCTTTTCGTCGTAAGATGCCATATCATCACGGTCGAAGGAAATGGTTAATTCTTCGCTCTTACCTGGCTCAAGGACCTCAGTCTTATCAAATCCAGCCAAGACAACGTGTGATTTCTCAACACCACCTTCAGTATATGGAGCTGTGTAATAGACTTGTGCAACTTCCTTACCAGCCACGTCACCAGTATTGGTTACTTTAACATTGACCTCAATCTTGTCACCATTTTCTTTCATGCTAGTGATTTCTTGGTCAAAGTTGGTATAGCTCAAACCGTAACCAAATGGGTATTGAACAACTTTATCATAAGCTGCTTCGTCCACTTGACCAGTCGCATTGTCAACAAAGCGAGTTTCGTAGTAACGATAGCCTAGATAGATACCTTCTTGATAGTTAACAAATTTGTAGTTAAAGGTTTGTGGTTCTTTTGCTCCCCATGGAGTTTTTTCATAGGTGATATTAGTATAAGAGAAGTCACCTGTATTCCAGTAGGTTGGATTGCTTTCCAAGTCGTAGGCATAGGTATCGACCAAGCGACCAGATGGGTTGACCTCCCCTGCCAAGATATTAGCTACACCAGTCAAGCCGGTTGAGCCAGGACCACCAATCCAAAGAGCAGCATCGACGCCTGCATCTTCTAAGAAGCCGAGTTCCATGGCATTTGAGGAGTTAACCAAGACAACAACCTTGTCAAAGTTCTCTGTCACAGTCTTCAACATGGCTTTTTCAACTTCTTGAAGTTCAAGGTAGTGCTTGTCCTTGTCACCTTGTTGGTATTCTGCCATGTTTTGTGGAAGGTCCGCACCTTCACCACCATTACGAGAAATGACTACCAAGGCTGTATCTGAAAAGTTCTTCGCGTTTGTTAACAGTTCCTCTGAGTATTTGTCTTGAGTTGGCTCGTAGATATTGTAATCTCCACCATTGAGGGAGAAAATATTTGTCCCTTCTTTTTCTGGAAGGTTTTCTGTGTAGAAGTCTGTCAATTCGCTGTTGACTTCAAAACCTGCATTTTCAAGACCTTGTTGCAGATTGATGTTTTTGGACTCATCTGCCGCACCTGAACCAGATCCACCGTAAGTAATGGCTACAGAAGAAATACCAAAGACATTGACCTTGGATGATTTTTCAAGTGGTAGGGTCTTATTCTTGTTTTCAAGCAAGACAGTGCCTTCTTCTTGAATGGTCGTTACCAAGGACTTAGAAACTTCTTCTGCATCAGCAATTTTAGCAGCATCTGCATAAGACGGCGCAAAATAGGTGTCGATCACATTGACAAACATATTGACAGCATAGTTAGCTCCAACGATAATGATACTCAAGAGAGCCAAGAGGCCAAAGCCCAACTTTTTCTTCTTGCTAGAGAGGGATTTTTCCTTCACTACGCGATAAATCGCAAATCCCAATAAGCCAAGGACAACTACAGCAGAACAGATAAATACTGTTTTTGCAATCCCGACCGCATCCAATGATTGATAGCTACTTGGATAGCTATCTGCATAGACTATTTTTCCTGATAGCAGAGCTCCTGCTAGGCTCAAGAGAGCCCCTTTCCTTTTCCAAGTCTTCATAAGACTTCCTCCTAAACATTTCGGCTTTCATGTAAGCCTTTTCTTTTTCTTGAATCCACTATATCAATTAACATACTCAATGAAAACCCTTTCTTCATAATCTGTCATTTAACCTTCATAATTTGTAAATTTATAAGAATAATCCTACTCTTGCTATTTTATCATTTGATTTTCTAAAATATAGCTAACAATTTCATTTTAATTTTGATATACTGATAGAAAATAAAAGGGGTGCTTTATGAAAATCGCGATTGTAGAAGATCAAAAAATTGAGCAAGATAGATTGTCCAACTACATCAAAACCTACTGCAAAAAAGCTGGGATTGCAGTGGAAATCAGCTGTTTTAACGACGGTCTCCATATCACTAGTGACTATCAAAAACAATTTGACCTGATTTACCTAGATGTCGAGATGGAGATTATGGACGGGATGACCACCGCTCAAAAAATTCGAAATCTTGATAAGGAAGTTCTATTAGTATTTGTGACCAATCATTCCCATGTCGCTATTCAGGGCTACTCTGTTGAGGCCATTGATTTTCTTCTCAAACCACTGAGCTCCTTTGTCTTTGAGGAACATTTTAAAAAAATTCTTAGAAAATTACCCGATAGCCAAGAGAAGCAAAGTTTGTATATAAAAAGCAAGCAGTCCACCGTAAAACTCTATCAAGAAGATATTGTTTACCTAGAAAGTCAAGGACATCAGGTTCACATCTACACAGTTGACAGTGGCCTAACCATTACCCATAATAGTCTCAAAAATCTCGAAGCCATGTTAAACAGTAAATTGTTTGTACGAGCCCACTCGGCCTATATCATCAATTTGTCCCATGTTCAAAAAGTGGAAGGTAGCCTTGTTTACGTCACAAATACAGCCTTGCCGATTAGCCGCCCAAGGAAAAAAGAATTTATGACAGCTCTAACCAACTTCATCGGAGATAGCCTACTATGATCAATTTCCCTGATATTCCACGTTTCTATACTGCACTAACAGAAAGCTTGGCCTGCCTACTGGTATGTTCCTCACTTGTTTTGTCTGAAAAATGGTCACGCAAACAGGTACGTATCCTCCTGATTTTTCTCATACAAATCTTACTTCAACTAGCGGCTGGCAAACTCCCCTTGCTCCTTTGGACTGTAGGAATGGGCACCAATATCGCTTGGATGTTTGTTTCCGTTCGATTTCTTGGAGTTATCCACAAGAGGACTAGTCTCTATTTGACAGCAAAAGCCTTTATTATTGCCGAATTAGTAGCCTCCATTACTTGGCATCTCTACTGTTTGACGATTTATCAACAACCTGTGGATAACTTGTGGACACAGGGGTTATTTCTGTTGATAACTTCTCTACTTTCCTATTGGCTCATCTATCTTCAAGATCAAAAAGTTCGCTTAGAAGAATTGGATAAATTCATTGAGCAGCGAGATGTGACGGTAGCCGTCTTTACAACTTTATCTATCTTTGTTCTCAGTAATATTGGTTTCATCCTCTCAGGCACGCGCCAATTTCAAGATTCGACCAGCATCTTCATTCTCCGGACAACCGTCAATCTCTCTGGTCTTCTACTCCTATTCACCCAAGAATCTCAACAATACGATCGCTATTTACGGCAGGAATTGACTTCTATCAATAATATCTTTCAACTTCAATACAAGCAATACCAAGCCTATCGTGAAAACAGTGAGATTCTTGACCGTAAGGTCCATGATTTAAAGCATCAACTGGCCATCATTCAGCAAGAATCGGATAAAACCAAAAAGGAGCAATACCTAGAGGAAATGAGCGAGGTGATCCAGACACTTGATGCCAAGATTGAAACAGGAAATCCCGTTCTAGATACCATTCTCAGCCAGAAAAATTATTACTGTTTGCAAAATGGAATCAACTTTACCTGTATTGTTCAGGGAGAACCCCTCCATTTTATGGATGTAATGGATATTTCAGCTCTGTTTGGAAATGCCATTGACAATGCCATCGAGGCTGTGGAAAAAATAGACAATCCTGAACAACGCTTGATTACTTTAAAGGTTGCCAGCCATCAGCAATTTCTCATCATCCGATTAGACAACTACGATACTTCTTCGCTTGACTTATCCACAGGACAGCTCCCAGAAACATCAAAAACAAATAAGGACTACCACGGATTCGGTCTTAAGAGTATGGAGTATGTTGCCAATAAATACGGTGGCAGTCTCACACTTAGCAAGGAAGATAATTGGGTTCAACTAAAGATCATTCTCCCTTTACAAGTATAGAAAAATCCCGCTTGAAGGCGGGATTTTCTTTCTATTCATCATTTAGAAACCGTTACTTGCTCCACATCTCGACTTTGACTCCGTTTTATAATCACATCAAGATAATCAGCCAAGAAACTTCTCGGTGATGCTGCTTGCAAGGTCTGATAAGCCTGGCTTGGAAATACCTTCTCATCTAGCCAAGTCTGATCTAGTTTTTCTCCTGAAAAATAAGCACGGTTGGCCGGCATGATAAATTGTGAAATAGCGTCTGCCGTCTCGCCGTCATACCAACGCTCATCGTTCAACACATTGTGGACCATGATGTCACTGGTATTGTCAAAGACAGTTTGTAAGTAGGTAACGTGATCCTGCAAATTTGGATCACTAGGTTGGTGCTTTTCTGCCCACGAAGCCATATCAAGTTGAGTTTTTTGATAGTGAATGCTTGTATCATCAAGGCTCAATTGACCGATAATAGCTGGATAAATAGAAAATGCTCCATTGACCACTTCAGTATAGTTAACTTGTCCCAAGTCTTCCTTAACAATATTCTGAGAATGAGTATGGCCTGAAAAACCAAAATGAATCCCATACTGATCAAACAAAGCCTTCAAATCGGCAGCATTATCCAAAGTATAGCCTTTTGAGAGCATGGCATGCTGTTGCAAGACATTGTGATGGACAACAGGTAACAGGCTCACTCCAGCTTCCTTGGCTGCCTGAAGCTGAACTTCTATCCATTCTAGGGTCTCTTTTTTGATACATCCATTGGTTGGAGGAGCTCCTTTTCCGTAGCCGTCAGAGTAGATGTTGCTGTCTATCATCAGAAACCAAGCATTGGAAAATGGTTTGGCCAGGTAGCTCAATGAGGCTTTGTCACGACTGCTAGCTTGTTGATAACCGTGATTGACAAATAGCTCTGCAAATTGCTGAGCAGTGACCTGATCCGTCACTATCTGCTGGTCTCCCTTAAAGGCTCTAGCCCATCCACTGGCAATATCATGGTTGCCAGGAATCACCAAAACCTCCGTTCCTTTTTCTTCAATCCGGGTAAAATATTGCGCCAACTCAACCATGCTCTGTTTTTCACCGTTTAGAGTCAAATCCCCACTGACTAGTAATAAGGACGGTTGCTCACGCTCAACCTGCTCAACCAAAGCCTCCATCCGCTCTTTTCCATAACGTAAATCCTTACCAGCAGCTGTTTTTTCTATATAGGAAAAAGCCTCTCCATCATCAAATAAATCCTGTGACAAATAATGCAAATCAGTGATAATCCAGATTTTATCCTGGTCTCTTAACTCAGCCTCGGCATAGGATTGCTGACGCTGGCCAGTAATAGCCGACCAAGTCAAAACTATAACTGCAATAGCTCCTAATAATAATACTATTTTCTTCTTCATACCTTAAAAGTATATCATCTTAGAGATAGAGGGACAAGAAAAAGAAGCTCGACCTTCTTTCTGCCGAGCCTCTTATGTCTACAATTTATTTCTTAGCAAATCCAGCTGCTTGTTCACCAGCCTGACGACCAAATACGATGATGTCTGCTGCTGCATTACCACCAATACGGTTTTGACCATGAACACCACCAGTTACTTCACCAGCAGCATAAAGACCAGAAATTGCTGAACCGTCTGTTTTCAATACTTCAGTATTGGTATTGATTTTCACACCACCCATTGTATGGTGAACACCAGGTGCAACTTTAATGGCATGGTAAGAACCAGTATTCAAAGCATGGTCCATACCTGATGTACGACCAAATGCCGCATCATTTTTGTCTGCCACAGCCTTGTTCCAAGTATCAAGTGTTGTTTGAAGAGCATCCGCAGGTACACCAATTTCTTTAGCCAAATCTGCAAGAGTAGCACCCGTTTTTACAAGACCTTTTTCTTCATATTGAGCAATAGCCTTCACACGATCTTTCAAGGCATCATCAAAGATAACATAAGCATAGTTTGGATCCAAACTATTGATAGCCGCAGAAACTTTATCACGAGTTTCCAATTCGTTAACAAAACGCTCACCTTTTGAGTTGACAAGGATAGCACCTTCGCCACGAACTGCTTCTGTAATCAAGTAAGAAGTTTCTTGCTCAACACTTGGGTGAATTTGGATTTGTTCCATATCAACAGTTGCTGCACCTTCTGATTCAGCAAGCGCAATACCGTCACCTGTTGATCCTTCTTGGTTAGTTGTAACATAACCTTTCAATGCTGGGTTTAATTTAGCAACCATTTCCAAATCAGCACCGAAACCACCAGTCGCCAATACAACTGCTTTAGCTGAGATTTTCTTAGTTTCACCAGCAATCTTCACTTCAACACCTGTCACAGCTCCATCCTTGTCTTGGAGTTTTGTAACATCTGCATTGACAAAAATTGGTACTTCACGTTCAACAAGATTGTGGTAAAGACCATTTACCAAGTAGCCACCGACAGCTGAACCATCTGCTGGACGGTGGGTACGTTTCTCGCTCATACCACCAGTTGTAGTTAGGTTGCTAAGAGTGATCCCCATTCCATCCAACCAGTCAATTGCACTAGCAGAGTTATCTACAAGATAACGAAGCAATTCAGGATCGTTTGTCCCTTTACCACCTTTAAGCGTTTCTTCGTAGAATTTATCATTTGTATCAGCAATACCTTCCGCTTCTTGGAATTTAGTCTGTGAAGCATTCATACCAGCTGATGATTTAGCCGTATTACCACCGATAACAGGCATTTTCTCCAAGAGAGCAACACTAGCACCAGCGTCTTTAGCTGAGATAGCTGCTGACATACCTGCACCACCTGAACCAACAACGATAACATCGTAGCTATCTTTCAACTCAGATGGATCTGTATAAACTTTCTCAGATGCACCTGAAACAGCTTCTTCTGATGAAGAAGAAGTCGTAGATGATGAAGATGTAGCTGTCTTTTCAGACTTACCTCCACACGCCACTAAAAACAAAACAGCAAGTAGACTCATTAATAAGCCTAACCAAGCTTTCTTTTTCATATAAACCTCCAATTTTTATCTGGTATTAGTATTATACAAGATTGTGAAATGTTTTTCAATTTGTTTTGAAATATTTTCACAAACATGAACAAAAAAATGTATGATATCCGCTTCATACATTCTTAAAACTATTTACTGCCCTTGAAGAGCTAAAAAATTCTCTATTTCGGATAGCGTTGCTTGGCTCCCTTTACGGAGTATTCCAGATAATTTACCTGATTTATAGTAGGTTAAGCTAGGAACCGTAGCAAGACCTTGACTCTGTCGAAATTGTTGTATTTTTCCATTCGGATCCGACTCGCTATCTAAATAGTAGATCGTCGCATGTGATTGCTCTACTGCCTCTGTTAATTTCGGAACAAAATCACGACAATAAGGGCATGTCTCACGACCTATGTATAATATAAATTCTTCCTCGTCTTGGACCTTTTGCTCCACTTCGTCTATCGAAATAGCCTGGTAACTCTTTACAGCCTTCACATAGTCTGATTCATTTGGCGTAGCCGCTGATTGAGATAGAAAGAAGGCCCCACCTACGACCAAAATAGCTAATAGCACTAGCAAAAAATACTTACGCCACATAATCCCTCCTCAAATACAGACAAAAAGCCCTTGTAAATAGGGCTTTTAAAATATCGATACAAATCTTAGAGCATTTTGTTGTAGAATTCTACGACAAGAGCTTCGTTGATTTCTGGGTTGATTTCGTCGCGTTCTGGCAAGCGAGTCAATGAACCTTCAAGCTTTTCAGCATCGAATGATACGAAAGCTGGACGTCCAAGAGTTGCTTCAACAGCTTCAAGGATAGCTGGAACTTTGATTGACTTCTCACGAACTGAGATCACTTGACCAACTTCAACACGGTATGAAGGGATGTCAACGCGTTTGCCGTCAACAAGGATATGACCGTGGTTTACGAATTGACGTGCTTGACGACGAGTAGTTGCCAAACCAAGACGGTAAACAACGTTGTCCAAACGACGCTCCAAAAGAAGCATGAAGTTGAAACCAAGAGTACCTTGTTTGATTTTAGTAGCTTGTACGAACAAGTTACGGAATTGTTTTTCACCCAAACCGTAAGAGAAACGCAATTTTTGTTTCTCAGCCAATTGCAAACCGTATTCTGACAATTTAGAACGGTTGTTTGGTCCGTGTTGACCTGGTACGTAGTTACGACGTGCCAATTCTTTACCTGTACCTGTCAATGACAAGCCAAGACGACGAGCTTGTTTCCAAGATGGTCCTGTATAACGTGACATAAGTTATGTCCTCCTAAAATAAAAATTTCCGTCATTTCGTTTCTCTTTTATTACGTCGTTAAGTCGGCTTGGCATACCTCAGTATAGCCTGCACCTCCTTGCCTAGTACTAAAAGGAAACAAAAAGACTTATCTGTAGGAAATAACGTTTTAAGCAAACCTGATTCGTGCAGGAGGCCTTCATCGAAACAGCAACGATTACTCTTCTTGCTGACCTTCTGTTGACGAGCTTCATTTTGCCCTGCTGTTATTTCACACAAAGATTAGTATAGCACAAAAAAAAGGCTCTGTAAAGCCTTATATAGCGATTAATCCAAATAATGAATCAAAATCTTTTCAGTCAAAATGTCTGAGTAAGTATAAGATTCCACAAAGGTATTGTTTGGATCTTCAAATTCAACGATGAAGAGAGACTGATAAACCTCTACAATACGCCCCTGCTTATTCTTCTCACGCTTACGACCATTTTCAAGGGTCAACTCGACAATCTGTCCCTCATGGTCCTTAATATCTTGTTTGATTTGCTTCATCTTAGCAACATCTGTAAATGCATCACTCATTCTCTATCCATCCTCCCTCTTGGAAATACTTGCAAATTTATTGTATTCTTTTTGGAACATGAGTTCCACGGTACCACGCGCACCGGAACGGTTTTTCTCGATGATAACTTCAACCGTATTATTGGGAATACCACCGTCTTCTTGCTCTCCTCGTTCATAATAATCATCACGATACAAGAAGGCAACGATATCCGCATCCTGCTCAATAGACCCTGACTCACGGATATCAGACAAGACAGGACGTTTATCTTGACGTTGCTCCACACCACGAGACAACTGGCTTAGAGCAATAACTGGAACTTTTAATTCCTTGGCTAGAATTTTCAATTGTCGAGAAATCTCTGAAACTTCTTGTTGACGGTTTTCTCGACCGGTTCCTGTAATCAATTGGAGATAGTCAATCAAAATCAAACCTAAATTCCCTGTCTCCTGCGCCAATTTACGAGAACGCGAGCGAATTTCGGTAATCTTGATACCTGGAGTATCATCAATATAGATACTTGCTCGAGCCAAATTAGCTTGAGCCACCATATACTTGTTCCATTCCTCTTGCGTTAGGTGACCCGTACGGATAGCCCTCGAATTGATAACTCCCTCAGAAGCGAGCATACGGTCAACCAAGCTTTCTGCACCCATCTCCAAAGAGAAGATAGCAACTGTCAAACCCAGTTTTGTACCGATATTTTGAGCAATATTGAGGGCAAAAGCCGTCTTACCAACCGCAGGACGAGCCGCAAGAATAATCAACTCTTCCTCATGCAGACCCGTTGTCATGGCATCAAGAGCAGGATAGCCAGTTGCAATCCCTGTAATATCCGACGTCTGCTTAGCACGAGTTTCAAGGTTGTCAAAGTTGATATTCAAGACATCATCAATCCGCTTGAAACCACTTCGACTGGCTCCCTCACTGACATCAATCAAAGCTTTTTCAGCATTGGCAATAATGTCATCTGAACCATCCGTACCCTCATAAGCCTGATTAACTGCATCCGTCAAACGGGCAATCAGTTTACGGAGATTAGACTTTTCAGCAACAATCTTGGCATAGAATTCCGCATTGGCTGCCGTCGGTACGGAACTAATGATTTCAGCCAAATAGGCCAAACCACCGATATTTTCCAAATCACCATGGTTCACTAAATAGTTACGCATGGTAGTCGCATCAATTGCCTCATTTCTATCAGAAAGAGCAATCATAGCTTTAAAAATTAGCTTATGAGCATGTTTGAAAAAATCTTCAGCTTCGATGTATTCACGAACGAAGACCAGCTTGCCTTCATCAAGGAAAATAGCTCCTAATACCGATTGTTCAGCTAGAATATCCTGCGGTTGCACCCGCAATTCATCCAACTCTGCCAAGATCTCACCTCCTCACTGGCTAGATAAATAATTAAGCTTCCTTAATACTCAAATTAATGATGCCTGTTACATCTTGATAGATTTTAACTGGTACATCAATGAGACCAATCGCACGAATTGGGTGATCCAGCTGAATATGGCGTTTATCAATCTTGATGCCAAATTGCTTGTCCAATTCTTCAGCAATTTTCTTGCTGGTAATAGAACCAAAGGTACGACCATCTGGACCAACTTTTTCGACAAATTTCACTAAAGTAGCTTCCTCAGCCAACTTAGCCTTGATAGCCTCTGCTTCTGCAATCATCTCTGCATGAGCCTTTTCCTTAGATTTTTCCTGACCACGAAGGGCGCTGATTGCTTGGTTTGTTGCTTCCTTAGCCAAATTTTTCTTGATCAAGAAATTTTGGGCGTAACCTGTTGGAACTTCCTTAATCTCACCCTTTTTACCTTGACCTTTAACATCTGCTAAAAAGATTACTTTCATATCTGTTCTCCTAATTTCCATTTATTTCTTCGCGGATTTTATCCGTCAACTTTTCACATACTTCTGCGATTGTCTGGTCATATACCTGAGCGGCAGCTAGGTTAAAGTGGCCACCTCCACCCATTTCTTCCATGATGCGTTGAACATTGATTTTATTATGACTCCTTGCAGAAATAGATACATACCCTTTGATATTTCTTGTTACAACGAATACCGCCTCAATTCCTGCCATGTCCAATATTGTATTGGCAGCCTTACTCGGAATAATATTATCGTATTCTTTAGTATCATCTGCACACGCAATAACAACATTGGACTCAATTCTCTGCCCACTTAAAATCAGTTCATTGATTTGACGATATTCCTCAAAATCTGTCGCAGCAATCTGCTGGATTTCCAAGCTATCGCTACCACGAGTCCGCAAGTAACTAGCCACATCAAAAGTACGACTAGTCACACGAGAGGTGAAATTTTTTGTATCAAGCATAATCCCAGCCATCAATAAACTAGATTGAATGCGATTAAGCTTATGGTGTTTGTCATTCTGGAACTGAATTAATTCCGTTACTAACTCACTCGCAGAACTAGCACCACTCTCTATATAAGTCAAAACTGCATTATTTGGGAAATCTGTATCGCGACGATGATGATCAACCACCACAACCTGGGTAAATTTTTCATAGAAATCCTTATCCAAAGTCAAGCCAATCTTTGAATGATCTACCATGATTAACAACGACTGGAAAGTGACCATCTTCATGGCTTCCTCAACCGTTAACAAATTAGAACAATTTTCATCACTCAACTTCTTGATAGCACGTGCAATATCTGGTGCCATTTCATCTGGATTATACACCGTATAAGCATTGTTCATAATATTTTGAGCAAAGTACTGCATGCCGACCGCGGATCCAAGCGCGTCCATATCTAAATTACGATGTCCCACCACAAAAACAGCATCAACCGATTTGAGTTTATCTGATACAGCAGTCATCATAGCACGAGTCCGCGTACGTGTTCGTTTAACGGAAGAAGCCGAGCCACCGCCAAAGAAAAGTGGCTGTTTACTCTCATCATTTTCCTTGACCACAACCTGGTCTCCACCACGAACCTCAGCCATATTGAGATTTTGGAGCGCAACCTGTCCGATTTGGTGATGATTTTCATTACCATACGCCAATCCCATACTCAAAGTCAAACCTAAATCTAACTTTTTAGCCTCCTCGCGGAACTTATCAATAACTGAAAACTTATTCTCTATCAATTTTTCCAACACAGCATAATCTGTAAAGAAATAGAATCGATCCATTGTGCCGCGTCGGTAGTAGATACCGTAATCATGGCAAAATTCTGAAACAAATTGAGCCAAGAAGGAATTGACTTGGCTAATTTGAGAATCAGTTACAGCATCCTCAAGCTCATCATAGTTATCAACTGAAATAATCCCTATAACAGGACGGCTTCCGATCAAACTATTTGTCGCTGAATACTCTGTCGACGCATCAAAAAAGTAAAATAACCCTTGATCAAAATCAACGTTAACAGCGTATCTCTTGCCTGAAAAGTTTGCATAAATTCGCTCCTCATCCAGACCAACGTCAATAATTTCACGTAGTTTTTTTTGATCAAACTCACCATTTTCTTGAGCAAAAATCAGCTCAGCAAAGGGATTAAACCATTCTACCTGATTACTATCTGGTCGAACTTTGATAACTCCCACTGGCATTTTATCCAAGAGCATCATCAAACCAGAATTGGCCTGATTATTGAGATATTCAATCTGTTCTAGCTCACTAAATTCATAAGAATGTTTTTGATAAATAAACAGCGCAATCAACACCAATAGGCTGATGAGTAGCGCAAAAACTGTACTGGCACCAATTGGAAAAAATCGGTGGACAAGAGCCACCAACCCAAATAAAATGACACATATCATGACAAAGTGAATTGTCGAAAATCGAAATCTTTTCATCACTAACCTCTGCCTGCCATTCTACCATAAATTCAGTAAAAAAGCTACTTTTCACATGATTTTAAAGTAGTTGACATATAGCTGACATACAGCGAAAAGAACAGCCTTAGTGACTGTCCTTTGATTTATTTTTAGAAATGGAACGACTGCGTCCTTCCAAGTAGACCATGAGAATGGATATATCCGCTGGATTGACACCGGAAATCCGACTAGCCTGGCCAATGGTTTCTGGTGAAATCAGCTTGAATTTTTGGCGAGCCTCGGTCGCAATGGAGTCAATATCATCCCAGTCAATGTCGGCTGGAATGCGTTTTTCTTCCATACGTTTCATCTTCTCCACCTGATCTAAGGCCTTAGCAATGTAGCCCTCGTACTTGACTTCTGTTTCAATCAATTCAATGGTCTTGGCGTCCAAATCCTCTGCCGCAGGACCGATAAAGGCTACCGCATCTGCGTAAGTCACATCTGGACGACGCATGAATTCCTTGGCAGTCAGAGCGTCTGTCAAGGGCTTGAAGCCCATGGCTACGACTTTTTCGTTGGTTTCCTTGATTGGCTTGAGTTTGATAGACTCCAAACGCTTCATTTCATTGTCAAATTGGTTTTTGTGAATCTGGAAGACCTGCCAGCGTTCATCATCTACCAAGCCAACCTGACGACCAATCTCCGTCAGTCGCATATCAGCATTGTCATGACGCAGAATCAAGCGGTATTCTGCCCGACTGGTCAAGAGGCGGTAAGGCTCCACCGTTCCCTTGGTTACCAGGTCATCAATCATAACACCAATGTAGCCGTCGCTTCGTTTCAAAATCAGCTCAGGCTTGCCCTGCACCTTGAGGGCTGCATTGATACCAGCGACAATTCCCTGACCTGCTGCTTCTTCATAACCTGATGTTCCGTTGGTCTGACCTGCTGTAAAGAGCCCTGAAATCTTCTTGGTTTCAAGCGTCGCCCGCAACTGGTGCGGCATAACCATATCGTACTCGATAGCATAGCCCGTCCGCATCATCTGGGCATTTTCCAAGCCTTTAATAGAGTGGATCAAGTCCTGCTGCACATCTTCTGGCAGACTGGTTGACAGCCCTTGAACATAGATTTCGTCTGTATTGCGACCTTCTGGCTCTAGGAAAAGCTGGTGGCGTTCCTTATCCGCAAAACGGACAATCTTGTCCTCGATTGACGGACAATAACGGGGCCCAATCCCCTTGACAATTCCTGAAAACATAGGTGCTCGATGAAGATTGCTGTTGATAATCTCGTGGCTGGTGGCGTTGGTATAGGTCAACCAGCAAGGAATTTGATCCAGCAAATAGTCCTCGTCCTTGGACAAGAATGAAAAGTGGTTTGGCTTTTCATCGCCTGGTTGAATCTCCGTGTCTTCGTAGTTAATGGTACGAGCATTGACACGCGGTGGCGTTCCTGTCTTGAACCGACCTATCTCAAGTCCAAGTTCTTTCAGGTTATCCGCCAGCGTGATAGAGGCAAGGCTATTGTTAGGCCCTGACGAATACTTGAGGTCACCGATGATAATCTCACCACGCAAGGCTGTACCCGTTGTCACCACAACTGCCTTGGCTGAGAATTTCTGGTTGGTAGCCGTGCGGACACCGATAACCTTGCCATCCTCCACCAAAATCTCATCAATCATGGTTTGACGCAGGGTCAGATTTTCCTGACGCTCCACCGTCCGCTTCATCTCTGATGCATACTCTGCCTTATCTGCCTGAGCCCGCAAGGCACGAACAGCTGGCCCCTTGCCCATATTGAGCATTTTCATCTGAATGTAGGTCTTGTCAATGTTGCGGCCCATTTCGCCACCCAGGGCATCGATTTCTCTTACCACAATCCCCTTGGCAGAGCCACCAATGGAGGGATTACAAGGCATAAAGGCCACCATATCCAAGTTAATGGTCGCAAGCAGGGTCTTACAGCCCATCCGACTGGCTGCCAATCCCGCTTCTACACCCGCATGCCCCGCACCAATCACGATGACATCATAGTTTTCTGCAAATGTGTGTGTCATGTTGTTCTCTCCTTCATGTTCATGATATGTTTAACTTGTCCACTCCAGTTTGGTAATTCCTGTGTCAGAAAAGCTGGTACGACATCTAAGTTGACAAGGTTGTCAAGTGCAATCCATTCACACGGTTGTTTCAACTTCCCTTCAATCATCTCCTTAGGCATTTCTCCAATAGGCTCAACGATAAAATGAAACTCGATATTGTGAAAATCTATACCTTCATGTGTAAACTGATTTTCAACGACAAAAACTAATTGATTGACACGACTGTCAATCCCTAATTCTTCTTTGACTTCCCGAACAGCCGCATCCGCTGCTACCTCATTGACCTCAACCGCACCACCA
The DNA here is from genome assembly GCF_000294495.1 of Streptococcus suis S735. NCBI lineage: Bacteria > Bacillati > Bacillota > Bacilli > Lactobacillales > Streptococcaceae > Streptococcus > Streptococcus suis. The sequence goes on from NC_018526.1 coordinate 1,954,009, forward strand.
ATCGTATAATAACGGCCCTTAGCGTCCTTCGTGAGAAATATTTTCCCATCTTTTATAATCAATGCAGTGGCACGGACACCGAAGATTTGATTGTCAATTCTGGTCCTAAAATCCATTTATCCTTCTCTTTTCTAAAATTTCGTCCAGATATGGAACTAAGTTTTTCTTATTTTTATCGCTAGGGGCTAACCATAGAAAATCTGTATGCTCTTCTGGGTCAAGAAGAATGGTTTTCGGTTGTTCAGGAAGTGTTACTTCATAAACCAGCCTTGTAAACACCGTCTGTTTTTCTTCATCAAACTGACTATCTTCATGGATAATGGTCAGATTTTCCTTTTCTATCGAAATACCTGTTTCCTCAAAACACTCTCTCACTGCAGCATCACGGGGCAACTCATTCTCCTCGACACGACCGCCTGGAATATCCCAATGCAGCGGAAATACATTCGGCTCTCCACGCTTAATCTGCGAACGCTGAATCATCAAGTGACTGTCTGCAACAGTCAGCAAGACATGGGCAATCAATTTAACAGGCATGGTTTCCTCCGCTACTTTAGTTGTCTTTGTTCATAAAATGCTTTAGTTGTCCGTCCCATTTGGCTAGCTCGGTCTTAAGAAAGGCTGGATTGAGATCCAATTTCTCTAAGTCCACAAAAGCAATCCATTCACACTGGCGAATGGAATTTCCTTCTTCCAGATAGGTGACTGGCTCGGACAGTGGGGTAACAAGATAAAGAAATTCAATCTGATGATAGGATTTCTCCTGCAAGGTGAACTGATTTTCAACGATGAAAGCTAGTGGTCCAACCTCCACATCAATTCCGATTTCTTCTTTCATTTCCCGTTGCACAGCCTCTTCGGTTGTTTCACCAAGCTGAATAGCTCCACCCAAAGTGTAGTATTTCCCTTCCGGCGACTTAACGAGATATAACTTCTCATCTTGTACCACCAAGCCCGTCGCACGGACACCGAAAATTTGGTTGTCAACTCTGGTTCTGAAATCCATCTTCTCTCCCCAATCGCAAAAAATAGCCAAAACTCTCGAAAACTGCAGGACAAAAAAGCCTACAATTCCCATGAGCTTTGACCATCATGATAATTGTTACGCTTATTTTAGCAAAAGATTTGTAGAATTTCAAATCTGGTGTTACGTTAACGTTTCAATATATTCTAAGCCCCAAGCCTCAACAGCATCCAGCACCGAACGAAATTTTTCGCCCATTTCAGTCAAGCTATACTCTACACGAGGGGGGACTTCTGCATAGACCGTGCGACTAATAATGCGATCCTCCTCCAATTGTCTAAGGTGCCTTGTTAACATGGTTTGAGTAATACCTGGAATTAGTCGCTGTAATTCATTGAAGCGTTTCGTTCCTGTACTGAGTTGGTAGATAATCACCAATCCCCACTTACCAGTCAAGACTTTTTGCGTTGTTGCAAAAGGACAAATACCATATTCACTAACTTTGTTCAAAAAAATTCTCCTTTATTTATCACAATAGTATCACTTTTGATACCAACAAATACAAAAGTACCTACTTGTATAATTGACTACTTCCACTATAATTGTACTATATCAAAAAAATTGGAGGACATCAAATGTCAACAAACTTAGAAATTTTTAATGCCTATAACAATGCTCTCATCGCTGGTGATTTTGCAGCTCTTTTTGAAACAATGGCAGACGACATTATCTGGCATCAACCCGGAAATCATTCAACATCTGGTGCTAAAATTGGTAAGGAAGTACTCGGAGCACATCTAGCAACTTTCGCCGAAAAAACAAATGGAACTTTCAAAGTAGTGACAAACTGGGTATCCGATAATGATACTCTTGTTGCCGCTAACGTAACATTCCTCGGTACTCGCACAGACGGTGAAGAACTAAACATGAATGGTATCGATCTTTTCCGTATGGAAGATGGCAAAATCAAGGAAGTTTGGCTCTTCTCAGCCGACCAAAAAGCCGAAGATGCTTTCTGGGGATAAGATAAATAGCTTAGCACGAGAGTGCTAAGCTATTATTTTTGATTAAATATACTGACAAGCCTCTCCGTCTTTATAGGCCATGTCAATCATACCGCCACCGAGGCATTCCTGTCCGTCATAGAAAACAACGGCTTGTCCTGGTGTGATAGCCCGTTGTGGCTCTGCAAAGATGACTTCTGCCTTGTCACCTTTTACCTTGACAGTCACTTGACTGTCTGGTTGACGGTAGCGGAACTTAGCTGTACACTCAAGTGTGAATTCTTCAGGCATATCACGTGTAAAGTGAACTTGACTAGCCTGTAAAGAAGTTGACATCAAGGACTCATGATAGAAGCCTTGACCGACATAGAGGATATTTTTTGACAGGTCTTTTCCGACAACAAACCAAGGCTCATTGTCCCCTCCGATTTGTCCTCCGATACCAAGCCCGCCCCGCTGACCGATTGTATAGTACATGAGGCCTGTATGCTCTCCCATGTCACGACCGTCAACGGTCATCATCCGACCGGGCTGGGCTGGCAAATACTGCCCTAAAAATTCTTTGAAGTTCTTTTCACCGATAAAGCAGATGCCTGTCGAGTCTTTCTTTTTAGCGGTCGCCAAGCCTGCTCGCTCTGCTATTTCCCTCACCTGAGGCTTTTGTAAATGGCCGAGCGGAAACATGGTTTTCTGCAGCTGTTCCTGTGAGAGTTGGCTAAGGAAATAGGTCTGGTCCTTACCATTATCTGCCCCACGCAGCATATGAACGGTGCCGTCCTCGTCGCGGGTAACCTGAGCGTAGTGCCCTGTCGCCACATAGTCCGCACCCAAGTTCATAGCGTAATCCAAGAAAGCCTTGAACTTGATTTCCTTGTTACACATGACATCTGGATTGGGCGTGCGACCAGCCCGATACTCTGCTAAAAAGTACTCAAATACGCGGTCCCAGTACTCTTTTTCAAAGTTGACAGAGTAGTAAGGAATGCCGATTTGATCTGCCACTGCAGCCACATCCTTGTAATCTTCTGTTGCTGTACAGAAGCCATTTTCATCCGTGTCGTCCCAGTTTTTCATGAAGATGCCGATCACATCGTAGCCCTGCTCTTTGAGCAAGAGAGCCGTAACCGATGAATCCACACCGCCACTCATACCGACAACAACACGGGTTTTAGAATTGTCAATTGACATAATCTTCTCCCATCTTTTCGTAGAAATAACGATTTGAAGGTCGTATTCCAAAATTTGATTATCCAAAAACGATTGACGATTTTGAACAACTTGTATTATACCATACAAAAAGGGTAAGCGATAGAATTTTAACATAAGAAAACACATTCATCTAGGCATATTCTCTAACTGGAAAATTTGATATAATAGTACCAAGAAAAACGTGAGGATTACTATGACAAACTTAAAATTTCAGTCGGTCTTTGATATTATTGGACCTGTTATGATTGGTCCATCTTCTAGTCACACAGCTGGGGCGGTCCGAATTGGGAAAATTGTGTCTTCCATCTTCGGCGATGAGCCGACAGAGGTGGAATTTCAACTCTATAATTCCTTTGCCAAGACCTATCGTGGTCACGGTACGGATGTAGCCTTGGTAGCAGGTATTCTGGGCATGGATACGGATGATCCCCGCATTCCTGACTCTCTTGATATTGCAAGAGAACGAGGCATTAAGGTTTACTGGCGTGTCAACAAGGACAGCAATACCCCACATCCCAATACCACCAGAATCATCATAAAAAACGATAAAAAATCCATCTCAGCCACAGGCGTTTCCATCGGTGGGGGAAACATTCAAGTAACAGAGCTCAACGGCTTCTCTGTCAATCTAAATATGAATACGCCAACTATTATTATTGTTCACCAAGATGTCCCTGGTATGATTGCGAAAGTGACCGATGTTCTTTCTAAGTATGACATCAATATCGCCCAAATGAACGTGACACGTGAAAAAGCTGGCGAAAAAGCCATTATGATTATCGAAGTGGATGCTCGCCAATGTGAAAATTCTATTGCAGAAATTGAAAAAATTCCACACCTGCACAATGTAACCTTCTTCAACTAGAAAGAGAAAGACATGTTTTATACTATCGAAGAATTAGTTCAGCAAGCAGACAACTTTTCTGGTAATGTAGCTGAACTCATGATCGCGACTGAAATTGAGTTGACCGGTCGTAGCCGCGAAGAAATATTGACAATTATGTCAAGAAACTTGACAGTTATGAAAGCCTCCATCGTAGATGGACTTACTGAAAGCAAATCCGTATCTGGTTTAACAGGAGGCGATGCTGCCAAGTTAGATGCCTATATGAAATCTGGTAAAACCTTGTCAGATTCCGCTGTCCTATCCGCCGCAAGAAATGCCATGGCCGTTAATGAATTGAATGCCAAAATGGGCTTAGTCTGTGCCACTCCGACAGCAGGATCTGCAGGCTGTCTACCAGCTGTGCTAGGAGTTGCTATTGAAAAGCTCAATTTGACAGAAGAACAGCAACTTGACTTCCTATTTACAGCTGGAGCCTTTGGACTAGTTATCGCCAACAACGCCTCCATCTCAGGTGCAGAAGGAGGCTGTCAGGCAGAAGTCGGATCTGCCTCTGCTATGTCTGCCGCAGCCCTGACACTGGCAGCAGGTGGAACTCCCTACCAAGCCAGCCAAGCCATCTGCTTTGTCATAAAAAATATGCTGGGTCTGATTTGCGATCCCGTCGCTGGTCTGGTAGAAGTCCCTTGTGTCAGACGTAATGCAATGGGAGCAAGCTACGCCATGGTAGCTGCCGATATGGCACTGGCAGGAATTGAATCAAAAATCCCTGTTGATGAAGTCATCAACGCTATGTACCAAGTGGGATCTGCCCTACCAACCGCCTTCCGTGAAACTGCCGAAGGAGGCCTTGCAGCTACACCGACGGGTCGTCGCCTTGCTCAAGAAATTTTTGGAGAAGATTGACAATAATGTAAACCAAAAAGGACCCTAACGGTCCTTTTTCTTATTATGGCTTCGGGCTAGTTTTCTCATAGAGAAAAACAAGAAAACTACTACCTATGCTGGTGGCTAGCAAGGCTTTGAGCTTCTATTTTTTTCCTGTTATAATCTAATTTGTCAAGTTAAATAAAGGAGGAGTAAACTAGTCCAGTGGACTAGTTTAGCATGGTTAAAACCGTTACAGTTTATCACATACCAAATGTATGTCACTCCTAAGTACCGCAGAAAATCCATTTACTAAAAAATTAGACGGGACTTAATTGATATTTTCCATCACCTATGTCCATACAGCGTGGAAATCAAAAGTTTTGGGCTAGAGGCTACTATTCAGTACCGTTGGACTGAACGAAAAAGCAGTTGTGAAATACATTCGTGAGACAGAAAAAGTCTAGCATCGTGCTAGACCTCTTCTAATTTATCTTAGTACCAACCATTTGCCAACCAGAAAGCCTTGGCTGCAGACCATGAACCATAGCGACTAGCAACATAAGCATCTGCTACACGCTCTTGGTTTTCTGGTGAGTAATCACCATTCAAGTAAGTATTTGTCAACTGGTAACGACCAATGTAGATACCGTTACGGGCATCATAGCTACCGCTTGATTCCTTCATTGCAATCCATTCTTTTGCTGCTGCATCTTCAGCACTCAAATTTGAAGAATAGGTGCTAGTCGTTACTGTTGCGGTAGAAGTTGATGTTGATTGAGTTTGTTCAACTGAACTCTCTACTGCCTTCACTGTCACATCACCCAATTCGATAACTTGACCGACATGGATAAAATCTAAGTTGGTAATCTTATTCTGCTCTGCTAATTTTTCAACAGTAGTATTGTATGTTTCAGCAATTTCAGACAGGGTATCACCAGACTTTACAGTATAGGTTTCTGCACTGACTACACCCGCAGTTAAAAGGGAGATTCCCGCTACCAAACCAGCAATAGTTGTTTTTAAGTTTTTCTTTAATGTAATGTTCATAATAGTCACATTCCTTTCTGTCATGTGTCTATCATACCCTCTAACTATTACTTAGACTTTGTGAAATTGTTACAAATATTACAGACAAATTGAGATTAGACAATAAAAACGCTAGAAATAGCGTTTTTTACTTATTTTTTCAATATAAATAAGAGTCCGGCTAAAGCTAACATAACTAAAATTGCTAACGTATCTGCTAACTTCCATTCCAAAATCCGGTACTTGGTTCTCCCATCGCCGCCTTGATACCCACGCGCCTCCATCGCCGTTGCAAGAGCATCTGCCCTCTTAAAACTTGATGCGAATAACGGAATCAAAATAGGAATAACTGACTTTACCTTCTGAATAAGATTTCCCTCATTAAAGTCCACTCCACGAGCTCTCTGAGCATTCATAATCCGAGTGGTATCATCCATCAAGGTCGGTACAAAACGCAAGCTCATGGACAACATCAAACCAATTTCATGCACAGGAACTTTAAATTTCTTCAAAGGTGCAAGCCCCGACTCAATACCATCAGCCAAGCTAAGGGGTGTCGTCGTCAAGGTCAATAGGGTTGAGAAGAAAATAATCAAAACAAAGCGAACAAAAATAATCGCCGCCTGTTGCAACCCTTCTACAGATAATTTAAAAATCCAAAACTCCCATAGAATGGTCGCTCCAGGTGTAAAGAAAACCTGAAAGAAAGTTGTAAATAGAATAATTCCTATCATCGGTTTCAAACCATTAATAAAAAATGATAAGCGAATACGTGATAAAACAACCATTCCTAAAACAAATGCTATCAACAAGGCATTGGTGACCAAATTATTGGCCCAAAAAATCATCAATAGAAATCCAAACATTGCTAAAAGCTTACTTCTTGGATCCAAGCGATGAATAATTGAATCCCCAGGAATATAGCGACCTAAAATTAATTTATCCATGTGTCACCATCCCCGTAAATTCTTCAATTGTAATAGGAAGACGTTCAAATACAAAGCCTCTTCTCTCCAAATTAGCTGCAAACTTAGTAATCTTAGGCACTCCCAACTGAATACTCTCTAAAAAATCTACCTCTTGAAAAATATCGACTGGTTTACCAGAACGGACCAGCTTTCCCTTTTCCATAATGTAAACAAAATCAGCATAGTTAGCCACATCGTCCATCAAATGAGTTACCAAAACGATTGTCATGCCTGATTCATGAAGCTTTTTGAAAATATCCATCAATTCCTGACGACCCGCAGGATCCAATCCAGCCGTTGGTTCATCCAAAACTAAGATACTTGGTTCCATTGCCAGAATCCCAGCAATAGCTACCCGACGCATTTGACCACCAGATAGTTCAAAAGGACTACGCTCAAACAAGCTTTCATCAATTCCAACCAAGGCCAACTTTTCACGCGCAATCGTTTCAGCCTCTTCCTGAGAAACTCCGAAATTTTGTGGACCAAAAGCAACGTCTTTTAAGACCGTTTCATCAAACACTTGACTTTCAGGAAATTGGAACACCAACCCCACTTTCTTCCTGACTTGCTTAATATCCTTATTTTCAGACGTCGCTGTAATCACAACATCATCAATAACTACTCTTCCTTCTGTTGGTACATTTAATCCATTCAAGAGTTGTAAAATCGTTGATTTGCCCGAACCCGTATGCCCAATAAGGGCCGTGTAAGAGCCATCAACAATCTCCAAATCCACACCAAAAAGCGCACGCCCCTCAAAAGGAGTGCCAGCTTGATAGGTATAGCTTACTTCTTGGAGATCAATTCCCATAAAGTTTCCTCTAATTCTTCCTCTGTAAAATAGCGGAGCGGTAAATCAAGTCCAGTCTGGCGCAAAGATGAAGCCAGTTCTGTCGTAAACGGTCTATCCAAGTCTAAATCTACCAAATCTTCTCGCATAAATAGTTCATTTGGAGTGCTAATTGATTCAACCTGTCCATTTTTCATCACGATAACTCGATCACTCAATGCAACCTCATCCAAATCATGTGTTATAGAGATAACCGTCATACCATGACGCTCCTTAATTTCACGGACAATCTTAATCAAGTCGAGACGACCTTCTGGATCCAACATAGACGTAGCCTCATCCAAAATAATAATTTTTGGACGCAAGGCAACCACTCCAGCAATCGCCACCCTCTGCTTCTGACCACCAGATAAACGAGCAGGCTCACGTGTTTTGAAATCAGTCATTCCAACTAATTCCAAAGCTTCGTCAACTCGACTACGCATCTCCTCCAAAGGGATTCCCTGATTCTCTAAACCAAATGCAACATCATCTTCAACTGTAGCGCCTACAAATTGGTTATCTGGATTTTGAAAAACCATACCAATCAAGCGTCGCTTATCCCATACATTATCAATGGTTAAGGCATCACCGTCAATATAAATATCACCTGATTCAGCTTCCAACAAACCATCAATCAAACGAACTGTTGTTGATTTACCCGAACCATTATGACCAATAATAGATAGCCACTCTCCCTGTTTCACGTGAAACGAAACATCATTTAGAGTATATTGCTCATCCTCTTGGTTGTATTTATATTTTAAATTTTTTACTTCAATAATATTCATCATTTAAATGTATCTTTAAACAAGAAGGACGCACCCTTGAAATAATCATAGCCAGAATATAGGGTGAAGAAAAGTGCAATATAGAGTGTTATTTGCCCCACGACGTTCCAGTGTAAGAGCAGGAAAATAACTGCAAACATCTGTGAAAATGTTTTGATTTTTCCTGGCATAGCCGCAGCTAGAACTGTTCCTCCATTTTCCACCAAGAGTAGACGAAGACCTGTCACTGCCAATTCACGACAAATAATAATTGCAACTACCCAAGCTGGAGCAAAGCCAAGCTCTACAAGCATGATAAATGCTGTCATCACCAAAATCTTATCTGCCATCGGATCCGCAAATTTTCCAAAGTTTGTTACAACCTGCCATTTACGAGCCAAGTAGCCGTCTAGATAATCCGTAATACTAGCTAATGCAAAAATAAGTGCTGCTAAGACATGACTAATTGTTGAATTCCAAACGGTCAGTAACAAGATAAAAATTGGAATTACCAAAATCCTACCTATCGTCAATGCATTGGGAATATTTTCTTTTTTCATATAAAACCTTTATTGTTCAAAATTTATTGTAATTGAGCCTGTATCTGCTGTCAGAGCTGATAGTTCTAGCTTTTGACCACCTACACTTACCTCAACCCCTTTAACAACACCAAGAATAAGTGTAGTAGAAGTCACTCCTTCTTCAATAGTAGTAGTTACTGTTGGATTATCAGGTGTTAGTGTAACGCCCCCCTCTAACAAGGTGTCAGAAAGGCTGATCCAACTCGTTGTATTTTTTGCTGTTACAGTTACTTCTACTGGATAAGTCACTGTTTTAAGGGTCGCAACAATGTTAGAACCTGATCCTGAAATAGTCACATTTTCTGTAGCGGAACTACTTGAACTCGTTGAATTTGACTGCGCCTGCTCAGTAGAACTCGTCTCTGTGCCACTACTTGCTTCAGATACAGATTGCTCAACTATACTATATGACGTTGTAGTAGGCGTAATAGATGCTCTATTTTTGAGCCTGCTATGAACAATATAAATCACAAAAATAATAATCAACCCCGTCGCAAGTAATAAGTAAATCAACGGAAGATAAGAGTTCTTTTTACGTTTACGAACCTTATAGCTTCTTTTCAATTCTGAAGAGCGTAGTTCTTCTTCTCCATCTTCATAATATTTCACTAAACTATTGGTCTCGTAAGCATCCAGTAGAACATCTGCATCTAATTCCAAAGCCTCAGCGTATGCTTTTAAAATAGACTGAACAACATCTGAGTTTGCAATAAAATCAAAATCATTGTACTCAAGTGCCTGCAAATATTTAGCTTGGATTTTTGTTATCCGTTGCAAGTCAACAAATGTCCAACCCCGTCCTTCTCTGGCTGTTCTAAGTACTTCCCCTATACTCTTTTGTCTCATAATACCCTCTCTCTATCGCTCATCATGTACAGTATACTATTCTAACAAAATTCCAAGGAAATTTCGACGGGTTGCGCCCACTTATTTTGGAAAAATCGTGAAATCTGTCATATCACAGTGATCAATAAAGCGACGACCTGCCTCTCTGATGTCATCTAACTGAAGACTTTGTATCATTTGAGGTATATCAAAAACATTTTCATATTCTGAATACTGAGAAACAAAGTGACTAGCTGTAAACTCAAGAGAATTTAAGCTACGAATAAAATCTCCATACATCTCGTTTTTCAACAATTGTAAATGATCCTCTGTCACATCTGCATCATCCTCAAATTTCCTAAGTGCTTTCATCAGTATACTAGAAAGCGTAATGGGTTCTTGAGTATCTCCCGAGATAATCAAATAGTGGTATTCAGGTGTAACCTCTAATTGGAACTGGAAAGAAGAATCAATTTTTCCCTGCTCGTATAACTGTTGATAGCGTTTTGAAGTCCAACCAAACAACATGGCAAATAAAAATTGTAAACTAAGCCGATATTTCTGAATAGTCTCCTTATCAACCTCGTCATTTCCCCGTAAACCAACAGCCAATTTTGGGGTAGATACTTCAAATTGTTCTGAGAGATGTTCCTGTATCGGCAACTTTTGGATACCTGCCAATTCAAACGACTGAGCTGGATTATCCATCTGAGCTACTTGATAACTTGAAATTTGTTTCCAAACTGCCTCTAAATCAAAATTACCAATAACGAATAAATTCATGTTACTTGGATGATAAAACACATCAAAATTCTCATGTAAATCATCCGCAGTAATTGCAGCAATTGATTCAACTGTCCCTGCTATATCATAGGCCAAAGGACTTTCTGGATAAAGCGATGATAGAATTCCCGTAAACAAGCGATAATCTGCATCATCTTGATACATCTCGATTTCTTGTTCAATAATCCCCTGTTCTCTTTCTACATTGTCTTCTGTAAAATACGGTTCTCGAACAAAAGATTGTAAAAGTGATAGAGACTCCAATACTTTCTGAGTCGTTGAAAATAAGTAACTAGTCTGTCTAAAACTGGTATAAGCATTTGCGCTTGCTCCCAATTTAGCAAACTCATTCATAATATCCTCTTCATTCTCAGTTTCAAACAGCTTATGTTCTAAAAAATGTGCAATCCCTGCAGGATAAACAACACTATTACCATTAGCCAATGTAAATCGAGTATGAATACCCCCAAAATTTGTCGTTAGAATTCCATATGTCTCATGGAAATCTACTTTAGGAAGCAAAATAACTGTCAACCCATTGTCAACTTTCCCATAAAAGACAGATTCTTTCATGTAAGGATACTTCTTCTCAACTAACTTCATTCTTCTGTCCCCTCCATAAAGTAAACAGCCTGTAAATTAATCATCTGTCCTACTTGAATGACATCGTCTATTGATACCGATTTGATAGCCTCAATCCAATCTAACCAACTTAAATTTCTATTTCCTAAGGTAACTTGATTATATACTTGTTCTATCAAATTATTCTGCCTATCTTGAGCCAAGGTTGCTGAATGAATCAACATGTTTTTTGTCAACTCTAATTCTTCTTCTGTAAACTTACCACATTTTAAATCAAGTAGTTGTTTACTAATTAACTTCATTACCCTGAGTCTATTTTCACGGCTAATTCCAGCATAGACCTTTAGCATTCCTGAAAAAATAGAGACCTGACTACCAATTGTATAGGCCAAACTTTCTTTCTCACGAACATTCATAAATAACTTCGAATGGGAGAAAGCACCCAGTAGACCATTAAATACCATCAAAGCCGGATAGTTTACATCGTTGTAAACCACCTGTAAATGATATGCCAATTCCAAAATGGACTGCCTTGCCTGTTTACGCTCGATTTTTTCTTGCGTGATATTTGAGTATTCCTGATGATATTCTAACTCTAATTTTGGATTTCTATAAGTAAAACCAAAATCTTCAAGTTTTCTTTTTACTTGTTCTCTGTCAACCTTCCCTAAGACAAATATATCAATTTTATCCATACGCAACATATTCCGATAAATCTGAAAGGTTGATTCTGCTGTTTCTTTTTCAACCAAATCAAGCCTACCGACGCGTGGAATTTGAAGAGAGGGATCTTTATAAAAAAGCTTACTCATTTCAACATCTACATGATAAAAATTATCTTCTATCTCTGACTGAAGAAAATTGATTAAATTCGTTTTTTCAACCTCGAAAATCTGGCTATCAAATCCTCGCCCCTTTTTCAGTGGTCTAAATATACATGTGTATAAAAAATCAAGAATCTCCACTGTAATATCCTCATTTTCTGGTAAGTGACGAGGACTGACATATGAAATTGTCACATCTACACAGTGCACCCTACCACGTTTCGAAACTGAGGTCGAGAACTGAGCACCATACAATTCTGCCAATCTTCTCCGAACAGCCTGAGCAGTCTGAAATTCTTGGTTACCCATTTCAAAAATATTTGCAACTAACACACGACCAGCAACTGTAGCCTCACTCATTTCAGCTGCAAAGCGAATACGTATACGATTTGTCGTAAACTGATCTGTATCAATAAAATGAAGATCTACTCCCTCTTGTAATTTCATCGTCTTCCTCTTTCAAACATTGTACCTTCCATTATACCATTTTGTGATATAATATTCTGTAACGAGGTGACTTATGGAATTTAAATTATTTGATGACTACATCACATTACAAGCATTGTTAAAAACGACTGGTATTCTCCATTCAGGAGGTGCCATTAAAGGTTTCTTAGAAGAAAATACCATTCTTTTCAATGGAGAGGATGAAAAAAGACGCGGTAAAAAAAATCCGTGTCGGAGATGTTATCACACTCCCAGACCACAACACCAGCATCACAATCGTCGCTCCTAGTGCAGAGGAAATCAAACAGCACCAAGAGGATCAAGCTGAAAAAGAACGTGTGGCTGCAATCGTTAAAAAGTTAAATCAAGAAAATAAAAATAATAAGAAACAGGTAAAAACTCCTAAAAAAGCAACTAAAAAGACTGAAAGAAAACCTGTTCGTTTCCCTGGTATGTAGACATGTGGCTAGAACGATTAGAGTTACAACATTTTCGCAATTACAACCAATTAGATATTGAGTTCCACAAAGGGCTCAATGTCTTTTTAGGCGAAAACGCCCAAGGAAAAACCAATATTCTAGAATCTATCTATGTTTTAGCCTTAACACGAAGTCATCGAACACGGACAGATAAGGACCTACTACAGTTTCAAGAAAAGGAATTATCTATTTCTGGTTTACTCCATCGCACAAGCGGTAAAGTTCCCCTTGACATTCACTTGACAGACAAGGGACGAGTGACCAAGGTCAACCATCTCAAACAAGCCAAGCTTTCCAACTATATCGGCCACATGAATGTTGTTCTCTTCGCCCCTGAAGATTTACAGCTGATAAAAGGTGCGCCTGCTTTGAGAAGAAAGTTCATCGATGTCGAGCTCGGGCAAATCAAGCCACTCTATCTCTCTGACCTATCGAATTATAACCACGTTTTAAAACAAAGAAATACTTACCTCAAATCTACAGATAAGATTGATGAGAACTTCCTATCTGTGTTAGATCAGCAACTTGCTGAATATGGTAGTCGTGTTATCCAACATCGTATTGACTTTCTAAAGAAATTAGAGGAATTCGGAAATAGAAAAGTTCAAGAAATATCTGGCAATCGGGAAGAATTGACAATCGAATACCAGACCTCAATCGAATTGACAGATGATGTCAATTTAATTGACAAATTCTTGACGGAACTAGAAAAGTCTCGTAAACGTGATTTATTTAAGAAAAATACAGGAGTTGGACCACATCGAGATGATGTAGCTTTCTTTATAAATGGAATGAATGCCCATTATGCTAGCCAAGGTCAGCACCGCAGTCTCGTTCTGTCACTCAAACTAGCTGAAATTGAGCTGATGAAAGAAGTCACACGAGAGTACCCAATTCTACTCTTAGATGATGTTATGAGTGAGCTGGATAATAATCGTCAAATCAAACTATTAGAAACTATTACAGATACGATTCAAACATTTATTACAACGACATCTTTAGACCATTTACATAAGCTACCTGATAGTTTAAAAATCTTCCATATTGAGTCTGGTAAGGTTACTGAGTCAGAATAAGATTGTTTACACTATCGTCAATAAAGTTTACAAAAAAGTAAAGACCCTGTCAAGAGGGTCTTGCAGAACGTAGACAAACTCCTAAAAATATAAAAAATTGAAGAAGTTTGCGAAAGATAGCAAGTTATTAAACTCTTAGAAATATTGATATTTCGGCGTTTCTGAGAGTTTTTTTATTTTCAATATAAAGAAAAAAAGATTGAAGAAAATTGTCCAAAATGGACTTTTTCTTCAATCTGAAAGACCCTGCCAAGAGGGTCTTGTTTTTGTTTTACTGAACTGAATAGTTTGGAGCTTCGTTTGTGATTTGAACATCGTGTGGATGGCTTTCTTTCAAACCAGCACCTGACATTTCGATGAATTGTGCATTTTCATGCAATTCAGTCAAGTTACCAGCACCTACATAGCCCATACCTGAGCGAAGTCCACCAACCATTTGGAAAATCATATCTGCAACAGAACCTTTATAGGCTACACGTCCTTCAATTCCTTCTGGAACAAGTTTGTTGGCTTCATTGACAGATGCTTGGAAGTAACGGTCTTTTGAACCTTGTTTCATGGCAGCGATAGAGCCCATACCACGATAGGTCTTGAACTTACGACCTTGGAAGATTTCTGTCTCACCTGGTGCTTCATCAGTTCCTGCAAACATAGAACCAAGCATAACGGCATGACCACCAGCGGCAAGTGCCTTGACAATATCTCCTGAATACTTGATACCACCATCAGCGATAATCGTTTTACCATATTCACGCGCAACACCAGCTGCATCATAGATAGCTGTCACTTGTGGTACACCGACACCTGCGATAACACGTGTTGTACAGATTGAACCTGGTCCAATACCGACCTTCACAACATCAACACCAGCTTCATAAAGAGCACGAGCTCCTTCAGCTGTGGCAATGTTGCCGGCAATCAAGGTACGAGTTGGGAAGTGGTCACGGATTTCTTTAATCTTGCGAAGAACGCCTGCTGAGTGACCGTGAGCTGTATCGATGACAATCGCGTCTGCACCCGCTTCAAAAAGGGCTTCTGCACGTTCAAAAGTATCAGATGTAACACCAACAGCACCCGCAACCAAGAGACGACCAAATTCATCCTTCGCAGCATTTGGGAACTCAATCACTTTCTCAATATCTTTGATGGTAATCAAGCCTGACAAACGACCATTTTCATCAACCAATGGCAATTTTTCAATACGATGCTTGTGAAGAATAGCCTCCGCAGTCGCAAGATCTGTTCCAACTGGCGCTGTCACCAATTCATCGCTTGTCATGTTGGTCGAAATTGGCTGTGAGTAATCTGAAATGAAACGCATATCGCGGTTGGTGATAATACCGACCAACTTACGATTTTCCAATGTTTCAACGATTGGCACACCGGAAATACGATAAGTAGCCATCAATTTCTCAGCTTCAGCAATGGTGTGTTCTGGTGTTAAGAAGAATGGATCGATAATGACACCATTTTCAGAACGTTTTACCTTACGCACCTCATCTGCCTGCTCCGCGATAGACATGTTCTTATGGATGACGCCCAAACCACCTGCACGCGCCATAGCGATAGCCATTTTGCTATCTGTTACTGTATCCATGGCAGCAGAAATAATCGGAAGATTAAGGGTCAAATTTGGTGCTAATTGTGTTTTTAAATCAATATCATGTGGTAATACATGACTTTCAGCCGGAATAAGTAATACATCGTCGAAAGTAAAGCCTTTTTTCAAAAATTTAGTGTCCCAGTTTGACATTTTCTTCCTCTTTTCTTATTTAATATGTAGCATGATTGCTATTTGTATTTTAATTATGATAACATTTTGAAATCATTTGTCAATCATTATTCGCTTTAATATCATCATTCCTAAAAATTCAGAAAATTCTATTCAGTCTTATACATAAAATTCGAACGTTTGTTTTTTGCTACGTCGTAAAACAAATGAAAAAAACAACATTTTCTCAACATTGCTCTTTCATTGTTAACCTTATTTAAAATAGTTGATTCCCATAGCAGATTTCACTTGGTCAAGAGTTTTCGCAGCAACTTGGCGAGCTCTTTGGCTACCTGCTTCCAACATTGCATAGACCTGTCCCATATCCTGTGCAAACTCCAGACGGCGTTCACGGATTGGTCCTAATTCTCTCTCTAAAATGTCCAGCAAATAACGTTTGGTCTTCACATCGCCCAAACCACCACGTTGATAGTGCTCCTTCATAGCCTCAATCTCAGCCTTATCTTCTTCGCGCCCAAAGACGTCAAGATAGTGGAAAACCATGTTTCCTTCAATCTTACCTGGGTCTTCAACACGGATGTGGTTGGGATCAGTGTACATGGACATGACTTTCTTCTTGAGCGTATCCATGTCATCTGCCAGATAAATACCATTTCCAAGTGATTTAGACATCTTGGCATTGCCGTCCAAACCTGGCAAGCGACCAGCTGCCTCATTTTCAGGATAAATGCCCTCCGGCTCTACCAAAATATCAGTCTGGTAAGCATGGTTAAAGCTACGAACGATTTCACGAGTCTGCTCAATCATAGGTTTCTGGTCATTTCCTACTGGAACAAAGTTTGCCTTGAAGGCTGTAATATCCGCCGCTTGTGACACAGGATAGACCAAAAAACCAGCTGGAATTCCTTCGCCAAATCCCTTCTGAGCAATCTCAGTCTTCACTGTAGGATTGCGTTCTAGACGTGCAACAGATACCAAGTTCATGTAGTACATGGTCAACTCTGCCAATTCAGGAATTTGACTCTGGATGAAAATCGTTGTCTTAGCTGGATCAAGTCCTGCCGCTAGATAATCTAGTGCTACGTTTCCAACGGATTCAACAATCTTTTGCGGTTCCTTTGCATGATCTGTCAACGCTTGTTGGTCTGCTAAAAAGACAAAAAGTTCATGTTGACCTGCATCCTGTAATAAAACACGATTTTTCAACGAACCAACATAATGTCCAATATGTAATTTGCCTGTTGGACGGTCTCCTGTTAGGATAATCGGTTTACTCATAAAATGTTCTCCTTTTACATAATAAAAGCCCACGCACAGAAAACTGTGCGAGGGCGTCAAGGACACGGTGCCACCTCACTTATAAGCATTAAATAAGCTTACATCTTTTTGCACATAAGGCCTGCTAGCCGAATCCTTATTTATTCAGATTCTATTCACTCAGTCCATTCATAAGCGACTCTTGTTTGTTTACACCAACCACAAACTCTCTAAAAATTATCCACTTACTACTCTTCTGATTGATTCCTATTATAACCGCAAAAAATTAGAAAGTCAAGCTGACAAAGCCTTGACGATACTGTCTAAATTAGGGATAATAGAAATTGCTTTTATAACACTAACCAAGGAGAATATATGAAAGAACGTATAAAGGACTTTATCTCTGTCACACTCGGATCAGTTGTCATGGCCATTGGATTTAACAGTTTTTTTCTAGAGAATAATATCGTATCTGGTGGTGTCGGAGGTTTAGCAATCGCACTCAATGCTCTTCTGAGGTGGAGTCCGTCTGATTTTGTCCTCTACTGTAACATCCCTTTATTAATCATCTGTTGGTTTTTCTTAGGAAAATCTGTATTTATCAAAACTGTCTATGGTGCTATCATCTATCCTCTTTGCATCAAGTTGACAGCAGGTTTACCCAACTTGACAGAAAATCCTCTCCTAGCTGCTATTTTCGGTGGAATTATCCTAGGTTTTGGACTTGGGCTTGTCTTCCTTGGAAATTCTTCTACTGGTGGAACAGGTATTCTTATTCAATTTATTCACAAGTACACCCCTTTATCATTAGGTCTGACAATGGCTATTATTGATGGTATTATCGTTGGTCTTGGATTTGTTGCCTTCGATACTGATACTGTTATGTACTCGATTATTGCCCTAATGACCATTACTTATATTGTCAACCGCATGATGTCTGGTACCCAATCTTCTCGAAATGTCATGATTATTTCTCAAAAATCAGAAGAAATTAAAGACTATATTACTAAAGTTGCTGATCGCGGTGTGACAGAACTTCCAATTATCGGTGGCTTTACAGGAGTTGACAAGCGCATGTTGATGACTACCATCTCTATTCCAGAAATGCAGAAACTTGAGACAGCGGTATTAGAAATTGATGAAACTGCCTTTATGGTTGTTATGCCTGCGAGTCAGGTGCGTGGACGTGGCTTCAGTCTTCAAAAAGACCATAAACATTATGATGAAGATATTTTGATTCCAATGTAATTCATTGAAAATTCAAGTTCTTTCTAGTACAATAAAACTAATAGACAGAAATAGAGGAGAAACTATGCTTACAGTATCAGACGTGTCGCTTCGCTTTAGCGATCGCAAATTATTTGACGATGTCAATATCAAATTTACAGCAGGAAATACCTACGGTTTGATTGGTGCAAACGGGGCCGGTAAATCTACATTTTTGAAAATTCTTGCTGGTGACATCGAGCCATCAACAGGTCATATTTCACTTGGACCAGACGAACGCCTTTCTGTACTACGTCAGAACCATTTCGACTATGAAGACGAACGCGTCATTGACGTAGTTATCATGGGGAATGAGCAACTTTACAGCATCATGAAAGAAAAAGATGCTATTTACATGAAGGAAGATTTTTCTGATGAAGATGGTGTTCGTGCTGCTGAATTAGAAGGTGAGTTTGCTGAACTTGGTGGCTGGGAAGCTGAAAGTGAAGCTTCTCAATTGCTCCAAAACCTCAACATTTCAGAAGACCTCCACTACCAAAACATGAGCGAATTGACCAACGGTGAGAAGGTTAAGGTCCTCTTGGCTAAGGCACTTTTTGGTAAACCAGATGTTCTTCTTTTGGACGAGCCAACCAACGGTCTGGACATCCAATCTATCAACTGGCTCGAAGATTTCTTGATTGACTTTGAAAATACGGTTATCGTCGTGTCACACGACCGCCACTTCTTAAACAAAGTATGTACCCATATGGCCGACCTTGACTTCGGTAAAATCAAGATTTTCGTTGGTAACTATGACTTCTGGAAACAATCTAGCGAACTAGCAGCTAAACTACAAGCTGACCGTAATGCAAAAGCAGAAGAAAAAATCAAAGAACTACAAGAATTCGTTGCCCGTTTCTCTGCTAATGCTTCTAAGTCTAAGCAAGCTACTTCACGTAAGAAAATGTTGGACAAAATCGAGTTGGAAGAAATCATTCCTTCTAGCCGTAAGTATCCATTTATCAACTTCAAATCAGAACGTGAAATCGGTAATGACCTCTTAACAGTTGAAAACTTGAAAGTTGTTATTGATGGTGAAACGATTCTTGACAATATCAGCTTTATCCTGCGCCCAGGTGACAAGACTGCTCTTATTGGTCAAAACGACATCCAAACAACTGCTCTCATTCGTGCTCTTATGGGCGATATTGAATATGAAGGTACTGTCAAGTGGGGTGTCACTACTAGTCAATCCTACTTACCAAAAGACAATACTCGTGACTTTGATACAAACGAATCTATCCTTGATTGGCTCCGTCAATTTGCCAGCAAGGAAGAAGATGACAATACCTTCTTGCGCGGTTTCTTGGGACGTATGCTCTTCTCGGGTGATGAGGTTAACAAACCTGTAAACGTCTTGTCAGGGGGCGAAAAAGTGCGCGTGATGTTGTCAAAACTCATGCTCCTCAAGTCAAATGTCTTGGTCTTAGATGATCCAACCAACCACTTGGACTTGGAATCAATTTCCAGTCTGAACGATGGTTTGAAAGCTTTTAAAGAGTCCATCATCTTTGCCAGCCATGACCACGAATTTATTCAAACTTTAGCAAACCATATCATCGTCATTTCTAAAAACGGTGTTATCGACCGAATCGACGAAACTTATGATGAATTCTTGGAAAATGCTGAAGTACAAGCAAAAGTACAAGAACTTTGGAAAGCATAATAAAAAGAGGCTGGGACTTTTGCCCAGCCTCTCTTCTCAGAGTTCGTGTCAACATCTCAGCGCAGTGGTTGATTGCCAGATTTGTTCGTGTTTCACACTCCAAATCTGGCCATTACGACTGTTGCGAACAAAGTTCGCCTTATCTCCAACCTCAAACTGTCTCCCAGACAGTTTGAGCTGTGCGGGGGTGGGAGTGAAACAGTCTGGGAATAGACTGTTTCAGCTCAACAACTAGAAATAAAGACTTGTTGACGAACTCTTTTTTGACCGGTCAAGTTCTTTCCCACTTCCTTTTCTTTTAAATCTATGAAAAAAATATTTACAAAAACATCCATTTATTATCTCTTATCTTTCCTTATTCCGCTGACTATTATTTCTATCGTCTTAGCATTTCAAGGAATCTGGTGGGGAAGTGATACAACAATATTGGCCAGTGATGGTTTCCATCAGTATGTTATTTTTAATCAAACATTACGAAATACTTTACACGGAGACGGCTCTTTATTTTACACATTTTCAAGTGGTTTAGGACTCAATTTTTATGCTCTATCCTCCTATTACCTAGGTTCATTCCTATCTCCAATTGTCTTTTTCTTTGATTTACAATCCATGCCTGACGCTATCTACCTTGTCACTATTGTCAAATTTGGATTGACTGGGTTGTCAACTTATTTCAGTCTAAAGGGTATCCATAAAAATTTGAAAGAAGAATGGGCACTATTACTCGCTACTAGTTTTTCTCTGATGAGTTTTAGTACAAGTCAATTAGAAATAAACAACTGGCTAGACGTTTTTATACTCCTCCCACTCGTTCTTCTTGGATTGCATCGATTATTAAAAAAACAGGGTCCGATTCTCTACTACATAACATTAACATGCTTGTTTATCCAAAACTATTACTTCGGTTATATGGTGGCTATTTTTCTAACATTATGGACATTGGTTCAATTATCATGGATAGATAGTCAGAGAATCAAAAGATTTATCAACTTTACAATAGTGTCAATTTTATCTGCTCTAAGCAGCATGTTCATGTTGTTACCAACCTACTTGGATTTAAAAACTCATGGTGAGACATTTACAAAAATTGTCAACCTAAAAACCGAAGACTCTTGGTATCTGGACTTCTTTGCAAAAAACTTAGTTGGTAGCTTTGATACAACAAAATTCGGTTCTATTCCCATGATCTCTGTTGGTCTCGTTCCATTAATACTCGCTTTATTATTCTTTACATTAAAAGAAATAAAACCAACTGTCAAACTCTCCTATGCTCTATTCTTTACATTCATTATTTCAAGTTTCTACCTACAACCACTCAATCTTTTTTGGCAAGGTATGCATGCGCCAAACATGTTCCTCTATCGTTATGCATGGGCTCTATCAATAACCGTTATCTATTTAGCAGCAGAGACATTGGTACGACTACGTCAAGTAAGTATTAAAAATTTTACTCTGATTGTTTCATTTTTACTCATTTGCTTTACTTCTACCTTTATTTTTAGAGATCATTATGAGTTTCTAACGGATGTAAATTTCCTACTCACACTAGAATTTCTAATAGCCTACTTCATTCTTTTTGTAGCAATGATTCGCTATAAATCATCCTTAAAATGGATTAATATTGTTTTATTGTTCTTCACTTTCTTAGAACTTGGATTACATAGTCATTATCAGGTTCAGGGGATTTCTGATGAATGGCATTTTCCTAGCCGATCAAACTATGAAGAAAAATTGACAGATATTGACAGTATTGTAAAGTCTACAAAGACTACAACTGATTCATTTTATCGTATAGAACGTCTATTACCACAAACTGGCAATGATAGCATGAAATTCAATTACAACGGTATTTCTCAATTCTCCTCCATTCGAAATCGTGCTTCCAGCTCAGTACTAGATAAGCTCGGTTTCCGTTCAGATGGTACCAATTTGAATCTTCGCTATCAGAATAATACAATCATTGCTGATAGCCTATTCGGAGTCAAATATAATTTAGCTACTACGGACCCAAATAAGTTTGGTTTCACACTGAATCAGAGTCAGTCTACTATTAATCTTTACGAAAATAGTTTTAATCTAGGGTTAGCCCTATTGACTGAAGGGATTTACAAAGATGTCAATTTTACAAATCTGACTCTCGATAATCAAACAAATTTTCTTAATCAACTAACAGGGCTATCTCAAAAATACTACCACACTTTATCAGATGTTGTTTCACAAAATACAGTTGAACTGAGCAATCGAATGACTGTCAACAAAGTGGACAATGAGGATGCTGCAAAAGCAACTTTCTTAGTAAATATACCTGCAAATAGCCAAGTATACTTAAATTTGCCAAATTTAACATTCTCAAATGAGAATCAAAAAAAAGTTGTCATTACTGTCAACAATCAGTCAAGTGAGTTTACACTAGATAATGCTTTCTCTTTCTTCAATGTGGGGAGCTTTACTACAGATGTACAGGTTCAAGTCAATGTATATTTTCCTGAAAATAATCAAGTTTCTTTTGATAAACCACAATTTTATCGATTGGACTTATTAGCTTTCCAACAGGCTATTTCCATTCTCCAAGAAAAACAAGTAGTAACAAAAACTGATGGTAATAAAGTAACTGTTGATTTTGTAACCGATAAAGAATCCTCACTCCTCCTTACTTTACCCTATGATAAAGGATGGAATGCAACCATTGATGGTAAACCTATCAAAATCCAAAAAGCGCAAGATGGTTTTATGAAAGTGGATGTAAGTCCAGGTCAAACTAAACTAGTTTTAACCTTTGTACCAAATGGTTTCTATCTAGGTTTACTGATTTCTTTTGGTGCAGTTTTTGTATTTTTCTCCTATCAATTCATTGGATACTATTATTCTAAGAACCGAGAATACTAAACTTTCTCGGTTTTTTCTTGTAAAAAACAAAAAACCTTGATTTCTCAAGGTTTCCTATGCTTTATCTACTCCGCCAACAGGGCTCGAACCTGTGACATCATGATTAACAGTCATGCGCTCTACCAACTGAGCTATGGCGGAAGAAATAGTCCGTACGGGATTCGAACCCGTGTTACCGCCGTGAAAAGGCGGTGTCTTAACCCCTTGACCAACGGACCATTTTTAGAACAATAACTAGTATAATACATGTGACTTTGTTTGTCAATACATTTTTTGATTTTTTATTGTATTGACAGAGTGCTTTGTTTAATGTAAAATAAAATGGTTAAGGTTCCATAGCTCAGCTGGATAGAGCATTCGCCTTCTAAGCGAACGGTCGCAGGTTCGAATCCTGCTGGAATCATTTAGACCTACCTCGAGTAGGTCTTTTTTCTTGCCATAATTCATAATTAATATATAACACTGGCAAAATCAGACCAATAAGGGCATATTCTTCAAATTGGAAGGATAGGTGAGTAGATATGATGACACCTAGCATAAACCCTATAATGGTCAATAAGATGTTTCTACCTGTTTTTCTAAGTTCTGAATCTTTTTCAATAACTCCTTTAAACCAGAGATAAGCAGCATTTTTGACATTCCCTGTCATCATCACATTGGCATACGGAGCACCTCGTAACCTTCTAAATGTTTCTACTTGAATAGAGGCTACGAAGGCTAGACTAGCAATTGTAAAAGACGCAGGCATTATAGGTGAGAGAATGATAGTTAGTAAAATAAGAACTAACATCATTACACTACTACCAAAGTGCCAAGACCATGTTTGTTTTTCAAAATACCTTCTTGCTAAGTAGGTAAAAAATTGTCCGAATACAAAAAATAAAATGGGAATGGAAAAATTAACTACCTGCGCAAAATCACCTTTAGCTAAAAAATAAGCTAGGGAAATAACATTTCCAGATTGTACGCCAGCAAAGCGACCACCCTGAGTCACAAAAGTAAAGGCATTTAAATAACCACTGATAAACGTTAATGAACAAGCAATTCTCAATCCCTCAAAAACACGATACTCTTTTTGATTCATTTTCACTCCTTGTTTCACGTGAAACTACTTATGATATGGGCTTCCCTGCTGAATCATAAATGCACGATAAATCTGCTCGATGAGAACTAATTTCATTAGTTGATGGGGAAGTGTCAACTGTCCAAAACTCATCAACAAATTAGCTCTTTTTTTAATACAAGAATCGAGACCCAAACTACCACCGATGATAAAAGTTATATCTGAATACCCATTTACTGCAATGTCAGATATCCTTTGACTAAATTCTTCCGATGGAAATTGTTTCCCTTCTATCGCTAAGGCAATGACAAAATCTCGCTCTCCAATTTTAGACATAATTCTATCGGCTTCTTTTTTTAATATTTGTTCATTCTCTGCCTGACTGGCTTTATCTGGTGTTTTTTCATCAGGAAGCTCAATCATATCCAACTTAGTAAATCGTCCCAATCGTTTACTATATTCTGCAATACCTTCTTTGAGGTACTTTTCTTTCAATTTTCCAACGGTAATCAATTTTATTTTCATAAAATAATTGTAACATATCCACAAGCATACGACAGAAAATATTTTTAGAAAATCAGGATATGGCTACAGTTTTTCACATAATTCACAGAGTTATCCACAGGTTGTGGATTGATTTTTGAAAACTTTAAGTTATAATTAAGAAAGAAATAGTACTCTTAAGGAAAATTAAAGAAATGGAAAGGATTCCTTATATGAAAAAATATTTGAAATTTGCGATTTTATTTGTAATTGGATTTTTTGGGGGTCTTATCGGGGCCTTGTCAGCCTCTTTCTTCCAGCCACAGGTGCAACAAGCAAATTCTGCTATCACTAGTGTCAGCAATGTTCAATATAATAATGAAACTTCCACCACAAAAGCTGTAGAGAAAGTACAAAATGCTGTTGTGTCTGTTATTAATTACCAAAAATCAGCCAACAATAGTCTTGGTGTTATCTTTGGAAATATTGAATCATCTGACGAACTAGCTGTTGCTGGAGAGGGGTCTGGGGTTATCTATAAAAAATATGGTCAATATGCCTATATTGTGACAAATACGCATGTTATTAATAACGCAGAAAAGATTGATATCCTTTTAGCATCTGGAGAAAAAATTAGCGGTGAACTTGTTGGTTCCGATACATATTCTGATATAGCTGTTATAAAAATATCAGCAGATAAAGTCACTGCTGTTGCTGAATTTGCTGATTCCGATACAATTAAAGTTGGAGAAACTGCTATCGCAATTGGTAGTCCTCTAGGTAGCGTCTACGCCAATACAGTTACCCAGGGTATTATTTCTAGCTTAAGTCGGACAGTTACTTCACAATCAAAAGATGGACAAACAATCTCAACTAACGCTATTCAAACTGATACAGCTATCAACCCTGGAAACTCTGGCGGACCGTTAATCAATACCCAAGGACAAGTGATAGGCATTACCTCTAGCAAAATTACCTCAAGTTCTGCAAATAGCTCAGGCGTGGCTGTAGAAGGGTTGGGATTTGCTATTCCTGCAAATGATGCCGTAGCTATTATCAATCAGCTTGAAAAAACTGGACAAGTTAGCCGACCTGCTCTTGGAGTTCATATGGTTAACTTGACGACCTTGTCAACTAGTCAATTAGAAAAAGCTGGATTATCAAATACGGAATTAACATCCGGTGTAGTAATTGTCTCTACACAAAGTGGGCTACCTGCAGATGGAAAATTAGAAACTTTTGATGTTATTACTGAGATTGACGGAGAAGCTATTCAAAATAAGAGTGACCTCCAGAGCGCTCTCTACAAACATCAAATTGGAGATACAATCACTGTAACTTATTACCGCAATAATCAGAAACAAACTGTTGACATTAAGTTGACACATTCTACAGAAGAACTTAGCGAATAATTGACAAATGAGACTTTACACAATTGTAAAGTCTCATTTTTTTTGCTAGAATAAGGATATATGGAAGAATTACGTACACTAAATATTTCAGAAATCCATCCCAATCCCTATCAGCCAAGAATTCATTTTGATGAAAAGGAGCTACTTGAGCTCGCTCAATCTATTAAGGAAAATGGCTTAATTCAACCGATTATTGTAAGAAAATCTTCTATTATCGGATACGAATTATTAGCTGGAGAAAGAAGGTTGCGAGCCAGTCAATTAGCTGGACTGACTACAATACCAGCAGTGGTAAAAGAACTGACTGATGATGATTTACTCTATCAGGCTATCATAGAGAATCTGCAGCGTTCTAACTTAAATCCGATAGAAGAAGCAGCCTCTTATCAAAAATTGATTAGTAGAGGGTTAACACATGATGAAGTTGCTCAAATCATGGGAAAATCAAGACCATATATCAGTAATTTATTGCGCCTACTAAATCTATCATCTCAGACTAAACAAGCTGTAGAAGAAGGAAAAATTTCACAAGGGCACGCGCGACAATTGGTGTCATTTTCAGAAGAAAAGCAAGCCGAATGGGTTCAACTCATTTTATCAAAGGATTTAAGTGTGCGTACGCTTGAAAAATTAATAGCTGCAAATAAGAAAAAACACACTAAGCTTAAACAACGCGACCAATTTTTAAAAGAACAGGAAGATTCACTCAGTAAAACTCTTGGAACAGCTACAAAAATTATCAAGAAGAAAAACGGGAGCGGAGAAATTCGGATTAGCTTTAATGACCTCGATGAATTCGAAAGAATTATCAACAATTTTAAATAGACTTGTTTACAATTTATTTTTATAAACACTCTTTTCCACACTAAAATCATTACAAAAAGTCAGGACCAGCAAGGGTTCTGACTTTTATTCACATCTTGTGGAAAACTTTTCTTAACAGTGTGGATTTTAAAAATTATCTGTGGAAAACTTTTGTTTTTTATGGTACACTATTCTAACGAATATAATGTGAAAGGGGGAAAAT